>JAJYTA010000179.1 GCA_021793295.1 Actinomycetes bacterium
CCGCCGGCCACGGCGTTCCAGCAGCCGCGCCATCGCCGCCAGGGTCGTCGTCTTCCCAGCACCCAGAAACCCGCTCAGCGCGATGACGCGCGCTCGTCGCCGGCCGGTCACAGCACCGTCACCACGAGGCTCTCGCCGGCGGCGAGCTCGACGGGGTCGGTCATGCTGATCACTACTCGGGCGCCGTCGACCAGCACATCGTCCGGGTGGATCCGCGTCCGCCGCCGCTCGGCCACCTTCTCGACGATGACCGGACGCGTACCGGTCGGCTCGACCACCTGGGTGGCGAACGAGCGCACGCTCAGCCGCCCGTGCCGCAACTGAACCTCACTGACCTGGCGACCGCCAGTGCGCTCCTGGCGATACAGTCCCCATCCTTCGGCGACGGTGAACGCCGCGGCGAAGTTCTCCGGCGTCAGCTTCGGCGCGAACCCCAGATGGCCGCGCGGGCCGTGGTACTCGTATCCGGCGGCCGCCAGCTGCACGGCATGGCTCATCATCGCCCGCGTGTAATGGTCGGAACACTCGACCTCGTTGAACGGGTTGCGCTTGTCGGCCGAGTGCCGGTCGTGGATGGCGCGCGTCACCGCCAACGCCTCGTCGACCATGTCCTCGGCCATGAGGTGCGCGGCGAACTGGTACTCCTGTCCGGTCCACACCTCGTTGAAGTACGCCACGAATCCGGGGTCGCCCGCACCCGGTGCCTGCTCCGCCCCGCCGAAGGGCCAGGTACACATGACGGTGCCGGCCTCGCCTTCGGTGCTGTACACGCGGCCGCCGTCGATGCCGGATTCCTTCTTGTAGGCCTGCGCGTCGGACAAAAAGTTGTTCCGGTACAAGCTCTCCAGCGCCGTGCGCGACTTCTGCTCGCCGAACACCCGCGGCAGACCCAGTTGGTGGGCGTAGGTCTGGCCGAACATCTGATCGATATGACAACCCCGGTTGGCATTGGTGGCCTCCGGATGGTCCGGGTCGACGTGGTGCTCGTAGTAGCCGTACTCGGGATTCCAGAGCGTCTCGTCCAGCTGGGCCGAACCTCGGTCGGCGAGCTCGCGGCAGGTCGCGGCGAACTCGTCATCACCCATGTCGTCAGCCATCTCGGCCGCGGCGCGCAGGGCCGCGACATAGAGCCCGCTGATCCACGGGATCTTGCCGTACCACGTCGCGTCGAGCGTGTTGTACTGCTCAGCTTCGAGGAGGCCGTCGGGTTCACCGTCGTGATCGATGAGGTACTGCGTCGCCTTCTTGACCCGTGGCCAGATCCGTCGGAGAAAGGCAGCGTCGGACGACATCTGGTGCTCGCGGTAGGCGCGCAGCACGTTGCCACACTGTCCGTCGTGGGCCACGTGCCGGGCTTCCTCGGCGCGGTAGTCGATGGCGCCGGTGTCGTCGTGGAAGGCCAGGCCGAAATCGACGCGTTCGCGGGCGTCACGTTCCAGCTCGGGGAACAACCGCCCGATCGACTGCGCGTAGTTCCACACGTGGGTGCAGGTGCCGGCGCAGCAGTAGATGCCCTCCCAGGCGTAGAACCGGCCGTCCTGAAATCGGTAGCACGTACCCGTCGCGACGGTGGACGCCGGGATGAGGGTGCGTTCGAGGAACCAGTACGGCAACGTCGAGTCGTCGTACCAGGTGCGCACGAACAGCTTCGTCGCCTCCGCGAGCTCGTCGCCGCGGTTCGCCACGTCGGCCAGGACGGCCTCCGCGTCGGGATAGACCTCGCCGTAGTGCCTTCGCAGCGTGTCCGCGTCGTCGATGTGGCTGAACGGCCCGCTGCTGATCTTGGTGAAATGCCAGCTCAGCGCGAATCGGATGGTGCGCGACTCCCCCGGCTCCAGCTGCCATGGCACGGTGACGGTTCCCGCCAGGCGGTCGAGGCCGGCGTCGACCTCGGCCGGCCCGTCGGGGGCGTCGAACCAGTCCTCAGGCGTCGACCACGCGCTGATCGACGGTCGTACGCGCGCGCTGGGGTCGAACGCGGCCAGGCCGAACGTTCCGCCGTCCGGCAGGTCCTCCATCGGCCGCTCGTCGACCGGAATGTCGGAGAAGCGGATCTGGTCGCAGTTGACGTGCGCCCAGCCGCCGGTGCCGTCGTCGACGATCTCGACGGTCGCGGTCCGCCCGGCGTAGGCGCTCACGTCGACGGACTCGGTTTCCATGATCTCGGAGTTGCGCCCGCTCAGCCGGGCGACGACCTCGCCGTCGACGACGAGGTGCACACCTGAGCCGGGGTGGTTGCCGCCGCCGACGTCGGCGATGAAGTAGCGCCGATCCACCGTGAACGGTGCGCTGGTCATCCGTCCGGTGTGGTCGTCAGCCGGCAGCGTGCCGTCACGCCAGTTGTGCGACGTGACGAACCATTGTCCGCTGACGTTCAGCTCGCCTTCGCGCCGGAAGTAGTCGGGGCATTCGCCCTCGGTCACCGGGCCCGAGCCGAACGCGGTGCCCTCGACCGTCCACCCGTCGTAACCGTTCTCCCAGTCCTCGAACAGGATGTCCGGCCGGCCCTGCTGGGAGCGTTCGGCGGCGCGGGCCGTGTGCAGCACGGCCGGAGCGCCGGCCGGCCCGCCGGTGGCGGACGCGAGCACGATCGGCTGCGTCCGGCGACTGTCGAGGCATACCGGGTTCTCCGCCAGACCCAGGAGCTCACCGTCGACGACCTGGTCGGAGGTGTTGGTCAGGGTGTACTCCAGCACCGTGACCGGCAGCGAAGAATCGGCCACCTGCGTCGGCACGAACGGTGAGTAGGCGTCCAGGCTGATCTGCACCGGGCACGCCTCGTCGGCGAAGTCCACGTGCCCGATCGGGTAGCGCCCGCGGAAGCGCACGTCGGCGAACCCGTCGGCGTCGATGCGCCGCGTGTCCGTGGTGTCGCTACGGCGACACCGCAGCGCGAACCCGGTCGTGAACGGCGAGTCCACCGTGAGCGGCTCGGCGTAGTGCACGCCCAGCCAGTCCGCGCCCCCGTAACGGAAGCTGTCGGCGTTGAACACGTCCCACAACCACAGCCGGCCGTCGCCGCTGAGGTAGACCTGCCCGGTGCAAGCTCCACCCACCGGCATGCCGATGAGGTTGAGGGCAGCGCCGGTGTACTCGGTCGGCTGGCCGCGTTCGGCCAAGCCGGCCAGCCGCTCCCGCGAGAGGTGCCGGCTGGCCGGGACGGCTGTCGCTCCGCTCGGCCAGAGCCCTCCGCTCGCCGCGGCTGCCGCCGTCGTGGCCCCCAGGGCCAGAAAGCCGCGACGGCTCAGCCCGGCCAGGCCGGTGTCGTCACAGGACTCGCCCTCGCAACAACCGTCGACGACGGGCAGGCTCAGCACGCCCGCGGGCGAGACATCGGACTCGGTCGGTCGGTCGGTGTTCATCGCGCCCTCCGGGGATACGGACGTGAGAAATCGATTGCTGAGACTAGGTGTCACAGTCCGTGATGTCAATGGGTCATCGATGGCGTGACCACGGGCCCGTGCAGCAAGCGGAGGGCGCGCGCGATTTCTGGAGAGCTATCCACCGCTCAGCGCACGCTGATGGGTGCACAGCCCTCCAGGATTCACAGTGAGGTCAGGCAGGCACCACGTGGACGGCGGCGTCGATCCGCGCCAGCGTACGCTGCCGACCCAGCAGCTCCAGCGATTCGAAGAGCGGCGGCGAGACCCGCCGGCCGGTGACGGCCACCCGGACCGGCCCGAACGCATGCTTCGGCTTCAGGCCCAGGCCGTCCACCAACGCCGCACGCAAGGCAGCCTCGATCGCCTCGGTCGACCACGGCTCGACCTGGTCCAGCGCGGCGCGCGCGGCTTCGAGGACCGGCTTTGCCTCTGGCGTGAGCACTTTGGCGGCCGAGGCGGGATCGATGTCGACGGTGTCGCCGGCGAACAGGAACCCCAGCATGCCGACCGACTCGTCCAGAACCGTCATCCGCTCCTGCACCAGCGGCGTCGCCGCCTTGATCAGCTCGAGCGCTTCCGTCGTCACCGGGTCGGGCAGAAGCCCCGCTGCCTGCAAGTGCGGCACCATCCGCTCGGCCAGGTCGTCCACGGAGAGCTTGCGCAGCCATACGCCGTTGATCGCCTCGGCTTTACGCAGGTCGAACCGGGCGGCATTGGAGTTCACCCTGGTGACGTCGAACGCCTCGGCCATCTCCTCCAACGAGAAGACCTCGCGGTCCTCGCCGATCGACCAGCCCAGCAGGGCGAGGTAGTTCAGCAGGCCCTCGGGCAGGAACCCACGATCGCGGTAGAGCTGCAACGACGACTCGGGGTCGCGCTTGGCCAGCTTGCGATTGCCCTCCCCCGTCACCAGCGGCAGGTGGGCGTAGCGCGGTAGCGGCCCGTCGGCCACGCCGATGTCGCGCAGGACCTCGTGCAGGACCAACTGGCGCGGGGTCGACGAGAGCAGGTCTTCGCCGCGCAACACGTGCGTGATGCCCATCAACGCGTCGTCGACCGGATTGACCAGCGGATACAGCGGGTGCCCGTTGGCCCGCACCAGAACGTAGTCGAACAGATTGTTCGCGTCGACGGTGATCTCGCCGCGCACGAGGTCGGTGAACGTGATGGCGGTGTCGGGCATCCGCAGCCGTAGTACCGGCTGCCGCCCCTCGGCCTGGTAGGCCGCCACCTGGTCGGAGCTCAGCGTTCGGCACCGCCCGTCATAGCCGCTGGGCTTGCCCGCCGCGCGGGCAGCCTGGCGACGTTCGTCCAATTCCTCAGGGGTGCAGTAGCAGTGGTAGGCGTTCCCGGTGTCCAGCAGTTTCGCCGCGACGTCGGCGTAGATGTCGCGACGAAGCGACTGGCGGTACGGCGCATGCGGCCCGCCCACGTCGGGCCCCTCGTCCCAGTGCAGCCCCAGCCAGCGCATGGCATCGAGCATGGCTTCGTAGGACTCCTCGGTGTCGCGACTGACGTCGGTGTCCTCGATACGGAACACGAACGTGCCGCCGAAGTGCCGCGCGAACGCCCAGTTGTACAGCGCCGCCCGGATGACACCCACGTGCGGATTGCCCGTCGGCGACGGCGAGAAGCGAACACGGACGTCGCTGGGCGCGACATCGCCGAGTACGAACGCGTCCGACGAGCCGGAGCCGTCAGTCACTGCGGATCACCTTAGGTCTCGAGAGGTCGTGGTCTGAGTGCGAAACAACTCGCAAGCCGCAGATTACCGGCTCCGTCGACCGATCCCCTCATCGCATAGTTGCGAATGATTCTCATCATCTGTTAGAACCTTCCGGTATGAGATCACTGACCCGTTCCGTCCTGGCCTGTTCCTGCCTCGCCGCGGCGCTCGCCATCTCCGCCTGCGCCGCCGACGACGCCGAATCCACTGGTGACGCCGCCGCCGGGCAGGAGTCCGCTCCACCTGATCCGACACGCGAAGAAGTGACCGAACCCCACCCCCGCCTCGTCGTCGCCTTCGACGACAACACCGCCGTCCTCGATCCAGGCTCCGGCGAGGTTCTCGCCTCGTTCCCGGCCGACGGCCCGAAACGGCTGACGGCCATCGGCGACGGGCGCCACGTCGCGCTCGTCGACGCCGACGCGGGAACGACACAGTTCCTCGACGCCGGGGCGTGGTCGTCCGCGCACGGCGATCACTTCCACCACTACGTCGCCGAGCCCACGCTCCGCACCCCGGCCGTCGAGGGCGACCGGCCGGTCCACGTGGTCTCCAACGCTGGACGGACGGCGGTGTTTCACGACGACTCCGGCACCGCGGAGGTCTTCGACGACGACGGCTTGCTGATCGACAGCGTGGCGACCACCACCATCGACAGCGGCGCACCGCACCACGGCGTCGTCGTCCCATTGGCCGACGGTGCGCTGGTGACGATCCCCGGCACGGACGCCCTACCCGTCGGGGTGGCCCGCGTCGACGACGACGGCACCCGGACCGCGCAGTTCGACGACTGTCCGGGCCTGCACGGTGAGATCGTCGTGGCGGACACGGCGGTCTTCGGTTGCGAGACCGGCATCATGCTGGTCTCCGGCGACAGCGCGTCGAGCTTGCCGAACCCGGACGAGTCCGGCGAACGTGTCGGTGGGTTCGTCGCCGGAGCAGATTCGACAGTCGTGGGTGACTACGCGGCCGACTCGCTGGCCGTCGTGGACGTCGCCGCCCGCACCTTCGATGTCGTCGACGCCGCCGCTGATGTCGCCGCGTACACGACCGGACCGCACGGCGACATCCTGGCGCTCGGCACCGACGGCGCGCTGCGTCGGATCGATCCGACCACGGGCGGCATCGACGCGACGGTGAAGGTGCTGGAGCCGTTCGAGTTGCCCGAAGGGCACGGTGGGGTCAAGCCCTCGCTGGCCGTGGCCGGGCACCGCGCCTTCGTCGCCGACCCCGAGACATCGACGTTGACCCCCGTGGATCTCGAGACCTTCACCTCCGGCGAGCCGATCGCGCTGCAGGGCGCGCCCAGCGACCTCGTCGCCACGGGGACCGCGCCGTGAGCCGGCTCAGTCGGCGGCCACGACCGGATTCGACAACACGCCGATGCCCTCGACCGTCACCGTCACGTGCTGGCCGGCCTTGATCTCGCCGACCCCGGCCGGCGTCCCGGTGAGGATCACGTCGCCGGGCAACAGCGTGAACGCCTCGCTGATGTAGGACACCAAGGTCGCCACGTCGAAGGCCAGCTGCGACGTCCGGCCGTCCTGACGCTCTTCGTCGTCGACCCGGCAGCGCACGGCCAGGTCGGCGACGTCGAGGTCGGTCTCGATCCAGGGCCCCAGCGGGCAGAACGAGTCGAATCCCTTGGCGCGGGTCCACTGGTCGTCACTGCGCTGCAAGTCGCGCGCCGTGACGTCGTTGGCGCAGGTGTAACCGAAGATCACGTCCGGCACCTGTTCCTTCGGCACCGACTTCGCGATGCGGCCGATGACCACGGCCAATTCGGCCTCGTGGTGCACTTCCTGCGACTGCTCGGGCAGCACGATCGGCTCGTCCGGGCCGATGACCGACGTGTTCGGCTTCAAGAACAGCAACGGTTCAGCCGGCATCGGGTTGTCGAACTCCGCGGCGTGATCGGCGTAATTGCGCCCGACGCCGACGACCTTGCTGCGGGGGATGACCGGAGCCAGCAGCCGCACGTCTTCCAGGGCGACCTTCTCTCCGGTCAGCTGAATCGACCGGTAGAGCGGGTCGCCCTGCAGGACCGCGATGACGGTCTGACCGGTCTCGTCCTGGCCTACCGCGCCGAAACGCGGCTCGTCACCCGTCGTGAACCTCGCGATACGCACGTCGGTGAGCTTATCCGTTCGGGATGCCTACCCTGGAACGCGTGTACGTCGGTGAACGAGACTGGCAGGCCCGGATGGCCGAGCACGAGCGGCGCGTGGACGAGCTCGTCGGGGGTCACCTGCGCCGCCGACAGACAGGTGAAGCCCATCCGGTCGAGGACTTCCTGTTCACCTACTACTCGCACCGTCCCTCCCAGCTGCGGCGCTGGCACCCGGGGTTCGGGCGGATCTTGACCGGCGACGCCCCGCACGCCTCGTGGCGCGGCTACGTCCGCACGTCCGACGGCATCACCGTCGATCCCGGGTTGCTGACCCGCCGCGCCGCGTCGATCACCTGGGTACGCGACCTGCTCGCGGCGACGGCGTCCCGCCCGGCCTACGCCGGCTGTTTCGGTCTGCACGAGTGGGCGATGGTGTATCGAACCCGCCCCGGCGAGGTCCGGCACGAGTCGTGGCCGCTGCGCCTCGGACACGACGGCACCGATGCGGTCGTGGAATCGCACAAGATCCGCTGCTCGCACTTCGACGCGTTCCGCTTCTTCACCGAGCCCGCGCGGCCACGCAATGCCGTGACCCCGACCCGCGAGCGACAGCCGCAGCTGGAACAGCCCGGCTGCCTGCACGCCAACATGGACTTGTACAAGCACTCCTACAAGCTGACTCCGCTCGTCCCCAGCGAGTTGGTTGCCGACGCGTTCACGCTGGCGCGCGAGATCCGCGAGCTCGACATGCGCGCCTCGCCGTACGACCTCCGCGACCTCGGCTACGAGCCGATCCGCATCGAGACCCGCGAAGGCAAAGCCGCCTACGTCGACGCACAACTCGCCTTCGCCGAACGGGCCGCGGCGCTACGCACACGACTACTCGCCGAGATCGACAGCTGGAGCGAGCAGACGTGGCACGTTAGCGCGCACCACGTGGCACACTGAAAGTGACCAAAGGCGCCCGAAATGCCAGCTTTGTGGAGCA
>JAJYTA010000180.1 GCA_021793295.1 Actinomycetes bacterium
CGTCGCGGCGGCGCATGAGGAACTCGAGCAGGCTGAACTCCCGGGCGGTCAGGGCGACGTCGACCGCACCCCGGCGTACCGTGCGTGCGCTCGGATCGAGCTCGAGATCGCCGGCGGTCAGCACCGGGGGCCGGGCCGGTGCGCCGCGGCGCAGCAGCGCCCTGATCCGGGCGACGAGCACGACATAGGAGAACGGCTTGGTGAGGTAGTCGTCCGCGCCGATGTCCAGCCCGTCGGCCTGGTCGTACTCACCGTCCTTGGCCGAGAGCATGAGGATCGGCACCCAGTTGCCCTCGGCCCGCAGTGTGCGGCAGACGCGGTATCCGGACAGCGACGGCAGCATCACGTCGAGGACGATGACGTCGTAGTCGTTCTCGCGCGCCAGGAACAGGCCGTCGCGACCGTCGTGAGCGAGCTCGACGGCGAAGCCTTCGGCGGACAGGCCGCGCTGCAGGGCGCGCGCCAGACCCTTCTCGTCCTCGACCACGAGTACCCGCATGGCACTAGCTTGCCCTGCCGTGGTGGGTATTGATGTCGATGGCGGGATCGACGCTCTCAGCGTCTTCACAGGCGAGGTCGCGCACAGTGGAAGCACACCATGCCAGACACTGGCCGCGAGACGGCCGAATCACGAGGAGTACCACGATGCCAAGCTCCATCCTGCGCCGCCCGGCGATGCGATGGGCCGTACCAGCCGGGGTCACCGCCGTTGTCGTGACCGCCGCCGCGGTAGGTCCCGTCATCGCCGGCGCCGACTCCGAACTGCCCGACCGCACCGCGGCTGAAATCCTGGTCGGTCTCGCCGGCGCCCGGGACGTCGCGTTCTCCGGCACCGTCGTGCAATCTGCCGATCTCGGCTTGCCCGACCTGCCGGAAACCGGCGCTGGCGATGCCGGATCCACCGGCGCGACCGCCTTGTCGCTGCTGACCGGCTCGACGACTGCGCGGGTGTGGTACTCCGGTGACGACAGCTTCCGGGTGGCCTTGCAGGACGAACTCGCCGAGACCGACATCATCCACCACGACGGGGAGGCGTGGTTCTGGAACAGTGAGCACAACGTCGTCAAGCATGCGACGTTGCCCGAGGGGGAGCCGGGGCCGGCTTCGCCCATGCCGTCGATGCCGTCGATGTCCGATGCGCCGGCCGGCGCCACGGACGCCATGGCCGAGATGGCCCTGCAGGCGATCGCGCCGACGACGAACATCGAGGTCGACGGGACGGCCACGGTGGCCGGACGCGACGCTTACGAACTCGTCGTGAGCCCGAAGGACGACGATTCGCTCATCGGCTCCATCCGGCTCGCCGTCGACGGCGAGCACTTCGTGCCGCTGCGGATCCAGGTGTACAGCAGCCAGGGTGGTGACCCGGCGTTCGAAATGGGCTTCACCTCGGTGAGCTTCTCCGAGCCGGACGAGTCCGTGTACGAGTTCACCCCGCCGGCCGGCGCCGAGGTCGAAGAGATCGATCCCGGCGAACGCCCGATGGCCCCCCACGGCCCGGACGAGCACCCGGGCGTTCCCGAGGGTGCTCCCGAGCCGGACGACGTGAGCGTCGTCGGCGACGGATGGACGTCGGTGCTGGTGGCTCGCGGCGTGGACGTGGACGAACTGACCAGCTCGGTCGACGAGGACATGATGCCGCTGGTCGAGGCGATCCTCGGCGAGTTCGACGAGGTGAGTGGGGAGTACGGCACCGGCCGGGCGATGACCAACGACATCGTCTCGGTGCTGCTGCTCGACGACGGCCGGCTCCTGGTCGGCGCGGTCCCGATCGACGTCCTCGAGGAAGCCGCCATGAGCCCCGAGGCCGCCGCCTGACGGTCGCCGTCGGAAATGATCATGTTCAGCATGCCTGTGCCAACGACACCATGCGTACACGCCTGGTGATGCGACAGGACGCCTCGTGATGCGACAGGACGCCTCGTCGTGCGCCTCCGCCGCGGCCGTGCACCAATCGTCTCGGCCGCTGCGGGCACATCACCAGGCGTCGTGCAGTACCGACAGGCGTGCACGGGTGGTGGGGCAGGGAAGCACCTAGTGAACATGATCATTTGACAACGAAAGGGGCGGTGGGTGAAGGACTCCTTCACCCACCGCCCCTTTGTCGAGCGGTCGTTCTAGCCGATCGCGTCGGGCCTCACTCGAAGGCGTTGCCCGCGTCCTCGGCGTCTTCCGAGCCGGCCTTGGCGCGAGCCTCGATGTCGGCCTTGACCTCGGCCTTGCGGTCGTCGGCCTGGCTGATGGCGCGGCGCTGCTGGATGCCGGCGGCCGCCTCCGCGGACTCGCAGTCGACGTTGCCGCGCACCCGGTTGTTCTCCACGACCGGCAGCGGGTTGTTGCCCGAGCAGGTCAGGTCGCCACGCACGACGTTGTCGGACACGTGAGCCTCACCGGTGTTGTCGGTGACGCTCAGGTCGCCGCCGAACACGTTGAAGCCGCACCCGGTCAGCGGTGCCGAGGCGCCGATCTGCAGCAGGTCGCCGTTGCCGCTGAACGAGGCGTTGCCATCGACCTCGGAGAGGCAGAAGACGCTGCCCTGGGTGGCGCCGGAGACGCTGACGTCGCTCTCGATGACCGTGTCGTACACGTCGGTCAGCGCGTCACCCTCGGTGGTGAAGTTGCGGGAGACCGAGCTGCTCTCCAGGAAGGTCTCGCCGTTGGTCGACGAGACGTTCTTGGCGTGGTCAGAGCCGACGCTGTAGAAGAACCCGGAGTCGGTGGCGTTGACGTTGCCGCCGATCGTGGAGCCTTCGGTGTAGGCGCCGTAGGCGGTGACGAGCCGGGCGTTGCCGGTCACCTCGGTGTCGATGGCGTCGACGAACCCGTTGTCGTTGACGCGGAGGTTGCCGTTGACCGTGGAGCCGTCGAGCAGCAGGTTCGCGTCCGCACGGACGGTCGCGTTCCCGTTGATCGTGACGTTGGTCAGCTCACACGAGTCGCCGGCACGGACGACGAGATCGCCGGGAACGGTGACATCGGAAGCGACGCCGTCACAGAAGGTCGTCAGACCCGCGTGTGACGGCGCAGCGAAACCGAGGCCGACCAGCCCGGTGACTGCCGCCGTGATGGCGATGTTGCGGTAGCGCATGTGCGCTCCTCTCTGCGGATGAGGTGCGTGGATAACGCTACTTCGTACGCGCCGCCGCCGACCCGTGTCATCGGAGCCCTGCGGAGGCTGCACGAAGTTGAGGGGTCGGTTACGGGAGAACCCGCACAGTGGCTGAGTTCGAACGCCATGACCCCCCTGCTCCAAATTTGGAGACGTGTACGACGTGCACTCTTTCCGGGATGCGACGATCATGTCAAGCTTTCGCCCGCAATTCGGGGCAGATGTCGCATGGAGTTCGTGGACGTGTCATGTCCGAAAGGCGCGGATTCGGCCTTGTTCACCGTCAAGTCATGGGGCGTGAAAGCATCGCGAACAGCTGCGTCTCCACCGTGTTCAGGCCCAACCGGACCGCGCCGAGGCCGACGGAGCCGGGTCCAGGCTGGGCGTCCGCAGCTCCGGCATCCGCAGGCAGTTCGGCCGCATGTGGCCACCGATGGCGCGCAGCAGCCTGTCCGTTCACGATGACCGCCTTCACCCCGTACATGGGCGGCAAGGCCCGCGTGTTCGGCACCCACGGCGACGTCGAGGACGACGGCGCCCGGAGCAGCCTGCGCGACTTCCGCACCAAGACCTCGTCGCCAGCGGCCACATCCTCGACCTCGATCGGCGCGGTGCCGGCCACGCTCGTGCTCGCCACGCTCGCCGGTTACGCGCTGGGGACGATGCGCCTGCCTGGAGGCAACGCGGTGTTCGCGTTCTTATCGCCGGGTTGACCATCCCGGTCGAGTTGATCGTCGTGCCGCTGCACTTCGACCTGCGCTCGGTCGGGCTGGTGAACACCAGCGCAGCTTCGTCGCCGGTCTCCTGCAGGGCGCCCTCAAAGGCTGATCGGCCACGGCATAGATTTCCTTGCCATCACGTGTCGATTCGGCCGGTTCCTGTTCGACGCACTGACGACCGCGCGTCACAGCAGCGAAGGAGAAATCATGCGCACCATGATCACCACGGCGTTCGTCTCGCTCGACGGGGTCGTCGAAGCACCCGGCGGAGAGCCCGGGTACCGCAACTCGGGCTGGACGTTCGACGGTGTCGAGTTCGACCCGGCCGCCTACGAGCTCAAGGGTCGAGAGCAGGAGGAATCGACGGCCATGCTGCTCGGCCGGGTCAGCTACGAGGCGTTCTCGCCGGTATGGCCGACGATGACCAACGAGTTCCCCGGCTACAACGCCATGCCGAAGTACGTCGTGTCGACCACGCTGAAGGACGACGATCTGGTCTCGAACTGGGGCGAGATCACCATCTTGCGGTCATTGGACGACGTCGCCGCGCTGAAGCAGACCGATGGCGGGCCGATCACGATCCACGGCAGCGCCACGTTGAACCGCAGCATGTCCGACGCCGGCCTGATCGACCGGTACCACCTGTTGGTCTTCCCGGTTCTGCTCGGTGCGGGGAAGCGACTGTTCAGCGACGCGGACAAGGACAAGCAGAAGCTGCGCCTCGTCGAGAGCGAGGCCTACCCCAACGGCATCCAGAAGCTGGTCTACGACGTCGAGCATCGCTGAGCGGTTACGAGGCCGTCACGAGGGCAGGGAGACGGGCTGACCGCTGTGCGCCGAGCGGTAGGCCGCCAACGCCACCAGCGTGGCGGCCAGCCCGTCCTCGCCGGTCACGGCAGGTGTACGGCCGGTTCGCACCGCGTCGACGAACTCGTCGATCATGGCCTGGTTGGCATCCGAGCCCCACATGGGCCAGGCCAACGGGCCGGATGTGCCGCCGTACACGGTGAGGTGCTGGCCGAAGGCGTCGACCCCGACGGTGCCGTGTTCGCCGACGAGTTCCACCGTGAGACCACCCCAGGTGGGATAGCTATCCGGCCTGCTCCAGCTGGCGTCGATGGTCGCGAAAACGCCGTCGGGATAGGTGAGCATGAGCAAGGCGCCGGTTTCGACGTCCACGGTGTCGCCGTGCAGCACGCGATTGGTGGCCGCGTAGACCTCGACAGGGTCCTCGCCGATATACCAACGCAGCACGTCGGCCAGATGGACCGAATGGTCCATGATGGCGCCGCCGCCGGCCAGCGCCGCGTCGGCGAACCACGCGCCGTGGCGGGTCGGCAGCACGCTCTGGTTGGTGCCCGTACACGCATGCAGCCGGCCCAGCGTCCCGTCGGCCAGCATGGCGGCCGCTTCGCGCAACGGCGGGCTGAACCGCATCGGGAACGCCGTCATCAGCGGCACCGCGGCGCGGGCACAGCTGTCGACGATGGCGCGGGCGTCGGCTTCGGTGGTGGCCAGCGGCTTCTCGCACAGCACGGCGACGCCGGCCGAAGCGGCCAGCTCCACCAGACGACGGTGGTGCGCGGTCTCCGAGCAGACGGCCACGGCGTCGACACCGGCGTCGAGCAGTTCCTCGGCTGACGAATACCAGGGCACGTCGTGGGTGGCCGCCCACGTGGCGCCGCGGACAGCATCGTCGTCGGCGACCCCCACGACTTCGGCACCGGCGGCGCGAAAATTCGCCACATAGGCGTCGGCGTGAACGTGCGCACTGGACAGGAACGCGACCCTCATCTGGCCACCTCCACGGCCGGCACCTCAATGGGCCTGCCGGTGTCGATCGACTCCACCACCGCAGCGGCGATCCGGACTGCTGCGAGTCCGTCGGCCGCGGTGACCACCGGTGCCGCCTCGCCGCGCAAGACCTCGGCGAAGTGCTGCAGCTGCACGGTGTGCGGTGGTTCGGCGAGCGGGCTGGACGGCAGCGGCATCGCGCCGGGGCGGGAGTCGGCTCGGACGTTCGGGCGCAGCGGCGTGGTGCGGTCGGAGTCGAATTCCAGGCCGCCCCGGGTGCCGGCGATCTCGGCTCGAGTCCGAAACGTCGGCGGCGGATGTGCCCATGATCCTTCGACGTGGCTGATCGCGCCGGAGGCGTGGCGCAGAATCGCCAGGACGTGATCGGCCTCGGCGTCGGGGCGCATCGCGCGCACGCTGCGCGCGTACACCCCCACGACGTCGCCGGCGACCCAGCGGGCGTAGTCGAAGTCGTGCACCATCAGGTCGAACGCGAGGCCACCGGATCGGGCGTGGTCGGTGTACCAGCTGCCAGGCCCTGGCGGCAGGAACGTGGCCCGGGTCAGGCGCACGACGCCCGGCTCGCCGATGTCGCCGGCGTCGACGGCCGCCTTGGCCGCGGCGTACTCGGGGAAGAACCGCACGACGTGCGCCGGCAACAGGGTGACACCGGCCTCGCGGCACGTCGCGATCATGTCCTCGGCCTGCGCGGGCGTACGGGCCAACGGCTTCTCGCAGATCACCGCACGCCCGGCCCGCGCCGCGCGCACGGTGATCTGGTGATGCACGTCGGTGGGCGCACAGACGTCGACGACGTCGACCAGGTCGAGCAGCTCGTCGAGCGAGTCGCACGCGCGCAGGCCGTACTCGCCGGCCAGCCGGGCCGGCGAGCGACCCGGCGCGGTCACGACCGCGGTGAGCTCGACGCCGGGACAACCGGCCCAGCCCGCCGCATGCACCGATGCCATGAAACCGGCGCCGACGAGGCCGACCCTGATCCGGCTCACTTGAACGCCCCCGACGTCAGCCCGTTGATGAACTGCCGCGAGAAGATGATGAACAAGGCGATCAGCGGAAGCGCCGCCAACGTCAGCACCGCCAGCACGGCGTTCCAGTCGGTGACGAACTGCCCCAGGAACAGCTGCGTGCCCAGCGTCACCGTGCGCACGTTCTCGGCGGGGGTGAGGATCAACGGGAACCAGAGGTCGTTCCAGATCGGCAGCATGGTGTACACGCCGATGGCCGCGAGTCCGGGCTTCACCAGCGGCACGGCCATCCGGTACACCCGGTACTCGCTCGAGCCGTCGATCCGCGCGGCGTCTTTCAGCTCGCCCGGCACCTGCTGGAAGAACGCCGTCAAGACGAACACCGCCAGCGGCAGCCCCATCGCGGTGTACACGAGCACCAGGCCGGCCAGCGAGTTGACCAGGCCGAGGCGGACCATCAGGTCGAGGATGCCCACTGTGCCGAGGCGGATCGGGATCATGATGCCGACCGCCATGTACAGCGCGACGAAGGTGAGGCCGGTGAAGCGGTACTCGGCCAGCGCGAACGCGGCCATGGAGCCCAGGAGCAGGACCAGGAACACCGTGCTCACGGTGACGATGAAGCTGTTGAGGAAGTACAGCTCGAACTGTGCGCGGGTGAAGACGGTCTGGAATCCGCTGACGTCGAACGTGTCGGGTGTCGGCAAGGCGAATGGCGTGTCGAAGATCGCCTGGCGCGACTTGAACGAGTTCATGACGATCATCGCGATCGGCCCGAGGGCCACTACGGCATAGGCGATCAGGATGACGTGGGGGACCGCGGCGCCGGCCCGCGCCCGCAGCGGGCGGTACGTCTTGGGCGCCGCGGCGGCGGGCGGCGTGGCGGTGTTCACAGCGCTCACGTCTGCTGCGCTCCTCACAGTTGGTAGCTCTCGATGCGGCGCTGCCAGCCGTAGAAGTACAGGAGCACGCCGGCGAGGATGAGCAGGAACATCATGGTGGCGACTGTGGCGCCCATGGTGCTGGAGCCCTGCTGGAGCTGGAATCCGAAGAACGTCCGGAAGAAGAACGTCCCCATGATGTCCGAGGCGAAGTCCGGCCCGGCCAGAGCGCCTTTGACGGTGTAGATGAGGTCGAAGGCGTTCATGTTGGCCACGTAGGTCACCACCGAGACGATGCCGACGGTCGGCAGGATCAGCGGGAACTTGACCCGCCAGAACGTCGTCCAGCCGTTGGCGCCGTCGACGGTGGCGGCCTCGGTGAGTTCGTGCGGAATGCTGATGAGCACGGCGTAGAACAGGATCATCGGGATCCCGACGTACTGCCACACCGACATCAGCGCCAAGGTCACCAGCGCCGTGCTCGACTGGCCCAGCAGCGGTGTGTCGACGAATCCCCACACCGGGCTGATGATGAGCTGCCAGATGAACCCGACGATGACCACGCTCAGCGTCGTCGGGAGATCGG
>JAJYTA010000020.1 GCA_021793295.1 Actinomycetes bacterium
CTACTCGGCTCCGGTGATCACGCAGGCGAGTACACCGTGACGAGCCCAGCCGCGTACATGTCCCTGCCGGTCCCGCGACCGTACCGACAGGTGAGCCTCCTCAATGATGCCGAGCACCGGGTCGGAAGCAACCCCGGGTCGACAGACTTCTAGTCCCTAGCCTCAGGCGGCGAGGGCGAAGTCAGTGCGCTTTTCGTTGGCACTTGTAACGTTGCCGCGAGCGTTTGCGAGATGACGCGACATCCTCGGCCCGCTTCCCCTGGTTCGACGATCGAAGTCGAAACCGCTCACCCCCTCTTGAATTGTCAACACCCGGACCAGCGCTCAGCAAGCCCAAGGCTGACCCAGGATACCTGGTACAACGCCGCATCGGCGAGAGAGATTCCGACCGCATGCCCGCCCACGTCTCCGCGCGGGTGGGCCCGGCGGCTCTCGCCCGTTCGATCATCAGGCGACGAGAAGGCTACTTACGAGTAACATGGAGGTACGCCGACGATGGAGAGGCGCCATGACGGACCTGAAAGACAGCCCCGACCCCCGCAACATCGGCGAACGTGAGGCGCGTCAAGTCGCCGAAGCCGCCCGTGAGACCAGGTGGGACAAGCCGTCGTTCGCCAAGGAGCTCTACCTCGGGCGGTTCCGGCTCGATCTGATCCACCCGCACCCGCGCCCCGCGCCCGACGACGCCGCGCGCTCCCAGGCGTTCCTCGATCGCCTGCGCGCCGTCTGCGAAACCGAACTGGACGGCACCGTCATCGAGCGCGAGGCCCGCATCCCGGACGAGTACGTCAAGGCGCTGGCCCGCATCGGCGTGTTCGGCATGAAGATCCCCGAAGCCTACGGCGGCGCGGGCCTCACCCAGGTCGCCTACAACCGTGCGCTCATGCTGCTCGGCGACGTGCACCCCAGCCTGGGAGCACTGGTTTCCGCGCACCAGTCCATCGGTGTGCCTGAGCCGGTCAAACAGTTCGGCAGCGAAGAACAGAAGCAGCGTTTCCTCCCCCGCTGCGCCGCGGGAGCGATCACCGCCTTCCTGCTCACCGAGCCCGACGTCGGCTCCGACCCGGCGCGGTTGGCCGCTTCGGCGATCCCCGTCGACGACGGCGAGGCGTACGAGATCGACGGCGTCAAGCTCTGGACCACCAACGGCGTCATCGCCGAACTGCTGGTGGTCATGGCCCGCGTGCCCGCGCACGACGGCGGACGCGGCGGCGTCACGGCGTTCGTCGTCGAAGCCGACTCGCCGGGCATCACGGTCGAGAACCGCAACGCGTTCATGGGGTTGCGCGGCATCGAGAACGGGCTGACCCGCTTCGATCGGGTCCGCGTCCCGGCGGCCAACCGCATCGGCCGTGAAGGCGACGGCCTGAAGATCGCGCTGACCACGCTCAACACCGGCCGGCTGTCCATTCCGGCCCTGTGTACCGCGGCGTCGAAATGGAGTTTGAAGATCGCCCGCGAATGGTCCGGGCACCGCGTGCAGTGGGGCCGCCCCGTCGGCCGGCATGCGGCCGTCGCGCACAAGATCTCGTTCATCGCTGCGTCGGCGTTCGCCCAGGAGGCCGTGCTCGACCTGACCGCCCACATGGCCGACCAGGGCCGCCGCGACATCCGCATCGAGGCCGCCCTGGCCAAGCTGTGGTGCAGCGAGACCGCCTGGCAGGTGGCCGACGAACTCGTCCAGATCCGCGGCGGCCGCGGCTACGAGACCGCCGAGTCGCTGCGGGCGCGCGGCGAACGCGCCGTCCCCGCCGAGCAGATCTTGCGTGACCTGCGCATCAACCGCATCTTCGAAGGCTCCACCGAGATCATGCACCTGCTGATCGCCCGCGAGGCGGTCGATGCCCACCTGCAGGCCGCCGGCGACGTCATCGACCCCGACGTCGACCTGCCCGGCAAGGCTCGTGCCGCCGCCAAAGCCACCGGCTTCTACGCCCGCTGGCTGCCACAGCTCGTCGCCGGGAGCGGACATCTGCCAGCGTCGTACGGCGACTTCGGCGAACTCGCCCCGCACGTGCGCTACGTCGAGCGCACGTCGCGCCGGCTGGCCCGCCAGACCTTCTACGGGATGGCCCGCTGGCAGGGCAAGCTGGAGCACAAGCAGGGCTTCTTGGCCAGAGTCGTCGACATCGGCGCCGAGCTGTTCGCCATCTCCGCCTGTTGTGTGCGTGCGCGCATGCTGGTCGACGACGGCGATCCCGACAGCGCCCACGCCGTCCGGCTCGCCGACGTGTTCGCGCGCCAGGCGCGCGTGCGCATCGAGCGGCTGTTCGACGCGCTGTGGCGCAACACCGATGCCGCTGACGAAGCCCTCGCCAAGGGCGTCCTCGATGGCGACTTCACGTGGGTCGAGGCCGGCGTCATCGACATCAGTGAAGGAACCGGGCCCTGGGTGGCCGAACCTGCGCCGTCGGCGAAGACCGAGAACCTCGCGCGGCGCGTGCTTCCGCCGACGACGGCATCGTGACCGCGGGCCTGGGTCGCCGCTGATCGCGCACCGGGATCACCCGGTCCTCAGCGGCGGCGCGCCTGCGCCATCGCGCGCTCGGCCTCGCGCTTGGCTTCTCGCTCGGCGATGGCTTGCCGCTTGTCGTGAGTCTTCTTGCCGCGGGCGAGCGCGATCTCGACCTTGGCGTAGCCATCCTTGAAGTACAGCGACAGCGGCACCAGGGTGACGCCGGTCTCCCGGGTCTTACCGATCAGTCGGCTGATCTCGTCGCGGCGCAACAGGAGCTTGCGCGAGCGCCGGGGCTCGTGGTTGGTCCACGTGCCCGGGTCGTACTCGGGAATGTGGACGTTACGCAGCCACACCTCGCCGTCACGGACTTCGGCGTAGCCGTCGGCCAACGACGCCTTCCCGGCCCGCAGCGACTTGACCTCGGTGCCGGTCAGCACGATCCCGGCTTCGTAGGTGGCGTCGATGTGGTAGTCGTAGCGCGCCTTACGGTTCTGGGCGACCAGGGTCCGCCCGCGTTCTCGTGCCATGCCCCTAGGATTTCATGCCACCTAGGCCACTGACGACTCCGTTTCGTCGGTGATCGTTGGCGCCCAGTGGTGGTCAGGGAAACCAGAACCCGCCAACGATCACCGAACATCAGAGGTAGTTCATCGGATTCGTGAGCGAGCCGCCGACGTAGAGCATGAAATGCAAGTGGCACGCCGTCGAACTGCCGGTGGTGCCGGAGTAGCCGATGGTCTCGCCCTGCGCGACCCACTCCCCCGGGCTAGCGGCGAACCTGGACAGGTGACTGTAGGTCGTCACCATGCCACCGTGGCTGACGGCGACCTGGTTGCCGTAACCAGTGCGGTAGTGCGCCCACTGCACCGTCCCGGCCGCCGCGGCACGAATCGGCGTGCCGCAGTACGCCCTGAAGTCGGTGCCGTCGTGCAGCTTGTACACGCCGGTGACCGGGTGTACCCGCATCCCGTACGGCGACGTGATGTAGGGGTTGGACACCGGGTAGTTCAGCCCGCTGGAGTCGTTGCCGGAGTCGTCGGAGTCCGAATCACTGTCGGAGTCGCTGTCTCCGGAGTCGTCCCTGTCCTTCTCCTTCTCCCGTTCCTTCTCCCGTTCCTTCTCGCGCTCTTGGCGCTCGCGCTCCTCGCGTTCGCGCCGTTCGCGCTCTTCGCGCTCGCGCCGCTCGATCTCGTTGATCTCGGCTTGGATCTTGTCGCGCTCGGCGGCCCATGCTCGTGCCTGGGCGGCGTCCTCGTCTTTGGCCGCCTCGGCCGCGGCGACCGCGTTCTCGCGGGCTGCCACCAAGTTCTCGACGTCGGCCTTGGCCGCAGCCGCGGCTTGCCGGGCAGCCAGCGCTTCGGCCTTGGCGGCCTCGGCTTCGCGCTCTCGACGCTCGGTCTCGGCCAGCCGCGCCGCGGCCTCCTCGCGCAGCACCTCGGCTTCGGCTCGCAGCTCTTCGAGCACCACGCGCTGGTTCGCCAGTTCGGCGCGGTCGTGCTTGAGATCCTGCAGGACGACACTCTCGGCCTGCACGATCGACTGGCTCGCCTGAATGCCCGTGGCCAGCTCCTGCAGATTCTCCGCCTGCATCACCGCGGCGATGCTCGCGAGATCACCGCCGGCGCCGCGCTGGTAGGCCTGAACGGCGACCTGGCTGATCGAGGCGCGCTTGCCATCGATGCGAGCGGTGACGTCGTCGATCTTCGCCTCTTGGATCTCGACCTTCTTCTCGGCCTCGGCGAGGCGGTTCGCCGCGGCCTCGTCAGCCGCGCGGGCTGCAGCCACCTGTCCCCGGACGACTTCGACCTGATGTTCTGCGGCCTGCAGCGCGTCCTGGGCACCGGCCAGCGCGGCTCGCGCCGCCGGCAGCCGGGCCGTCGCGGCTTGATACTCAGCAGTGGCGTCGGCGAGCGCTTGGCTGGACTCCTCCAGCGCCTCACGAGCCTGCCCGAGCCGGGTCTCCACGTCGTCCAACCGATCGCGTGGGTCGGCCCAGGCCTGCCCGAGGCCGGCTCCGAGAACGCCGACAGCGATGACCAGAACGGCCACGCGGCGTACCCACGAGACCTCATTAGTCACAGCTTTCACAGCTGCCCCCTTTGCACCACTCGCCCACGACCGTAACACTGTTCACTCTGGACGCGAAGAGATCCGGGGAAATTCAAAAAATGATCATGTTCAGCAGGCAAATGCCTGTCACAACACCCTTGCAAGGGTGTTGACGCAGCAGAACGCCTCGTGTCGACACGCCAGAACGGCACCTATCGACACAGCTGAAGACGCTCGGATCGCCGGACGAGAACAGCCTCCACCGAGGCAACGCAGCGTCGCGTGTACGGACGCCGAAGAAGTGCCGCAGCCGGCGCCGCCGTGCACACCAGGCACGGCGGCACCGGCCCGCGACCTAGACGCGCAGGTAACGCCGCAAGGTGATGAAGGACGCCACCGCGGAGATCAGCACACCGGTCAGCAATAGCCAGGGCACCGCGGCCCACACGTCGGAACTGTCGACCCACGCCGTGAAGGTCAGATTCGGCGCGATCAGCCGACTGATGATCAATTGCTCCATACCGAACAACGCCAGACATCCCACGATGGATCCGAGAAGTCCGGCTATCGCCGCTTCGAGAATGAAGGGCAATTGAATGTAGAAGTTCGAGGCCCCGACGAGCCGCATGATGCCGGTCTCGCGCCGTCGGCTGTAGGCGGCCAGCCGAATCGTGTTCGCGATCAACAACACCGCGGCGACGACCTGCAGTGCGGCCACGCCGATGGCGCCGATCTGGAATCCACTCAGCGCACGGAACAACGGTCCGAGTAGCTCGCGCTGGTCGGAGACGTCTTGCACACCGGGTAATCCGGCGACGGCGGAAACCACGCCGTCGTACTCCTCCGGATCCTCCAGCGCCACCCGGAACGACTCCTGCAGCTGATCAGGCGTGATGCTCTCGACGATGGAGTCGTCGAACTGCTCTTCGAACCGCTTGTAGGCCTGCTCCTGGTCCTCGTAGAAGACCTCTTGGACCTCGGGGTGCTCTTCGAGGGTCTGCTTGATCGCCTCGCGTTGCGGGTCGGTGACCTGACCGTCGGCGCAGCCGGCCCCGGTGGCGTACTCGTTGCACATGAACACCGAGATCTCGACCTTGTCGTACCAGAAGCCCTTGGTCGTCTCGGATTGTGCTCGCACCAACAGACCGGTGCCGAACAGAGCGATCGAGATCGCCACCGTGATGACGACCGCGATCGTCATGGTCAGGTTACGTCGTAGACCTGTCGTGATCTCCGACAGCACGTACTGGAAGCGCATCGCTCTCTTCCGGGTTGCGTGATGGCCTGAAAGCCGGGTCGTCGTGTACGGCTAGCGGGTGTAGCCGTACACCCCTCGGGACTGGTCGCGGACGAGCTTGCCGTGTTCGAGCTCGATCACGCGTTTACGCATCTGGTCGACGATGGATTGGTCGTGCGTGGCCATGACCACGGTGGTGCCCGTCCGGTTGATGCGGTCGAGCAGCTTCATGATGCCGACGCTCGTAGCTGGGTCGAGGTTCCCGGTGGGCTCGTCGGCCAGCAGGATCAGCGGCCGGTTGACGAACGCCCGGGCGACGGCGACACGCTGCTGCTCGCCGCCGGAGAGCTGGTCGGGCATCCGGTCTTCCTTGCCCTCGAGCCCGACGAGCTCGAGCACGGCCGGGACGTCGCGACTGATCTGCCGCCGCGGCTTGCCGATGACCTGCAGCGCGAACGCGACGTTCTCGAAGACCGTCTTGTTCGGCAGCAACCGGAAGTCCTGGAACACCGTGCCGATGCGTCGCCGCAGGTGCGGGACCTTCCAGTTGGAGAGCCGATGGAGGTCCTTGCCGGCGACCCGGATCCGCCCGGCGGTGGGGCGCTCCTCCTTGAGCGCCAGCCGCAGGAACGTCGACTTGCCGGAGCCGGACGGGCCCACGAGGAACACGAACTCACCCTTCTCGACCTCCATGGAGAAGTTGTCGAGAGCGGGATGAGTCTGTGTGGGGTACTGCTTGCTGACGTTGTCGAATCGGATCACGTTGCCTCGCCACCGGTATGGATGTCAGTCGCGCCCGCAGTTCCTGCCGACCGGACCGAGCACGATTGCGAGTGTACGTCCACGTGCGCAAAGACGTCGGCAAGCGCGCCGTTACGCTTGGTCGCCATTGCCCTGTTCACGCTTGCGCCAGCGGATTCCCGCTTCGAGGAACTCGTCGATCTCGCCGTCGAGGACCGCACTCGGGTTGCCGACCTCGTGCTCGGTCCGCAGGTCTTTGACCATCTGGTACGGGTGCAGCACGTAGGAGCGCATCTGGTCGCCCCAGGACGCCTTGACGTCGCCGGCCATCTCCTTCTTCTGCGCCTGCTCTTCTTCGCGCCGCAACAGCAGCAGCCGGGACTGCAGGACGCGCAACGCAGCCGCGCGGTTCTGGATCTGGGACTTCTCGTTCTGCATCGAGACTACGATGCCTGTGGGCAGGTGGGTGATACGCACGGCGGAGTCGGTCGTGTTGACGCTCTGGCCACCGGGACCGGACGAACGGAACACGTCGATCCGGATGTCGGACTCGGGCACCTCGATGTGGTCGGTCTGCTCGATCAGTGGGATGACCTCCACCGCGGCGAACGACGTCTGGCGCCGGCCCTGGTTGTCGAACGGCGAGAT
The DNA here is from genome assembly GCA_021793295.1 of Actinomycetes bacterium. GTDB lineage: Bacteria > Actinomycetota > Actinomycetes > Jiangellales > Jiangellaceae > Haloactinopolyspora. Next base: position 7,134 of record JAJYTA010000020.1, read on the forward strand.
TCGGACCAGCCGGTGCGTACCGGCCTCCACCGACAGCGTTCCGTAGGCGAAGGGCGCCTTGACCTCGAACGTCGCCGACTTGATGCCGGCTTCCTCGGCGTAGGAGGTGTCGAGCACCTCGGTCTTGTAGCCGTGCCGCTCCGCCCAGCGCAGATACATCCGCATCAGCATCTCGGCGAAGTCGGCGGCGTCGACCCCGCCGGCTCCGGCGCGGATCGTCACGACGGCCTCACGCTCGTCGTACTCGCCGGACAACAGCGTACGGATCTCGAGGTCGGCGACGAGCTTGCGCAGATCGTCGATCTCGCGCTCCACTTCGGCCAACGCGTCGGCGTCACCCTCGTCGCGGCCGAGTTCCACCATGACCGGCAGATCGTCCACCCGCCGACGCAGCTCGGTGACCTTGCGCAGTTCGGACTGCGCATGGGACAACTGGCTGGTGACCTGTTGAGCCTTGTCAACGTCGTCCCACAGGTCGGGAGCTGCTGCCTGCTCCTCGAGATCGGCGATGCGCTCAGCGAGCTTGTCCGGCTCGAGCACCTTCTCGATTCCGGTCAAGGTTTCGGAGAGCTCGGCGATCTCGGTGTCTACGTCGCGTGCTGCCACGTCGGTCAAGGGTACGCGTCGAAGCGCCGGTTCCCATACGTTGCCCGTCACCTCCACGTGGAACGACGTGAGCGCCCACGGTGGACGAGCCCTGGGGCGCTCTCGAGATCGCCTCGGGCCGACTCAGCTGATCGTCGTCTTCGGTGCCGGCAGGCCCGCCGAGTCGGCGATGTGGCGCATGCTGGCGATGAACAACGCGTCACGGACGTCCTCGGGCATCCAGTCCAGGTGTCCGTAGGCCTCGAGGCTGACGAAGCCGTGCAGGCTCGCCCAGCAATGCACCATGGCCTGGAACGTCACCGCCGGCAGGTCTGCCTCGTCGCCGAGCTTCATCGGATCCTCGCGCCCGTCGACGAACTGACTCACCGGCCCCGCGTCAAGGTCGAACGTCGGCTCGTCGAGCAGCCCTTGCTCCGCCGCGTCGTAGAACAACGACTTGAGCTGCGCCATCGCTCTGCGCGCGGCCTCGGTGGTGGGCCCTTCCTCGGGTGCTGAGTACCCGGGCACCGGCATGCCGAGGATCAGGGCGAACCGCGTGGGCTCCGAACGGGCCCACCCCCGGTAGGCCTGCGCGACGAGGTGGAACCGTCCGCCGGGATCGTCGCGGGGCACCTGGTCGCGCCTGTCGGCCACGGCGGCACCGAGATCGTCGTAGGCGTCGACGATGAGCGCGGTGAGCAGTTCGTCCCGGTCGGCGAAGTAGCGGTACAGCGCCGGGGCCGTCATGCCCATGATCCGCGCGATGTCGGAGAAGCGGAAGTCGGTCGTCCCGTGCTCGCGCATCAGAGACAACGCGGCCTGCTTGATCTCTCCGACGGTGGCCGCCCGTGCTCGCTCGCGACGGGTGAGCACTCGCTCGGTTGATCCGGGAGCAGACTCCTCGCTCGGTTCTTCCGCCACGTCGTGGCCGCCCTCCCTCGAAGTGACTCAGTTAACTATCTTCACAGACGTTATACCCCTTGACAAGTTAACCCTACTCGTGTTGGTTACGTTGAATAACACTTATGAACCATCATCACGACCAAGGTCGAGGGGGCACCCCGCATGGGCAGCACCACCAGAGCCGGCGAACAGCGACGGTCGGCTCCGCCACGTCCCGGAATCCTCGGGCGCATCGCCGGCGTCGCGTTTCGCAAGCGCGGGACGGTGGTCATCGCGTGGGTCCTGGCCATTGCCGGAGCCGCCGGGCTGTCCAGCGCCTTCGCCGGCGACTTCACCGCTGACTACTCCGTGCCGGGATCGGACTCGAGGCAAGCACAAGACCTGATCGCCGAGCGCTTCCCAGCACAAGCCGGCGACGTCGTGGACGTCGTGGTCCAGGCTGACGAGCCGGTCACCGACGCGCCAGTACGCGCGGAGATCACCACGCTGCTCGACGAGCTGGGCACCATGCCGCACGTGGCCACGGTCGAGGACCCCTTCGCCGCACCGGGCGGCATCTCCCAAGACGGCCGGACGCTGGTCGCCCGTCTCCACCTCGACGTCGAGCTCCCCGACGACATGCCGGTCGCGGACACCGAACGCCTGCTCGCCGCGGCCGAAGCCGCCGAACGCCCGGGCCTGGACATCGCTCTCGGCGGGCAATCGGTAGCCCTGGCCGAGCAGGGCGAGATCGGTTCCGAGGCCATCGGCATCGCAGCCGCGACGGTGATCCTGCTCGTCACGTTCGGCACCGTCGTCGCCGCGGGCCTGCCGTTGCTGGTCGCTGTCGCGGGGCTGGCGCTCAGCGGCACGCTCACCGGACTGATCGCCGCCGTCGTCGACGTCCCGGACTGGTCGACGGCTCTGGCCACGATGATGGGCATCGCGCTCGGCATCGACTACGTCCTGCTGATGGTGACCCGGTTCCGCGAGTGGCGGGCAGCCGGACTGGACAGCCAGGCGGCCACGGTCGCCACGCTCGACACCGCCGGACGCGCGGTGCTGGTGGCCGGCAGCACCGTCATGGTGAGCATGCTCGGCTTGTTCGCGATGGGCCTGTCGTTCATGCAGGGCGCTGCTCTGGTCACGATCGTCGCGGTCTTGGTGGTCGTGGCCGCAGCCATGACACTGTTCCCGGCGCTGCTGGGATACGTCGGCCACTGGGTGGATCGGCTCCGCCTGCCGCTGGGCCGCCAGCGTTCGGCGACGCTCGCACCCGGCGGACACGTCGAACCCTCCCGCGCCTGGTTGCGATGGGGCCGGCTGATCGACCGGCACCGCGTGATCGCCAGCGTCGTCGGCGTGGGTCTGCTGCTCGCGCTGGCCGTGCCCTTCCTGGACGCTCGGTTCGGCTTCCCCGACGCCGGGAACAACACCGCCGACCGCTCGTCCCGGCAGGCCTACGACATGCTCTCCGAGGGCTTCGGCGACGGCGCGAACGGTCCCCTGCTGCTGGTGAGCGAACTGGGCTCGCCATCGGACGTCGATGAGCTGACCGCGCTCAGCCAGACCGTCGCCGCAACCCCCGGCGTCGCCGCCGTCCAACCTCCGGCCGTCAATCCCGCCGGCGACGCCGCCATGGTCACGGTCCTGCCGGACAGCGGCCCGCAAGACGCGGCCACCGAGGACCTGGTGCACACGCTGCGCGACGACGTGCTGGCCATCAGCGACCTGGACGTCCACGTCGGCGGCGTGACGGCTGCCGCGATCGACTCGAACGAGGACACCGCCGAACGGCTTCCGCTGCTCATCGGTGGTGTGGTCACCCTGTCGATGCTGCTGCTCCTGGTCTCCTTCCGCAGCCTGGTCATCCCGATCACCGCCGCGATGATGAACCTGCTGTCGGTCGCCGCCGCCTACGGCGTGGTCGCCCTGGTCTTGGAGGGCGGCTGGGCCGGCCAGCTGATCGGTATCGACACCGAGACGCCGATGCCGGCGTTCATTCCGGTCCTGGTGTTCGCGGTGTTGTTCGGGCTGTCGATGGACTACGAGGTGTTCTTGATCAGCCGGATCCGCGAGTCGTGGATACGTACCGGGGACAACGGCCGGGCGATCGTCGACGGTCTCGCCGGCACCGGGCGGGTCATCACGGCTGCTGCGGCGATCATGGTGGCGGTCTTCGCGGCGTTCATCCCGAGCCCGGAGGTCTTCCTCAAGGTCATCGGGGTGGGCATGGCCGCGGCGATCCTGGTCGACGCCACGATCGTGCGGATGCTGCTCGTCCCGGCGGTGATGCATCTACTGGGACGGGCCAACTGGTGGCTGCCGTCGTGGTTGGACCGCCGGCTGCCGCAGCTGCACGTCGAGGGACGCCCGCAGACGTACCTGCCGCCCGGTGAGCGGGCCGACGGCGATCGCGTTCCGGTCGCGACGTCACCTCCGAACTGAGCGCGTGTCGCTTTCGCCGCGGGCACCACGAGGCATTGTGCTGCGCCACCACCCGTGCATGGGTGGTGACGCAGGCAATTGCCAAGTGAACATGATCATTCCCGACCCCGGGGAGGTCAGGTGGCGTCGGTGCGCTGCAGGCCGCGGACGGCGCGCAGGCCGACCGACAGTCGCGCGAGGTCGAAGCTGTCACTTTCGACGATCTCGAGCAGGATCTGCTGGGCTCGCCCCACCATCACCTCGTCCTGGGCCGCCCAGGTCTCGACCCGGGTCTGGGGGTCGGCGGTCTCGTCGGTGTGCTGGATCACCTGAGCGGTCAGCGCGGCCTGCAGGGCATGCAGGTCGTCGCGCAACGCGGCCCGGGCCATCGTGTGCCAGCGATCATGCCGCGGCAACGACACGATGCGCTCCAGCAACCGGCCCAGCTCGAGGAAGGCGCCCAGGGTGAAGTGCACCCGTGCCACCTCGACCAGGTCGGTGCCGGTGGTCAGCGACGTGTCGACCATGCCGAGCCCGGAATACGCCGGCGGCAGCACAGCCACTCGGGTCGCCAGGCCGTCGGGCACGCCGGCCTGCTGGAGCGATTCCAACCGCTGCGTGAACAGGTCGAACTCGCGCCCGACCAGCACCTCGGGCAGAGCGACCAGCAGCCGCGCGATCGGTTCCTCGAAGAACCCGATCTGCCAGGCGATGTCGATGGGTGGGCGCCGATTGACGCACAGCCAGCGCGTGGCCCGCTCGGTGATCGTCCGGCCGGCCAGGCGCATCTCGGTCTGCACGTCGAAGGCCACGGCGTTGTCCAGATCCCTGACCGCTGCGTACAACTCGGGCATCCGGAACACCACCCCGGCGACGGTGTGCGCTCGCGCGAGGTCCTCGGTGGTGCCACCGGTCTCCATGGCCAACCGGTAGGCGAACGTCGTGCCGGCCTCGTTCACCAGGTTGTTCACCACGACGTTGGAGATGATCTCGCGGCGCAACGGGTGTTCGTCGATCCGGTCGGCGTAGCGTTCACGCAGTGCGCTGGGGAAGTACGCATGCAAGGCGGCCGACAGGTACGGGTCGTCGGGCATGTTCCCGTCCAACAGTTCCTCGTACATGAGGTTCTTGGTGTAGGCGAGAACCACCGCCAACTCCGGTGCGGTCAGCCCGCGGCCGTTGTTCATCCGCTCGGCCATCTGCTTGTTCGTCGGCAGCGCCTCGAGATCGCGGTCGATCTGCCCGGCGGCTTCGAGCTGAGTGAGGTAGGAGCGGTGCACGTGCGCCAGGTTTCCCGCCTGGTGCAGCTCATTGGCCATCGCGACGTTCTGGTTGTAGTTGTTCGCCAGGACCAGTTCGGCAACCTCGTCGGTCATTTCTGCGAGTAGCTCGTTGCGTTGCTTCTCGGTGAGGTCACCGGCGCGGACCACGCTGTCCATCAGGATCTTGATGTTGACTTCGTGGTCGGAGCTGTCGACACCGGCGGAGTTGTCGATGGCGTCGGTGTTGAGGTGTCCGGCGTCGCCGTTGCGCTCGGGTGCGCTCAGCGCGTACTCGATCCGGCCGCGCTGGGTCAGGCCCAGGTTGCCGCCCTCGCCCACCACCAGGCAGCGCAGCTCGTCACCGTTGACCCGGATCGCGTCGTTGGCCTTGTCGCCGACCTCGGCGTTGGTCTCGGTGCTCGCCTTGACGTACGTGCCGATGCCACCGTTCCAGAGCAAGTCGACCGGAGCCCGCAGTACGGCGCGCATCAGTTCCGTCGGCGGCATCGTCTCGACGCCCGCGTCGATGCCGAGAGCCTCCTTCACCTCCGGCGTCAGCGTGATCGACTTGGCCGACCGCGGGTGGACCCCACCGCCGGGGCTGATCAGCTCGGGGTCGTAGTCGGCCCAGGTGGAGCGCGGCAGATCGAACAGCCGGCGACGTTCGGCGTAGGACGTGGCCGCGTCCGGGTCGGGGTCGAGGAAGATGTGGCGATGGTCGAACGCGGCGATCAGCCGGATGTGTTTCGACAGCAGCATGCCGTTGCCGAAGACGTCGCCGGACATGTCGCCGATGCCGACCACGGTGAAGTCTTCGCGCTGGCAGTCCCGGCCGAGCTCGCGGAAGTGCCGCTTGACCGACTCCCACGCGCCGCGGGCGGTGATGCCCATGGCCTTGTGGTCGTAGCCGGCCGACCCACCGGAGGCGAAGGCGTCGCCGAGCCAGAACCCGTAGTCCTTCGCGACCTGGTTGGCGATGTCGGAGAAGGCGGCCGTGCCTTTGTCAGCCGCCACCACGAGGTACGGGTCGTCGCCGTCGTGGCGGACGACGTGCGGCGGCGGAACCACGCTGCGATCCGCTGCGCGGTTGTCGGTGATGTCGAGCATCGCGCGGATGAACGTCTTGTAGCACTCCGTGCCTTCGGCCAGCCATGCCGCGCGGTCGACGGCCGGGTCGGGCAGTCGCTTGCCGACGAAGCCGCCCTTGGCTCCCACCGGGACGATGACGGCGTTCTTGACCGCCTGCGCCTTGACCAGCCCGAGGATCTCGGTGCGGAAATCCTCGCGGCGGTCCGACCAGCGCAGGCCGCCGCGAGCAACAGCGCCGTAGCGCAGGTGCACGCCCTCGACCCGAGGCGAGTAGACCCAGATCTCGTAGGCCGGCCGCGGTTCGGGCAGTTCGGGCAGCGAGCGCGAGTCGAGTTTGAAGCTGGTCGCGTCCTGCGTGCCGTTGGCGCCGAGACGGTAGTAGCTGGTGCGCAAGGTGGCGTTGATCAGGCGCAGGAACGAGCGCAGGATCCGGTCCTGATCGAGGCTGGCCACCTGCTCGAGGGCTTGCTCGATCCGAGTCGAGGTCTTCTCGGCCTCGGCTTCACGAGTGATGCGCCCGGAATCGTCGGAGGTGTAGCGCTGCGGGTCGAAGCGGATCTCGAACAGCTCGACCAGCAGCCGGGCGATGTCGACGTGCGCCGACAGCGATTCCTCCACATAGTTCTGGCTGAACGTCGAACCCGCCTGGCGCAAGTACTTCGCGTAGGCGCGCAGGATCGACGCCTGCCGCCACGACAGCCCCGCCATCGGTACCAGCGCGTTGAATCCGTCGCTTTCGGCCTCGCCGCGCCACACGGCGGCGAACGTGTCCTGGAACAGATCCTTGAGCTGGCCGGATTCGTCGACGTGCAGGCTGGCATAGCGCAAGCCGAAGTCGTAGATGTAGGCCGTGGAATCGCCGTCGGGGCCGCGGCGGACGATCTCGTACGGGCGCTCGTCGACGACTTCCACGCCCATCCTCGACAGGATCGGCAGCACCTGCGTCAGCGAGATCGGCGCGCCGGTGCGGTAGATCTTGAATCGCCGCTCTTCCGGCGGCCCGCCGACGGGCTGGTACAGGTGCATCCCCAGGCCGTCGGTGTCGGGCAGATCCTCCAGACGCTGCACGTCAGCGACCGCCACCCGAGCCGGGAAGTCGGCCTTGTACCCCTCGGGGAAGCTGTCGCGGTACCGGCGCAGCAGCCGCGCCGCGCCTTCCTCGCCGACCCGATCGGCCAGCGCGTCGGACAGTTCGTCGGTCCACGACCGGGTGGCCGCGACCAACTGGCGTTCGAGGCTGGTGACGTCGATGTCGGGCAAGCGCTGGTCGCGGCGCATCCGGATGACGAAGTGCAGCCGGGCCAGCATGGACTCACCGATCTGTGCGGTGAAGTCGATGGAGTCGCCGTCGGTGGCAGCGAGCAGGATGCGCTGGATGCGCTCGCGTACGTCGGTGTTGTACCGGTCGCGCGGCAGGTAGACCAAGAACGACAGGTAGCGGCCATAGTCGTCGCGGCGGACGAACATCCGCAGGTGCCGGCGCTCCTGCAGATGCACCACCGCCAGCGCCGTCGGCAGCAGCTCGTCCACCGGCGTCTGGAACAGCTCGTCGCGGGGGTAGGTCTCGAGCACCTGCAGCAAGTCCTTGCCGGAGTGACTCGTCGGCGCGAACCCGGCGCGATCGATGACCTCCTGGACCTTGCGCCGCAGCACGGGGATGCGCAGCACGCTCTCGGTGTAAGCCGCCGAGGTCAGCAGCCCCAGGAACCGCCGCTCGCCGATCACCTCGCCGCTCTCGTCGAACATCTTGACGCCCACGTAGTCCAAGTACGCCGGGCGATGCACGGTAGCCCTCGAGTTCGCCTTGGTGAGCACGAGAAGGCGCTTCTCCCGGGCCTTGGCCCGCACCTCGGGCGGCAGCTTGCCGAACGAGCCCGACAAGTCTTGATCGGGGCGCAGGATGCCCAGCCCGGTCCCGGTGACCGCACGCAGCACGTCCTCGCCATCGATCTCGTCGAGCAGGTACTCGCGGTATCCGAGGAAGGTGAAGTGGTCGTCGGCGAGCCAGCGCAGCAACTCGCGTGCTTCGTCGGCTTCGGCCTGCGGAACCGGCGGTGTGGGCTGCTCGCCAGAGTCGTCGAGCTCGGCGGCGATGTCCTCGGCACGCTGGCGCATCCGCTGCCAGTCCTCAACGGCTTCGCGGACGTCGCGCAGCACCTGCAGCAGCTGATCCTTGATGGCCCGCTGTTCGCCCGGGTCGTCGGTCCGGTCGATCTCGACATGCATCCACGACTCGACGACGGCGTCGGAGGTCTCGGCCAACCGCGGATCGTTGTCGTTGAAGTCGCAGATCTCGACCAGTTCGCCGGTGATGTCACGGCGAACGACCATCTGCGGGTGGATCACCAGCCGAATCGCGTGGTCGTTCTCGCTGAGGGCCATGGTCACGGAGTCGACCAGGAACGGCATGTCGTCGATGACGATCTCGACGACCGTGTGCCCGGCCGACCACCCGTGCTCGTCGACGGTCGGGGTGAACACGTTCACCACCGCCGTGCCCTGCGGGCGGTGCTGGGCCGCCCGTCGGTGGGACGCCGCGATGCCGTACACGTCGACGACATCGCGGTCGACCAGGTCTTCGGCCGCGACATGGCGGTAGTAGCGCCGGAGGAACGATTCCTCGTCGTCTCGGCGGCCGCGGTCACCGACCACAGCGGCTTTGGCGAGCAGTTCGGCCTTGGCTTCATCGAGCCGGTTGCGCATGGTCTACCACCCCGGGAAACGCTCACCCGCACCTCGTCGTGCGGAACGCCTCAGACACTAGTAGGCCGGACCCGCCCTCCGCTCGCCGAGTCGGCTACAACCAGGAACGAAGCTCCCACAGATCGGGGTAGTACCTCATGTCGAGCCGGCTACGCAGGTACGCCGCCCCGGAAGACCCCCCGGTGCCGGTCTTCGTCCCGATCATCCGCTCGACCATCGTCACGTGCCGCGCGCGCCAGTTGGCGGCGAGCTCGTCGTGCACCAGCAACGCTTCAGCCAGCTCCCAGACCTCGCCGTACGTCCCTCGGTCATGGGCGACGGCCCGCATCACCCGCCGGATGTCACCGTCGTCGGTGGCGAGACGATGATCGCGCAGGACGGCGAGGAAGGCGTCCCACAGCGTCGGCTCGGCCAGCCGTCGGCGCAGCCGAGCGGCCTCGGCCTCGGTCAGCCCGCGGAACCGCTGAACGAATGCCTCGTCCTTCGCTCCGGAGATGAACTCCAGCTCGCGGAACTGCACCGACTGGAAGCCGCTCGCGGGGGCGAGGCGGGCGCGGAACTCGAGAAAGTCCTGCGGGGTCATGGTCTCGAGCACGCCGATCTGTTCGACCAGCACCCGCTCGATCTCGTGGACCCGTTTGAGGACGTGACGAGCCCACCACAACCGCCCGGCGAACATGGCGTCACGTGCGGACTCGACTTCGTGCAGGAGCTGTTTGAACCAGAGCTCGTACACCTGATGGATGGTGATGAACAGCAGCTCGTCGTGAGCGTCGGTCTCGAGCCGCTGCTGATCGAGCAGCTGGTCGAGACGCAGGTAGGAGCCGTAGCTGAGCTTGGCGCCGTCCTCACCGAAATGTGCGGAGGGCGGCTGCGCAGGCTTGGCCACGGATTCAGTGTGGTTGTGTGTCACCGCACCAGGGTATGGGTCAAGATTGACCGTCATGGACCTGCATACGGAGCAACGCTACGACGCTGACCCGGCGGCCGTGTTCGCCATGCTCGTCGATGAGACGTTCATCGCGCGCAAGACAGCCGCCGCCAAGGCGCTGCGGCACAAGGCGACGGTGACGCGCACTGACGACCGCGCCACGATCGAGCTGACCCGCGTCATGCCGCCGGACGTTCCGGACTACGTCCGCCGCTTCGTCGGCGAGACGATCGACGTCAAGCAGGTCGACGTATGGGGACCCGCGGCTCCCGACGGCTCACGTCAAGGCACCATCAAGCTCGACATGGTGGGCGCCCCAGTGACCTGCAGCGGCACGATGACGCTGGCAACCGCGGACGGGAGGACCGTCGTTCGCATCGCGGCTGCCATCAAGGCCTCTGTGCCCCTGGTCGGCCGCAAGATCGAAAGCGCCGTACACCAGGGGCTGTCCGAAGCAGCCAAGATCGAAGAGCAAGTCGGCCGCGCGTGGCTGGCGGGCGAGCGCTAGCGCCCCGGCACCCCGCCGTCCAGCGCTCGCAGCGACACGTTGCGCTCCGCGGCGCCGGCCCGGCGTCCAGTCGACCGGGGCGCAGGAGTCTCGGCGACCTGCTGCCCCGGCGACGTCTCCGAGCTCTCGCGCTCGAGCAGCGCCTCGGCGAGCTCAGCCGGACCGGTCACAGCCATCGCCAGCGCCCGGCCCAGGTCGTCACGGTCGAGCGGCTCCTCCGCGGTGCGCCGCAGCCGGTCGGACAGATCGATGACCTTGTCCGCCGAGCCCAGCGTCGCCCGCGCGGAGGTGAGGTGGCTGCGCTGGAGCGGACGACCGGCGATCATCAGCGCGAGAGCCTCGGCGGTGTCGTTCCAGTCCGACTCCGGCGCCTGCTCCCCGATGAGGCCGGCGACACCGGTCATCACCCGATCGGATGCGGCCACGAGGCGCTCGGCCGTCTCGCTGTCGCTGTCGAGCGCAGCGAGACGCAGAGCTACTGCGGTCACCAACGCACCGTCAGCCGGGCTGCGGCGGGGCTGCGAGAGCAGCCGCACCGCTCGAGCTACATACGGCCTGGTAGACAGCCGATCATCCATCACGCTTGACACCTCGTGTTCACTTCTTCCTCGATCCGGGCAGTCACATCTGAGCGCGTTGCATGTGTGGGTACTCGTGTGTCACGGGGGGCACGAAGGTCTCCTTGACAGCTCGAGTACTGGTCCACCGTAGAAGATTCTGCACCGAACCGGCCTTGTCATTCGTCCCACTGGCCCGACTTCCACCGAATGGCTGCTGCCCGACGACCGAACCGGTGGGTTTGTCGTTGACGTAGAAATTGCCTGCGGCGAAGCGCAGCGCCTGGGTCGCCTGAGCGATGGCAGCACGGTCCTGAGCGATGACAGCGCCGGTCAGCGCGTAGTCGGAGACACCTTCCAACTGCGTGGTCACCGCGTCGAAGTCGGCGTCGTCGTACACGTGGACGGCGAGGATCGGCCCGAAGTACTCCGTGACGAACACGTCGTTCTCGGGGTCGGTGCATTCCATCACGGTAGGCCGGACGAACCAGCCTTCGCTGTCGTCGAGTACGCCGCCGGCCACGATGTCGACCGACGGGTCGGCCTTCGCGCGCTCGATGGCCGCGGAGTGCTTGGCGAAGGCGCGGTCGTCGATGACGGCACCGAGGAAGTTCGACAGATCGGTGACCGGGCCCATCGGCAACGACTCGGTCAGCGAGAGGAAGTCGTCGCGCATCCGCGCCCACACGCTGCGCGGCACATAGGCGCGCGAGGCGGCCGAGCACTTCTGCCCCTGGTACTCGAAGGCGCCGCGGACCAGCGCGGTGCGCAGGACGTCGACGTCGGCGCTGGGGTGCGCCAAGACGAAGTCCTTGCCGCCGGTCTCGCCGACGATACGCGGGTAGTTGCGGTAAGTCTCGATGTTCTCGCCGAGGGATCGCCACAACATGCGGAAGGTCGCAGCCGAACCGGTGAAGTGCAGCCCGGCGAGGTCGCGTTGGGCCAGCACGACCTCGGAGACCGCGCGGCCGTCACCCGGCAGCATGTTGATGACGCCGGGAGGCAGCCCGGCCGCTTCGAGCAGGCGCATCGTCAGATGCGCCGACAGCTGCTGGGTGGGGCTGGGCTTCCAGATCACAGTGTTGCCCATGAGCGCCGGTGCCGTCGGGAGGTTGCCCGCGATCGCGGTGAAGTTGAACGGCGTGATGGCGTAGACGAAGCCGTCGAGCGGACGGTGATCGAGCCGGTTCCAGATGCCCGGGGCGTGAGCAAGCGGCTGTTCGGCCAAGATGTCGCGGCCGAAGGACACGTTGAACCGCCAGAAGTCGATCAGCTCGCAGGCGGCGTCGATCTCGGCCTGGATCGCGGTCTTCGACTGTCCGAGCATGGTGGCGGCGTTGATGGTCTGGCGCCACGGGCCGGAGAGCAGTTCGGCTGCCTTGAGGAAGATCGCCGCGCGGTCGTCGAACGACAGCGCTCGCCATCCGGGCGCTGCCTGCCGGGCCGCTTCGACCGCGGCACGCGCGTCGTCGGCCCCGGCGGTGCCGAAAGTGCCCAGGACGTGCGCCCGCGCGTGGGGCTGGACGACGTCGACCTCAGGACCGCTGCCATACCTCTGCTCACCGCCGATGGTGCAGGTGAGCTCATGACGCTTGGCCGCGAGATCGGTCAGAGCGCGCTCGAGTTCGGCCCGTTCCGGAGACCCGGGCGCATAGGACAACACCGGCTCGTTGACCGGCGGTGGGACGTGGGTGACGGCATCGAAGGCACCAGGCGTGGGTTGCACGGTTCGACAGCTCCGATCATCGATCGTTGACATGTGTCGTCAGCTTGTGGCCGACTGATGCGCCCAGTATCCACTGTGCGCGGCGGTTGTTCGGACTCTGCTTCGGGCTCAATTGGCGTCGGCGCGACGGCGGGCGGTGTCCAGAGCCTCCGCGGAGGTCCGCATGGAGGTCTCCAGCACCTGCAGCCGGCGGCTGGTGTCCATGACGTTCGCGCCGATCGCTTCCAGATCCGCCGGGCCGGGCCCGAGGATCGTGACCTTCGTGCCCTCGGCGCGCAGCTTGCGCGCCTCGCGCACACAGCGTCGGGTACAGCGGACTCGCCATCGCCGTTCGAGCCGGGACAACCACGGCTTGGGCCGGTCGAGCACGAACGACACCATCGGCGCCACGACATACACCTCGTCGAGGCCCAGTCCGGCGAGCAGGTCGACCGACGTCGCCGAGCACGCCCCACCGTCGACGTAGCGATGCCCGTTGATCGGTACCGGCGCGAACCACCCGGGTATCGCACAGGAGGCCATGACGGCCTCGGACAGGCCCGCCGGAGGTGCGTCCGGGCGGCCGAAAGCCACCCGGCGACCGGTGTCGTAGTTCATCGCCACCACGGCCACACCCGGATGGGCACACCACTGACCGGCTGGCGTGACGGCCTCCACGAGCTCGCCGATGCCCTCCAACGAGCCGCGGCCGAGCGGAGTCAGCGCCGCCAGCACCGCCGTCGGCGGCATCTTGCGCAGCCGGCGAATGTTGCGGCGGATCATCGTCGGCGAGCCGAGGCCGAACCGGGGCCGCTGCGGATGCGACCCGCCGGTGGACTTGTCGTAGTCCCAGGGGTGATCGGCCAGCGGGCCCTCGACGGGGCGGCCGAGCTGATGATCACGCAACGTCGCGACGTCCACCCCGGATCCGATCAAGGCCGCGAGTACCGAGCCCGCGGACGTGCCGAGGATGTGGTCGAACGTCCGGACGTCGACGCCGGTGGCTTCCTCGACCGCGTTCAGCGCGCCGAGCATCCAGGCCGCGCCGAGGACTCCGCCGCCGCCGAGCACCAGCCCCCGTCGTGGCGTCGAGTCGTACGTCGGGTCCATACCGACCATCATGAGGCACCCCCAGGACCCTACGCATCAACTCGCCGCAGCCCGGGGCTTCACGACTGAGTGATCTCGAGATTCTCGAACACGGCGAGGCCGAGCACGGAGTCGGCGTGCGAACAGCACAGCACTCCGACGTCCTGCTGCTCGGCAACCGTGGGCACGTCGGCGTCACCGACGTCGTGCCATTGCACGCCGTCGAGACTGTAGGACGCGTGGAAGGTGCTCTGGCTGCGCTCCAGGCGTAGGTGTACCGGGTACGGAGTCGGGTTCAGCACCGTGCGTTCGACCGACTCCACGAGGCCGTTGCCGTCAGCGTCCCACAACAGCAACAAGCCGTTCTCAGGCTTGGCGACCAGCATCACGTAACCACCCGACCCGCCGGCGGCGGTGAGGTCGTTGCGGACCACCAAGCCCGCTCGCGCCTGGGGATCGCTGGGTTCCTGCTCGACCAGGGTCACCTGGGCGACGACGCCCGAGGTCGCCGCAGCCGGATGAAACACGGCCCCGTACTGGTCGTTGCCGGTCCACACGTCCCTGCCGTTGCTCAGGATCGCGAGTTGTTCGCCCAGCTGGCCGAAGTAGGCCTCGGTCGAGGCGGCGACCGACAGCGGCGGCTGGACCGGGTGGGAGACCGCGACGGGATGTTCATGCGTATACGAGCTCGGGTCCGGCTCGTCCGGCAACGTGAAGGCGACCGCGGCCGTCAGCGTCGACCGGTCGAGAGCGTTCTGCGGGGTGCCGGCCGTGACCGTCCACGTCACCTCGAACGACGCGCCGGGATCGAGCACCTCGACGCCCGTGGGCGACGCGGGCTGGACCGACCACGGTCCGGGCACGTCGATGGTGATCTCGACGTCGCGAACGGCCACGCCCTCGTCGTTGGTGTACGTCGTCGTCAGTTCGCCGCTCTCGCCGGCGGCGAACCCCGTCGGCCCGTCCACGACGAGCGGGCCGCGTCCGGGCGGCCAGGTCAGAATGGCCTGCTCGGCGCGCAGCCGACGGCGAAGCTCGGCGTAGGCGACGTCCTGCACGGCGCAGTCCTGCTCGAGCGCGACGTGGGCGGCCACGGCCGCAGCGTGGCCGATCGCCATGAAGACCGGTTCCATCCGCACCGAGCCGAAGGCGATGTGCGAAGCAGACACCGCACACGTCACCAGCAGGTTCGCGCACTCACCCCGCGCCGGTGTGATCGAACGGTACGAGACGCCGTACGGGCCGGCCGGCGGCACTTGCACGTCGCCCTCGTTGCGGGCGAACCCGTCGACGACCACACGCGCGCAATTGTGCGAGTCCATCGTGTACGACGCGAGAGCGATCGGGTCGGCAGCCTGCCGGTCCCATCGACAATCGTGCTCGGTGATCACGTAGTCGGAGACCATGCGGCGCCCTTCGCGGACGTAGAGTTCGTGTGACCAGCCCCCGGTCTCGGGGAACTCATCCGGGGCCAGCCCCCAGCCGTTGACCTCGTCGCGGATCTCTGCCGGAACCCTGGGGTCGTTGGCCAGGAACCACAGCAGGCCCTGCTGGTAGGTCACGTGGTCCTGGAACACCGCCTCCCGGGTGGCGTAGTCACCTTCGGGCCAGGCGTAGTTGCGCCCGATGTTGTCGGTACTGACCGCGCCATGATTGTTGAGGTCGGTCTTGCCGTTCGGCATGGTCGAATTGAGTCTCATCGCGTCCCAGACACCGGCCTGGATGTAGCGCAAGAGCAGTTCGTAGCGCGCGGGGTCATAACCGGCCGGGCGCGGGAACGGCCTGCGTTCGGGTGAGCGGGTCAGGCACAGCCGGAAGTTGTAGGCCTGGATCCGGTGGTCGCCTTCGCCCGGCGTGCCGGGCTCGGCGTTGCTGATGCCCTGCAGCAGACCGCTGGCCGGATCGCCGGGCACCACGTAGGGATCGATCTGGCGGAGAAACTGATGCCCGCTGCGGAATTGGACGCCGTTGATCGTTTCGCCGTAGGTGTCGTTCGACTCTCGGCCCACGGTGAACGACACCCCTGCTGCCGCCAGCAGATCACCCTCGTACGAGGCGTCGATGAACATGTCGGCCATGAACACCTTGGCGTTCTCGGTCCGGAGCACGTGGATGCGCTCGCCCACCGTGCGCACGCTCGCCAGCCGGTGCTCGGTGAACACCTGCACCCCGGCTTCGGCGACCCACTGCTCGAACACCGCCGCTGCGACGTGCGGTTCGAAGGCGAAGGCGTCATCGCGGCCGTAGTGCTGGCCGAGGCGCCGGTAGAATTCGCGGCTGAGTCCACCGATCGCGTCGATCTTGCCGGTGTCGGTCGCGCCGAGCCCGGCTGCGGTGACTCCGCCGAGGTGCCGCCCGAACACGACCAAGGCCACGGTGAGCCCGGCTTGGGCTGCCCGGACGGCGGCCACGACGCCGGCCGAGGTTCCTCCGTACACGCAGACGTCGGTGCGCACGATGCCCGGGTCGCGAGGCACCGGGTAGTAGTACCGAAGTCCCGGGTTGGTGTCGGCCGAATGAGCGGCCCGCTCTGCCGCCGAGGCGCCGACGCCCGGCCACCAGGCGATGGCGGCGCCTCCGGCGAGCACGGTGCGCCGGGTCACGCGTCCACGAGACATACCGAACCTCCACGTTGTCGTGCGGGACACCGGAAACGCGCGCTGAAGGCTCGAGACGTGGTGCCCGGCATGGACGATTCGACATGTCGTTGCAGCGAAGATTACTCAGCTCGACTTGTGGAGGAAAGGTCTGATCCACCGGAAGATCGACAATTCATCACATCCATGCCGAAACACGGGCCATGGACTCGGCCGTGGGGCTTGCCCACTACGGCGGGCAACCAGGCCCCCGCTGAGCAGCTGTTGATCGCAGCCCGTCAGCGAGCTTCGATCGGCGTCTAGCAGCGAACCGACCGACTGGAAGGCACTGATGGCTGAAAGCGCCGAGCCCATCGGCTCATCCGAACCTGCTGCCAAGGTGCGGCGGCTGCCAGTGCCGGTCAGCTTGCCGCCGTACGACGACGAAACCGGCGCGGTCGGGCACCACGGCGTCGGGCACCGCGATGTCGGGCACCACGGCGTCGGGCACCACGGCGCGGCGCCGGCCGAGCCCGCTCGCCCGGCTCTGCGCCTGGTCGATGCCGCCGGCGAGCCCACCGCTGTCACCCCTGCCGTCACCCCTGCCATTGCCCCTGCCGTTGTCTCTGGACTGCCCGACCCGCGGCGCTGGGTGGCCAAGCTGTCGCAGGCCGCTCTCGAGTGCCTCTACGGTCAGCGACCCGTCCAGCAGCTGACCCGCTGGACCGACGAAGCCGTCTACGCGGCCTTGGCCCGCCGGGTCGGGCGTCGGCAGGCGCGCTCGGCGATTCGGCCACGGATTCGGGCCGTTCGGGTCTGCCAGGTCAGCGCCACGGTCATCGAAGCGACGTCGATCTCGCAGCTCGGAGCGCAGACCCAAGCGCTGGCCGTGCGGTTGGAAGCCGACGGCCAGCGCTGGGTGTGTACGGCGTTCGAGCTCGTCGAGCGGCCCCGGGCCGTCAGCCGTTGAGCCACACCTGCTCGAAGGCTGCGGCGTAGCCGGACTGTCCGGCGACGGTCGGATGGAAGGAGTTGCTCACGAAACCGGCGACGACCTCCCATTGCTGCTCGTACGACGCCGACGGGCCGGGCCCGGCCGTCGAGCCGTCCGCAGCAGCCCACGGCCAAGAGATCTTCAAGCCGTACAGCCAGTCGTCAGCGCCATTGGCACAGGCCTCGTGGCCGTCGAACCCCTGCTCGAGCTCCGTCGCCGCCGATCGCACGCCGGCCGCGCTCGCCGCGGCGTCGATCGCGTCGTTCAGCGCGACCCCCAGCCGCCGGATCATCTGCCGTTCGGCAGTCGACAGCAGACCGGTCAGCGCAGCGCAGTCCGAGCGCACGGCCGGGTCGGGCACCAGCATCGGATACCCGCCGACGATCACCTCGTCGCCCGGCGCTGCGGCTTGAATGGAGGTGTACACGTCCACGAGCGGATCGTGCAGGGCATCGATGCGTTGGGTGATCACCGCCTCGCGGTCCAGACACGACACGAACGGCGTCAGGCAGTTGATCAGCTCATCGGCGAATCCCACGTCGTTGCCGCCGACCGTCAGGGTGATCAGTCGTCCGCCGGACTCCCCCGGCAGTTCGGCCAGCTGCTCGATCTGGGCGCGGACCTCGGGTATCTGCGCGCCGGAACAGGCCAGCAACGTGCGGTCGGTCACCGCCTCGCCGAAGATGATGTTTCCCCAGGCGCGCGGCGTGCGGTCGCAGTCGTCCTGGTAGTCCCCGGCGCCGAGGCCGGAGGAATAGGAATCACCGAGCGCGATGACCGCGTCGGGTGCGGCGGACACGGCGGTGACCTCCTGGCCCGCCGCGGCCTGGGGTTCGGCGTCGGTCGCCGCGCTCGCCGGTGCGGCTGCGCCGGTGGCGACGACGAGGGCCGCCACGATGAACGTGACGGCCCTGGTGAAGGTACGAGTCCGGTGGCGTTGCCAGGTGCGAAGTCGGGGTGTGCGGGGATGGTGAGCTGATCGGTGTGCCATGGGCGATGCGCGGCCGCGGCCGCTCCTCCGTCCGCTGTCCGAGACTCTCGTCGAGCACCAATACTTTCGGTAAACTCAACCGTCACAACGGACGATAGCGGACGGAAGCGACGTACGGACCACTTTCCAGCAACAAATGATCAGTCGCCCGGCCGACCCGCGGCCGGACGATCGATCACGTCTTCAGCTGGCTGATTGCTCCTGGTCGACGCGGTTCTTCGGGTCGCCATGGCAGCGCTTGAACTTCTTACCCGAGCCGCACGGACACAGCGCGTTGCGCGACACATTGCTGAAGTCGATCTCCTCAGCCTCGCCCGCGCTCGCCGCATGGGCGCCGCGCTGACCATCTGGCCCAGAGGCCACCGGGCGTGGAGCGCTGCGCTCCACCCGGCGTTGCACGCCGGCGTCGCCGTCCACCGTGGGCGCGGTGTACTGCAGCTGCCGCGGGCGCTGATCGCCGATCAACCCCTTGGCCTCGAGCAGCGGAGCGCCGGGAGCCTCAGAGCCCGCCGCCTCTTCGTCGGGCTTCTGCTTGACCTGCACCTCGAGGTTGAAGAGCAGACCGACGGACTCCTCCTTGATGCCCTCCATCATCGCCGCGAACAGGTCGAACCCCTCACGCTGGTACTCCACCAACGGCTGCTTCTGCGCGAACGCGCGCAGACCGATGCCCTCACGCAGGTAGTCCATCTCGTACAGGTGCTCGCGCCACTTGCGGTCCAGCACCGTCAACAGCACCCGACGCTCCAGCTCACGCATGACGTCCGAGCCCAGCTCCTGCTCGCGCCGGGCGTAGGCGGCTCGGGCATCTGCGACGAGATGCTCGATCAGGGCGGGGGCGTGCAGCTTGTCGCGG
This sequence comes from Actinomycetes bacterium, assembly GCA_021793295.1. GTDB lineage: Bacteria > Actinomycetota > Actinomycetes > Jiangellales > Jiangellaceae > Haloactinopolyspora. The sequence continues at coordinate 26,289 of JAJYTA010000020.1, forward strand.
CCGCCCACCCGCTGTTCGAGCTCTTCGACCGTCACACCCACCGGGTACAGCGTCTGCAGCGCCGTCCAGAGCTGATCGAGATCCCACGTCTCGGGATAGCCCTCGGCCGTGGCACCCTGCACGTAGGCCGTGACCGCATCGTCGATCATGGCCATGATCTGATCGTGCAGGTCCTCGCCTTCGAGCACGCGGCGGCGCTCATCGTAGATGACTTGCCGCTGCCGGTTGAGGACGTCGTCGTACTTCAAGACGTCCTTGCGCATCTCGAAGTTCTGCGCCTCACGCTGGGTCTGCGCACTCTTCACGGCGTTGCTGACGCGCTTGTGCGAGATCGGGACGTCGTCGGGCTGGTTGAACGTCCGCATGATCATCTCGACCCATTCGCTCTTGAACAACCTCATGAGGTCGTCCTCGAGCGAGAGGTAGAACCGCGACTCACCAGGGTCGCCCTGCCGACCGGACCGACCACGCAGCTGGTTGTCGATCCGGCGCGACTCGTGTCGCTCGGTGCCGAGCACATACAGCCCGCCAAGCTTGCGGACCTCTTCGCGCTCGGCGGCGACCTGCGCCTCGAGCTTCTCGAGCACCGCACTTTCGGCGGCGTTGTACTCCTCGGGGTTCTCCACCGGGTCGAGGCCCCGCTGCTTCAGCTCGGCCTGGGCCATGAACTCGTGGTTGCCGCCGAGCATGATGTCGGTACCGCGACCGGCCATGTTCGTCGCGACGGTCACGGCTCCCTTCCGCCCGGCCTGCGCGACGATCGCCGCCTCGCGGTCGTGTTGCTTGGCGTTGAGCACCTCGTGCGGCACGCCGCGCTTGCGCAGCAGCTGGGACAGCCGCTCGGACTTCTCGACGCTGGTGGTGCCCACCAGCACCGGCTGGCCCTTCTCATGCCGGCTCACGAGGTCTTCGACGACCGCGTTGAACTTGGCTTCCTCGGTGCGGTAGATGACGTCGTCCTGGTCGATGCGGGCCAGCGGCCGGTTCGGCGGAATGGGCACGACGCCCAGGCCGTAGATCTTGTCGAACTCGCTGGCCTCGGTCATGGCCGTACCGGTCATGCCGGACAACTTCTCGTACAGGCGGAAGAAGTTCTGCAGGGTGATCGTCGCGAGGGTCTGGTTCTCCTGCTTGATCTCCACCCCTTCCTTCGCTTCGACCGCCTGGTGCATGCCCTCGTTGTAGCGCCGCCCGCCGAGGATGCGGCCGGTGTGCTCGTCGACGATCAGCACCTCGCCGTCCTTGACGACGTACTCCTTGTCCCTGCGGTACAGCTCCTTGGCCTTGATGGCGTTGTTGAGGAACTGGATCAGCGGCGTGTTGGCGCTCTCGTAGAGGTTGTCGATACCAAGCCAGTCCTCGACGCGCTCGATGCCCGGCTCCAGGATGCCGACCGTTCGCTTCTTCTCGTCGACCTCGTAGTCGGTGTCGCGGCGCAACCGTTCGGCGACCTTCGCGAACTCGCTGTACCACCGGGTCGGCTGGTCGGCGGGGCCGGAGATGATCAACGGTGTACGGGCCTCGTCGATCAGGATGGAGTCGACCTCGTCCACGATGACGTAGTGGTGCCCGCGCTGGACCCGGTCTTCGGCCCGCTGGGCCATGTTGTCGCGCAGGTAGTCGAAGCCGAACTCGTTGTTGGTGCCGTATGTGATGTCGGCCGCGTACGCCTGGCGGCGCTGGGGGGGCGTCATTCCGCTGAGGATGACGTCGACCTCGAGGCCCAGGAAGCGGTGGACCCGCCCCATCCATTCGGCGTGGTAGCGGGCCAGGTAGTCGTTGACGGTGACGATGTGTACGCCGCGACCGGACAACGCGTTCAGGTAGGCCGGCAGGGTCGCGACCAAGGTCTTACCCTCACCGGTCTTCATCTCGGCGATGTTGCCCATGTGCAGGGCAGCGCCACCCATGAGCTGCACGTCGAAGTGCCGCTGGCCGAGCACGCGTACGGCCGCCTCGCGAACCGTCGCGAAAGCCTCGGGAAGCAGCGAGTCGAGCGACTCACCGGCGTCGATACGCTCCCGGAACTCGTCGGTCATCGCGCGCAGCTCGTCGTCGGACAACGACGTGAAGTCCTCTTCGATGCTGTTGATCTGGTCCACGATCGCTTGAAGGCGCTTGAGGATCTTGCCTTCCCCGGCGCGGAGGATCTTGTCGAGCAGAACTGGCACGCGGGTCAACTCCTAGACAGCGGGCATGGTGCGACGCAGGTTCGCGTTTCAGTGGGGCCACGTCGAGACGTCGCTCCGAGGAAACCATGGTACGTCGGTCGTGGCAAAGGTCACGGGTCGACCAATCGGGCCGGTGACCGGCAGGATACTCGTGATGCAACCGTTCGAGCTCCGCGGTTCCGGAATCCTGCTCGCCGTACCGACGGCAGAAGACGTCGACCGGGTGACCGCCATCTGCCAGGACCCCGAAGTCCTGCGTTGGACCACCTTGCCCATGCCCTACCGGCGCGAGCACGCCGAAGGGTTCATCGAGGACCACGTCCCCAGCGGGTGGGCCGAGGAGCGTGAGCTCACCTGGGCGATCCGCGACCCGGCCGACCGAGCGGTGCTCGGCCTGATCGGTCTGCGCCTGCCCGGCAACGGCCGCGGCGAGGTCGGCTTCATGTTGGCTGAGGAAGCGCGTGGCCGCAACGTGATGTCACGGGCGCTGCGCCTGGTGGCCGAGTTCGGCTTCGCCGACGAAGGGCTGCAACTCTCTCACCTCGGCTGGCAAGGTTTCGTCGGCAACTGGGCCTCACGCCGGGTCGCCTGGGCCACCGGTTTCCGGATGGAGGGTCGCATCCGCGGAGGGCTCGCACAGCGTGGCGAGCGTCGAGACGTCTGGGTCGCCACGCTCGCCGCCGGCGAACCGATGAAGCCGGCGACACCGTGGCTGGCCACGCCGACGTTGAGCAGTGATCGTGTGCTGCTTCGCCGGTTCACCCGGTCCGACGCCGACGCCGTGGTCGAAGCGTGCAACGACCCCGAGACCCAGCACTGGCTCGGCGGGCTGCCGTCGCCGTACACCCGGGAGATCGCACTGCGATACATCGACGACCGCGAGGAGGAAGCTGCGGCGGGACGAGGGGTGTCGTGGGCCGCCACCCTGCCTGACGGTGGCCCGGCCGTGGGCTCGTTCTCGCTCATGGGCCTGCACTCGCACGACGGCGGCGCCGAGGTGGGGTACTGGATGCACCCAGCCGCCCGCGGCAACGGCCTGGCCACGACCGCCGTACGCATGCTGGCCAGGCACGCCTTCACCCCCGAGGAACACGGCGGGCTCGGCTTGCGCCGACTGGTCGTCGCCCACGTGAGCGGCAACGACGCCTCGCGCAAGGTCATCGAACGAGCCGGATTCACCCCGTGCGGCGTGGAACGCGCCGGCGATCGGATCCGCGGCGGCACCATCGTCGACCTGCACTGGTACGACTTGCTCAGCGATGACATGCGGTGAGGGACCGATTCCGAGCGGCCGTGAAGATCGTCGTGGGACCAACGCCCGATCTGCGGTCGTGAAGATCGTCGTGGGACCAACAGCCGACCTACACCGCACCGAACCCCACGACGATCATCACGACCCCGATCCCAGCCGCTCCCGGCTCAGAAGCGTGCTGGCCGCTGCCCTCGCGGGGTTGTCGAAGAGGTAGTCGACGAGGTGCGCCGAGACGGCGGTGAGCCCCTCACACCCGCTTGCGTACGGCGGTCGTCAGCGCAGGGGCGAGATCGCCGCGGCCGTTGACGACCACGTCGTCGAGGCTCATCCACTGCGCCATGGCGCTCAGCTCGGCAGCGAGCTCATCAGCGGTCTCAACCGGTGCGTCCGGCTCGGCCCACGCCGCCTGGACCCGCAAGATGCGCGCCTGTCGGTCGGCTTTGAGGTCGACCCGGCCCACGAGCCGGTCGCCGAGCAGGAACGGCAGCACGTAGTAGCCGTGCACTCGCCGGGCGGCCGGGATGTAGATCTCCAGGCGGTAGCGGAAGTCGAACAACGCGTGCGCACGCGAGCGCTCCCACACCAGGGAGTCGAACGGGCTCAACAGCGCACGAGCGTTGACTCGACGTGGCACGCGTGCATCGCGGTGCAGATAGGCCTGCCGCTTCCACCCGTCGACGGTGACCGGTACCAGTTCGCCGGCGTCGACGAGTTCGTGCACGGCGGTGCGGGCAGGCTCCACCTCGAGCCGGAAGTAGTCGCGTAAGCACGGCAGCGACGCCACGCCGTGTGCCCGCGCCGCGATCCGGATCAGCTCGCGGTGCGCCTCGGCGGGGCTGGGCGTCGGTGCGGCCACGACCTCAGGCGGCAGCACGCGTTCGGGAAGGTCGTAGGTACGCGCGAATGCGGTGTCGCGACCGGCCGAGGTGATCCGACCGGCCCAGAACAAGTACTCCAGGGCGCGCTTGACCTGCGACCAATTCCATCCCCAGCCCGACGTCGGACGCGGAGCGTCGTGTTCGATCTGCGCTGCGGTGACCGGCCCGAGACGTTTGACCTCCTCGAGCACCCAGTCCACGAACTCAGGCCGCTCGTTGGCGATTTGAACCATCCCGCCCCACGCCTCACTGGACGCACGGGCCATCCGCCAGCGCAGCAGCGGGTGGTACTGCACCGGAAGCAGAGAAGCCTCGTGCGCCCAGTATTCGAACAGCAACCGGGGCGACCGGGTGGACGCCCGGTCCAGCAGATCATGCGGGTAGGCGCCCACCCTGGAGAACAACGGCAGGTAATGCGAACGCGACAGGACATTGACCGAGTCGATCTGGATCACACCGACACGGTCGATCACCCGGCGGAGGGCTCGGCGGTCCGGCCGAGCGGGACGGGGATCCGCGAACCCTTGGGCCGCTAGCGCGACCCGGCGGGCAGCCGGGCGGGAGAGCCTTTCACGTGGCGCCATGGGCGGAAGTTACCAACCCGCACCGACAACTTCCGGCTCCGGCCGTCGTTGGTTGCCGCCCGCCGGCACACAGGCGGCTACACGTCGAGGCGGATCACGCCGTAGTCGTAGCCGCGGCGGCGATAGACCACACTCGGCATCTTCGTCTCGGAGTCGACGAACATGTAGAAGTCGTGTCCGACCAGCTCCATCTCGTACAGGGCCTGGTCGAGCGTCATCGGGCTGGTCCGGTGGGTCTTTTCCCGTACCACCATCGGACCCCGCTCCTGCACCGCTTCGTCCGGCTTCTCCTCGGTCAGCGCTCCAACGCCTCCAGCGGAGGACGTCGACGCTGGCATTTGCGCCGGTACGGGCGACGACGTCGGCGCGCCATCGAGATGGGCTGTAGCGGCAGCCACCGACATGGGTGTGCGAGAGCCATGGTGGACTCGGCGCCGATCGGCGGCCTTACGCATGCGGGCCAGGAGCCGGTCGGTCGCCAGATCGAGCGCGGCATACCGATCGGCTGCCGCGGCTTCTGCTCTGATGACTGGTCCCTTGGAGTGAACCGTCAACTCGACCCGGTCGGAACGGTCAGCCAGTCGCGGGTTGGACTCGGCGGTGACCTCGACGTCGATTCGAATGACCTTGTGGTCGAGCTTCTCCAGTTTCGCGAGCTTCTCGGACACATGAGTCCGGAACCGCTCTGGCACGGACGTGTGACGTCCCTTGACGACGATATCCACTCGGAACCTCCCGGTCAGATGGTCGAGGGCAGACACCCGGGGGACCCCCGCGACCGGGGCTTGGCACCCCGGTCTTCCTCTACGATCCGAGGGCGGGTGAGGGGTGCCATGCTTCAAACGTTAGCCGTTCGTTGCGCCTCATACACGTCGATCTCGTCGAATCGTCACTTCGCCATGGCAATGGCGGCAACACCGCACGGCACGGTTCCCGCCGCGCGCAAGGCTCGCGCGGCTTCGCGGACGCTGGCCCCCGTCGTGACGACGTCGTCGACCACCACGACGCAGCGGTCCTGGAGCAGCCTGAGCGCCGGACGGCGTACCGCCATGGCGTCGACCAGGTTCTGCTCCCGCGCGGCTCGCCCCAGTCCGCCCTGGTCACCGACCCGTCGTACGTGGCGCAGTCCACGCACCAGGTGAGCATCCTGGCCGGACTTGCGCAGTGTCCGGGCTGCCCGCCGTGCGGTGCGTGCGGTGGCGTCCTGGCCGCGGCGGCGTACGGCTGCTCGAGCGGATGGCACCGTGACCAGTGCCAGCTCACGGCCGAGGCCGTGCGTGCAGCCGCCGGCCTCGGCGATCAGCGCGGTGACGGCGACGGCGAGGGCGTCGCCCAGCGGCACCGCCAGTGGCAGCCGGCCGTGATCTTTGTGCCCGATCACGACGGCGCCGACGTCGCGGTAGTCCGCGGCAGCAGCCAGGGCGAGCTCTGGGGCTTCCGGCACCGTCGAGATCACCCTGGCCGGACCGGCGAGCATGTCCCGGCACGGTGAGCACAGCAGGCCCGGATGCTCGCCGCAGCCTGCGCAGGTGCTGCCGAGGGCGAGGTCGGCGGCGGAACGGGCCAACGCGGTGACGGCGGGGTGCAGGTGCATGGGTGCATGGTGACGCACTGTGGCCTCAGGATGGCGGCACCACTAGGTGTTGTGCTGCATCACCAGGCGTGCACGGGTGCTGGGGCAGGGAGTTGGGTGCTGAACATGATCATTCAAGAGACGGTCAGCCGGGGTAGGCGGGGGCTCGGCCGGTGGTGATCTCGCTCCAGCGGTTGCCGGGACGCTGTTCGAGCAGGACGCCGGCTGCGGTTTCGAGGATGATCCGGCGCTCGGTCGGCGGGGCCGTGGCCACTCGCGTCGCGTTCTCGACGGCCAGTCCGCGGGGCTCGGTGACCTGCCCGGACAGCCCGACGATGTACGGCAACGGCTCGTCACCACCGGTGGCCAGCAGGACGACGACGCTGTCCGCGGCGTTCCAGCCGACGTCGATCGCCTGTCCCTCGGGCCCGAGGGGCCGCAGTTCGTCCAGCCGGATCGCCGAGCGCGCGTCCACGTCCCGGATGATGGTGCCGACGTACGCTCGCCCGTCGACGATCATGGCGACCCGGGTGCCGTCCAGCGACACCGCGAGCCGGTCCACGTCGCGTCCCTGCAGGCCAGGGGCGATGAGCTCGACGCTCTCGCCGTTGGGCCGGTTGACTCGCACCCCGGGACCCTCGACGCCGTGGTCGACGGCCCAGACGAGGCCGGCTCGATCCCAGGACGGCGAGGACAGATCGATGCCCTGAGCCAAGGTCTCGACGACCTCGTCGGCACCGAACGAAGCCACCTGCAGTTCATCGCCGGCCGCGCTCACCACGACGGCCCGGTTGCCGCCGACGTTCACGGCGAACTCGCGGATGTCGGCCATCTCACCCAGGGGCCCCTGCACGGGTCGTGGCTCCCCACCGGCCAGGGTGGCGATCCCGTCGTCGCTGATGAAGTACAGCGGGGTCTCCAGTGACAGCACCGGCGGCGCGAACTTCGCCATGGTGCCGTCCTCGGTCGACACCGCTCGCCCGCCCTGCGGCAGCGGGACGTCGCCGGACAACACCTCGACCTGATCGACCTCAGGCAGCTCGCTGAGCGTCCACACCAGTTGGGCGGTCATCAGTTCGCGCTCCTCCGGCGTCGCCAGTCCGGCGTCGCCGCTGAGCTTGACCGTCGCGGTACCCGCACGCACCGGCACCGCATCCACACCGAGCTCGGTCGATTCGGGGAACGACGTACGCACCGCCGCCGCCAGCCAGTCCGAGGGACCGGCCAGCAGCCGCTGGGCGAGCAGGGTGGCGGCGTTCTCGTTCTGCGGCAGGTAGACCGGATCGGGCACCAGCACGTTGAGCCCGGGGTCGAAGTAGTACACGTTGTGCGGCTCGTACTCACGGCCGAAGGTGAACTCGGCGACGATGAGGCCGTCGGGCAGGTCGCTGATGCGCCACTCACCGTTCACCCGCTCGGTGCCGAACTCGATGGTCTTCGTGGTCCCCGCCGGTGCCGCTTCGTACGTGCCGTCGACGCCCACGGTTCCGGTGACGTTCATCGTCACCCGGACGCCGCCAGGGATCTCCTTGATGTCTGGCCGAGCGCCGCCGTAGACGGTGATGCCGGCCGTGGCGTTCCACGACAGGGCGGCGTCCTCGGTCAGGAACAACCGGGCGGTCTCGAAGCCGGCTTCGTAGGACCCCATGGCCTCGATGAGCCCGTCGGCGATCTCGGCCGGTTCGGCTCCCTGCGCCGGCGGCGGCGCCTGCACCTGAATGAACGGCGGCTGCTGGTCCGCTGGCTCGATGGGCTCGCCCCCGACGACCGGGCCGGAGGTCGGGATCTGCGCGCATCCGGCCGCGAGCACACCCAGCGCCACGAACGTGGCGGCGGCCGCAGCGCCGCGTACCCGCTCACCCATGCCGGGTCACCTCCGGTGAACTCGGATGCTCGGCGGTGCCGGGCTGCTCCGGCGTGTCGAGCCGGCGGTACGCACCGCCCACCCCGTTCGCCTGGGTCGCGGCGTCACCGGCGTCGTCCGGCACCAGTGCGAGCGGAGACGAGCGTAGTTCGTCGCCGGCCGAACGCGGCAGGGTGAGGCGGAACTGCGAGCCCTCCCCCGGGTCGCCCCAGGCCTGCAGCCACCCGCCGTGCAGCCGGGCGTCCTCCAGCGAGATGGACAAGCCGAGCCCGGTGCCGCCGGTCGTGCGGGCCCGTGCCGGGTCGGCCCGCCAGAAGCGGTGGAAGACCAGGGAGGACTCGCCTGGTTTCAGCCCGACGCCGTAATCACGTACGGCCACCGCCACCGCGTGCTCGTCGACGGCGATCCGCACCCGCACGTCGCGCCCTTCGCCGTGCTCGATGGCGTTGACCACGAGGTTGCGAACCACCCGCTCGACCCGGCGCGCGTCGACCTCGGCCACGCACGGCTCCACCGGCACGTCGGCGATCAGCTGCCCGCCCTTGTCCGCGGCCAGCGGCGCGGCGGAGTCGATCACCTTGTACACGATGTCGCGAACGTCGTGGCGCTCGGCGTTGAGGACCGCGGCGCCGGCGTCGAAGCGGCTGATCTCGAGCAGGTCGGTGAGCAGCGCCTCGAACCGGTCCAATTGCGCCTGCAACAGCTCCACGGAACGCTGCACCACCGGGTCGAAGTCGTCTCGCGATTCGTACAGTACGTCAGCGGCCATCCGGACCGTGGTCAGCGGCGTCCGCAGTTCGTGCGACACGTCGGAGACGAACTGCTGCTGCATCCGCGACAGTTCTTCGAGCTGGCCGATCTGATGCTGCAGGCTGGCGGCCATCTGGTTGAAGCTCAGCGCCAACCTGGCCAGGTCGTCACGGCCGCGGACCGCCATTCGCTCGGACAGTCGGCCGGCGGAGAACCGCTCGGCGATCCGAGCCGCCAGCCGGACGGGCGTGACGACCTGGCGCGCCACCAGCCACGCCAGAGCGCCCAGCAGCAACACCAGCAGCACTCCCGCGGTCGCCAGCGCGGTGAGGACGACGTCGATGGTCTGTTGCTGCTCGGTCAGCGGGAACAGGTAGTACAGCTCGTACTCGCCGCCGGTCGGGTCGATGACCTGGCCACCCACCACCAGCCCCGGCACGTTCTGCCGGTCCGGGTATTCGATCAAGGTGTAGGTACGGAAAACTCGCGGCTCGGTGACCACCTGGTCACGCAGGTCATCGGGCACGCTGGTGTAAGTCGGCCCGGACGAGAACGACGAACTGCGCACCGAACCGAGCAGAACGACTTCATAGAGCGGGTCGGTTCCGGTGGTCCCGCGAGCGGCCGCGTCCTCGGCGACCTGGCGCAACACCTGGCTCAGCGTGCCGGGTTCCTGCTCGACGGCGGCGTCGAGCTGGCCCTGCGCCGTGTCGATGCCGGCCGCGGCATCGGCGACGGCCGCCTTGGCCTGCGCCTGCAGCAGCCCATCGGTGATCTGGCGCGCCAACGTGATCCCGAGCAGGGACACGACGACCACCGACAACGCGAGCGTCGCGGTGATGACCCGCAGCTGGATCGAACGCCGCCAGGTGCTTCGCACCAGCCGCCAGGGCCGCATCACCGCCTGCACGAGCCGTGGCATCGCGCGCGACACGAAGTCCGCACCGGCCGGCACGGAAGTACCGGGCGCGCCGTCAGCCCGGTCGGAGCCTTCTGCACCGGCCACCGGACTCACCCAGGACCGGCCTTGTACCCCACACCGCGGACGGTCACGACGATCTCGGGGTTCTCAGGATCATGCTCGATCTTGGAGCGCAGGCGCTGTACATGCACGTTGACCAGCCTGGTGTCGGTGGCGTGGCGGTAGCCCCAGACCTTTTCGAGCAGTTCCTCTCGAGTGAACACCTGCCACGGCCGGCGAGCCAGGCACGCGAGCAGGTCGAACTCCAGCGGAGTCAGCGACACGGGGTTGCCGTCACGTTTCACCGAGTGCCCGGCGACGTCGATGACGACATCGCCCACCTGCAGCGTCTCGGGCTTCGGATCGTCGGTACGACGCAACCGGGCCCGGACTCGCGCCACCAGCTCCTTGGGCTTGAACGGCTTGACGACGTAGTCGTCCGCCCCAGATTCGAGGCCGACGACGACGTCCACGGTGTCGCTCTTGGCAGTCAGCATCACGATCGGCACACCGGACTCACTGCGGATCTCTTTGCACACGTCGATGCCGTCACGACCGGGCAGCATCAAGTCGAGCAGGACCAGGTCCGGCTTGAACTCGCGGAACGCAGGGAGAACCTCGTCGCCCCGGGTGATGATGGCGTGCTCGTACCCCTCCCCGCGCAACACGATTCCCAGCATCTCGGCCAGCGCGGTGTCGTCATCGACGATGAGCACACGTCCTTTCATGTCCATATCGTGACACCGAAGTGCCCCTGCGTCGAAACGCCACCGCAGATCTGCCCGTTCGATCGCATGGACAGCCTTCGCCACCACCGGAGGTGAACGTGGCACGATGTCCGAGTCGGCACCGACGTTTCCGCCCAGGAAGCAGCACCGGTCGCGACATCCACGGATCTTGAGCGTCGTACGCGGCACTGGCTGAGAAGGAGACCATCGAATGCCCGGGACCGCAGGGCCGCCTCCCCCGGAGGACCGGCCCGAGACCGAGGCCGACGAGACCCCCTCGCCGCCGTATCCCGGCTGGTCCACGCAACAACCCGAACGGCGTGGCTGGGGTGACCCCGGCGGTTGGCAGCAGCCGGGCGGGGCCCAGTCGCCCGGCGCGCCACCCCCCTCCGGCGGTGCCCAGACACCGGGCGGGTCACCTCCCGCCGGCGGGTGGCAGCAGCCCGGGGGCTCGCCGTCGGGACTGCCCGGCGGTGCTCCGGCCAGCGGCGGCTGGACCGCGGCCCCCGGCCCGGCGTGGCAGGTGCCCGACGCCAAACCCGGCGTCATCCCGCTGCGCCCGTTGGGCGTGGGCGAGATCCTCGACGGCGCGGTCACGACCATTCGCCGCAACCTCGGCGCCATGCTCGGCCTGTCCGCTCTGGTCGCCGCCGTCACGCAGCTGCTGTCGACGGCCAGTCTGGTGTGGATGTTCGGCGAACAGGTGACCGAGCCCGCGTTCGGCCTGACCGACGATGTCGAACAGATCGACAACGTCGCCACCGGCATCCCCGCGGCACTGCTGAGCTCGTTCATCACGCTCATCGCCACGGTCTTCCTGACCGGAGTGCTCACCGTCGTCGTCGGCCAAGCCGTGCTCGGCCGCCGTCTCAGCGCCGCCCAGGCCTGGCGCGAGTCCAAGGGGCGGCTGCTGCGCCTGCTCGGGTTGACCCTGCTCTACACGGTGATCTGGGTCGGTCCGCTGATCGCGTGCCTCGTCCTCGCGGTCGTGCTGGCCAGCGTCGGGGCCGGCGCCGTGGTCCTCATCGTGGTCGGAGGCATCATCGTCGCCGCCGTGGTGGGGGTCTGGCTCTATGTCCGCTTCGCGCTGGCCGTGCCCGCGTTCATGCTCGAGACCGCGCCCGGCCCGGACGGACGGGCCCGCCCCATCCGGGTGATTCCCGCGCTGCGCCGGTCGAGCGCACTGGTCCGCGGCTCGTGGTGGCGCACGTTCGCCATCCTGCTCCTGATCACCTTCATCGTCTGGCTCATCGGCCAGGTCGTGGCGGTGCCGCTGGGCGTACCCGGACTGTTCAGCGGTGCCGACAGCGGCGGCAGCGTGGTCACCTGGTTCATCCTCAACACACTGGCGGGCATCATCGCCGCGACCATCAGCGCGCCGTTCTCCGCCGCGGCCACCGCACTGCTCTACGTCGACCGCCGGATCCGTCGTGAAGGCCTCGACATCGAGCTGGCCCGCGCGGCCGGTGTCGACCTGCCCGGCTACCGCGGCCCCGGAGGGCCGCCGCGCTCCTCGTGATCGGCGCGGCGCTGCGCGGGTGGCCGGCGTCGGTGTCCATGCGCTCGACGTCAACCGGCGACCTCCCGGTCGACCTGGGCCGAGACGAGGCACGCGAGCTGGCCCGCCAGGAACTGTCCAAGCCGTCCTACGACCGCGACACCCCCATCACCACCCGGGTGATCCAGTGGATCGCCGAACGGATCGAGGACCTGCTGGCCGCCGCCTCCGGCACCTTCTCCAGCGGCCTGGCCATCGCGGTGATCGTGGTGATCGTCGTGGCGCTCGCCGTCCTCGTGGTCCTGCGCACGGGGCCGTTGGCACGCCGCGGTGCTCGACGTGCCGCGCCGGTACTACCCGATCAGCGACGCACCGCGTCGGACCACCGCGCCGCCGCCGACGACGCGGCCGGTGACGGCGACTGGAACACCGCCGTTCTGGAACGGTTCCGCGCGGTCATCGCCGGACTCGAAGAACGCGGTGTGCTCGACACTCGCGCCGGTCGTACCGCCGACGAAGCCGCGGTCGAGGCCGGCGCGGTGCTACCTGGCGTGGCCGAGATCCTGCGAGCGGGCGCGACACGCTTCGACGCCGTCCGCTACGGCGCCCGGCACGCCGGGCCTGCCGACGACGCCGCGCTGCGCGAACTCGATGACGCTGTGACGACGGCCCGGCCCGGTCGGCCCACCGAGGCCGGCGCGGCGGAGTTCGCGGTGCCTCGATGAGCCGACTGGTCACCCACGAACGGCCGCTGCCTCGACCGAGCCGCGGCGACGAACCGAGCGCGCCGGAACCATTGGCCAGCCGATGGCGACGGTGGCGGCTGCCGGCCGCCGTGATCGCGCTGGTGCTGGTCACCGCGGTGATCATCGGCATCGTGCAGAGCTCGATGAGCCGCGGAACGCTGGATCCCGAGGGCATCGACGCCCAGGGCGCCCGCGCTCTGGCCCGGTTGCTCGACGACCAGGGCGTAAAGATCACGCCGGTGCGGACGACCGAGGCCGTGCTCGAGGCGACCAGTCCCGGCGACACGGTGCTCGTCACCGTGCCCGACCTGCTCACCGCCGGTCAGGTCAACGACGTGGTCGACACCGGAGCACGCCTGGTCCTGGTGGCACCGCAGACGTCGGTGGAGCAGTTCGCACCGGAGCTCGACCCTGTCCGGGTCGGCCCGCCGGAGGTCGTCGAACCCGCGTGTGACCTCCCCGAGGCCCGCCGGGCCGGGCCGGCCAGGCTCGGCGGGCTGGGCTACGAGGGCGAGCTCAGCCGCACCCACGGCGCTCGG
>JAJYTA010000021.1 GCA_021793295.1 Actinomycetes bacterium
GGACACCGAACCGGTGGCCGGTTTACGGGCGCCGTAGATCGCCTCGAGGATCTCCGATCGGCCCGAGCCGACCAGGCCCGCCAGCCCGACGATCTCACCGCGCCGGACCTGCAGGTTCACGTCGGAGAACGCCCCGGGAAGGCTGAGCTCGCGCACGTCGAGCATGACCTCGGCGTCGTCGGGCACTGGTGTGCGCTCGGGAAAGGCGTATTCGACGTTGCGCCCGGTCATCCGGCGGATGAGCTCGGCCGTGGGGGTCTCGCGCGCGTCCAGCCCGGTGGCGACGGTGCGCCCGTCCTTGAGCACCGTGACTCGATGCCCGATCTGACGGATCTCCTCGAGTCGGTGCGAGATGTACACGACGGCGACGCCCTGGTCGACGAGGTCGCGGATGACCGCGAACAGCTGGCCCACTTCTTCCTGGTCGAGCACCGCGGACGGCTCGTCCATGACGATGAGCTTGACGTCGTGGGACAGCGCGCGGGCCATGCTCACGATCTGCTTGCCCGCAGCCGACATGGTGCCGACCTCGGTACGCGGCGAGATCTCCGGATGACCGAGTCGGGCCAGCAGGTCCGCGGCCGCGCGTTCGGTGTCGCCGCGCTTGGCGAAACCGGCCGTGGCGTGTTCGTGGCCCAGGTAGATGTTCTCGGCCACGCTCAGCCCGTCGACCAGGTCGAGCTCCTGGTAGATCGTCGCGATGCCCTGGTGTAGCGCCGCCAACGGGTTGGGCAGGCGGATCTGCTCGCCCTGCCAGGTGATGACGCCCTCGTCGGGCTGGTGCGCCCCGGCCAGCACCTTGATCAGCGTGGACTTGCCGGCACCGTTCTGCCCGAGCAGGCAGTGCACCTCGCCGGCCTGCACCTCGAGATCGACGCCGTCGAGCGCTCGCACGCCCGGGAACACCTTCACGATGCCCTTCATCTCGAGCAGTGGCTGCCTCACGCCACACCTCCGGTGAGCTCGTCGACGGCGTCAGCCGATGCGGGTGCGCCCGGCGTGGCGGCGACCGACGCCGGATCGGTGAGGACGGCTTCCAGCGCGACGTGGGCACCACCGCGGCACGCGGCCTTGAACCCGAGCGAGGACAGCTCGATCCGGCATCCGCCCCGGCCTGGCAACACCGCACGCTGGTCCAGTTCGGCCTCCATCGCGGGCAGGATGTACTCACCCAGCACCGCGAAGTAGCCGCCGAGGGCGATCACCCGCGGATTGAGCAGGTCGACCAGGATCGCCGCGCCCAGCCCCAGCGACGTACCGATCGCTTCGAGCCCGCGCAGCGTGCGCCCGTCACCCACTTGGGCGCGGCGGCGGATCTCGTGCAGGCGGACCTCGAGGTCGACCGACGGGTCGGTGATCGTGTCGGCGGGGTTGGCGACCTCGCGCAACAGCGCGGACAACCCGACGGAGGTCTCCCAGCAGCCGAATCGTCCGCAGCCGCACGGCTGGTTGGGATCGCCGATGGGCATGTGGCCGATCTCGCCGCCGAAGCCGTGGTTGCCGCGCAGCAGGGTGCCGTCGGCGATCACACCGCCGCCGACGCCGGTCTCTCCGGTCAGGTGGACGAGGTCGGGCACCCCGGCCGAGCTGCCCATGACGTACTCGGCCAGCGCGCTGAGGTTGGCGTCGTTGTCCACCCGGATCGGGATCCGGATCGGCTCGAGGCTTCCCGCGCCGTCCGGGCTGTCTGGGCTGTCCGGGCTGTCCGGGCCGTCGAGGCTGGCCGGTTCGGCCAGCCGGGCCGAAAGCCCGTCGGCCACGCCGATGTCGCGCCACCCGACGTTCGGCGCGTGCCGCAGCACCCCCGGTGCGGTCTCGACCATGCCGGGCAGCGCCACGGTGACCCCGGCGACGTACCGTCCTGCGGTGCGGGCGTCGGCCACCGTCGACCGGATGGCGCGCGCGAGCTCGTCCAGGGTGCGCTGAGCACCGAGACTGGGTACATCGACCGGGATGCGCCGGTAGAACACCTCGTCCCCGCGCAGGTCGAGCACCAGTACGGCGATGTAGTCGACGTTCACCTCGGCCCCGAGACCACAGACCCGGCCGTCGACCTCGACGGTCTGCCCCGGCCTTCCGACGCCGCCGGCGCGTTCGACGTCACCGTCGCGGACGAGACCCAGCTCGCTCAACTCGGCGACCAGGCTCGACACGGTCGCCTTGTTCAGGCCGGTGTCGGTGGCGATCCGGGCGCGTGACCGGGGACCGCCGTCGCGCAGCTTGCCCAGCACCACGGCGAGGTTGTGCCGCCGCAACGACACGTGGTCGAAGGGGGCGGCCAGGCGGTCGGGAAGGTGTCCGTCGTCCATGCCGAACCCCTTCCCACTCGATCACGCCGGTTGGGCGACGAGGTGAGCCAGCTCACTCTCGTTCGTCGGATGAACAAACAAACTAGGAACGAACCACTGCCCGGTCAAGAGCTGTTCGGGACTTTCTTTTCGGCCGCGCGGCGCACCTCCGGACGGCCGAGGCCGGACGTGTATCGCACCCGAGCTCGCCGCCTGACGCCGCAACCTGCAGTGATTCTCTAGACCAGGCCGCTGCACCCGAGCGTGAGCAGGCTGTCTCCACCGTCGGCTCACTCGGTGTGCCGCGCGTAACAGTTCAGCCACGCCACGGGCAGAAACCTAGATCCGGCGGACGATCAGTTCGCAAAGGCCGTCCGACTTACGCAGACTCGTGGACAAAGTAGAGCCGCAACTCGCGGCGACCGTCGGCGCGCCGTGGGGCCCGATGGCCCTTGACAGTGCGCCGACGATCACCGCGAGCTGGGCCGGCCGTCAGTCCTCGGGGACGAGGACCACCTGGGCGCTGCCGGTCAGCTCCGGCAGGTCACCCTCTCCGGAATCGGTGTAGCTGGCGTTGAACACGCCGCGCATCTCGTCGTGCTCCGGATCGTGCCCGCCCGGGACGGTCGTCACGAACGATCCGGTGCAGCCGTACGCCGTGGACTGCGAATGGCCGTGGTCGTCGTGTCCGACGACGTAATTCACCGTCACGCGCGAGCAATCGACCGGCTGGTCGTCGGTGACCTGAACCTCGTACTCGACCGTGTCGCCGAACGAGAACGTGTCGCCTTCGGTCGGCGTGACGAACTCGACCACGGGACGGTCGTTGCCCACGACCACCTCGACGTCTGCAGATGCCGACTTACGCCGGTCGCGTCCGCCGATGTCGATCACCTGCAGCGTCGCTCTGTACGCGCCGTTGTTCTCATAGGTGAACGACGGGTTCTCCTTGGTCGAGTCGACGCGTCCGTCACCGTCGAAGTCCCACCGGTACAGCAGCTTGTCGCCGTCGGCGTCCGCAGTGCCCGCGCTGGAGAACTGCACGGTCAACGGGGCCTTGCCGGCCGACGGCTCCGCGGCGATCTGGGGTTCGGGAGCATGGTTGCCGCCGGGGCCGATGTAGTCGATGCGCGACAGCTGGGCCGTCTCGTTCTCGGCGAAGTACCCGTCGCCGTACTCCAGCACGTACAACGCGCCGTTCGGGCCGAACTCCATGTCCATCGGGTTGTCGAAGACCAAGGACGGCAGGACGTCCTCGATGGTGGTCGGAGCTCCGGGGCCGTCGAGGTGGAACGCCTTCACGTAGTCACGGGTCCACTCGTAGAACAGTGCCACGCCGTCGTAGTACTCCGGCCAGGCGACCGGCGCGCGCCCGCGGGTGTTGCGGACGTCGAAGTCGTAGGCCGGTCCGCCCATCGGGCCGATGCCGCCCTCACCGAGCTCGGGGAACTCCGCGGACTCGCCGTACTGGTACCAGACGTCCGGCGGCGTCACCGGCGGCAACTGGGTCAGGCCGGTGTTGTGCGGCGAATCGTTGACCGGCGCCGCACAGTCGAATTCGGCTCCGGACTCCCCCGTCTCGAAGTCGTAGTCCACGTAGGGCGAGTCCGCCGTCGCGCAGTAGGGCCAGCCGAAGTTGCCCGCCTCGGTCACCGCGGCCCACTTGCCCGTGCCGGCAGGCCCGCGTTCGGGATCCGCCGTGGCGGCGTCGGGTGAGTAGTCGCCGACGTACAGCGTGTCCGTCTTGGGGTCGATCTCGATCCGGAACGGATTGCGCCAGCCCATCGTGTAGATCTCCGGACGGGTCTTCTCCGTACCCGGCTCGAACAGGTTGCCCTCGGGGATCGTGTAGGAGCCGTCCGCCTCGACGTGGATGCGCAAGACCTTGCCGCGCAGGTCGTTGGTGTTGCCCGAACTGCGCTGCGCGTCGAACGCCGGGTTGCGGTCGGCCCGTTCGTCGATGGGCGTGTACCCGTCGGACTCGAACGGATTGGTGTCGTCACCGGTGGACAGATAGAGGTTCCCGGCTCTGTCGAAAACGATGTCACCACCGACGTGACAGCAGATCCCGCGATCGACCGGCACATCGAGGATCTGTTGTTCGCTGGACAGATCCAGATCGTCGCCGTCGAGTTCGAACCGCGACAGCCGGATGACGCCCTCGAACGGCTCGAAGTCTTCCGGCGTACCGAAGAACGGCGCGTCGCCTTCGTTGACGTCCGGCGTCGACGGGTCGTCGACCGGGGTGTCCAGCGGCGGCGAGTAATACAGGTACACCCAACGGTTGTCTTTTCCGTTGAATCCTGGATCGACCGCGATGCTCTGCAGGCCTTCTTCGTCGTGCTGATACACGTCGATGGTCGCGGCCAGGCTGTTCACGCCGGTGTCGGGGTCGTGCAGCCAGACGTCGCCGGCCCGGGTGGTGTGCAGGACGCGTTCGTCCGGCAGGACCGCCAAGTCCATTGGTTCGCCCGGCCGGTCGTTGAGGGTGACCTTCTGGAACTGCGAGTCCGGTGGTGGAGTGACCTGCTGCTGCGCCGTGGCAGCAGGAGTCGCGACGAGCGCCGGGGCGATGAGAGCCCCGCCTACCATCCCTACGACTCTGCGCATGTTGCCTCCGATCGCTGGGTTCGGCTGCCCCTCAGATAAACCTCACCTTTCGGAAGTGTCAAGACTGTTGAAAATGTTTCGACACAAGGCGGGCAAAGAGCGCGTAGCGAACGGGAAGAGTTGCCGCGGCAGAGCGCACGGCGGCATGGTGAGGGGCGCGCGAGACGACGCTCGGTGTGGCGAGGGTGTGGCTAGGGCGCGGCGAGGGTATGGCTAGGGCGCGGCGAAGATGGCGTCGCTGATCAGGGCGGCCGCACCGACGACGCCGCCGTCGTCACCCATCTCGCTGAGCACCACCGGCAGATTTCCGGTCGCCAGCGGCAGCGATCGCCGGTAGACCACGCCGCGGATCTCTGCGAGCAGCGGGTGTCCCAGCCGGGCCACCCGGCCCCCGATGACGATCAGCCCGGGGTTGAAGAACGACACCAGGCTGGCCAGCACCCAACCCACCCGGTGACCGCCGTCGCGGATCAGCTGCACCGCGTGTGCGTCGCCTTGGGCCACCGCCGTCGCGACGTCCGCGGCGGTCAGCTCACCCTTCTCCGCAGCCAAGGCGGCCAGTGCCGGCGAGCGCCCGGCCCGGGCTGCCGCGATCGCGTCGCGAGCCAGGGCAGCCCCGCCGAAGAACGCCTCGAGGCACCCGGTGTTGCCGCAGGCGCACGTCGGGCCGAACTCCTCGATACGGATGTGCCCGATGTCGCCCGCACATCCGTCGACGCCCCGGTAGAGCTGGCCGTCGACGACGATGCCGCAGCCGATGCCCGTGCCGATCTTGACGAACAGGAAGTCGCGGGCGGTCTTGGCCACCCCGGAATGCTGCTCACCCAGCGCCATGACGTTGACGTCGTTGTCGAGCAGGACCGGGCAGCCCAGCTCGCGGGCCATCGCGTCCCGGACCGGGTAGCCGTCCCAGCCCGGCATGATCGGCGGCGACACCGGCACGCCGCCGTGGAAGTCGACCGGACCGGGAACGCCGATGCCCACGCCCGACGGACGTTCGATACCACGCTCGGCCAGCACTTTCCTGGTCAGCTCGAGCGCGTGGGCCAGCACGTGCTCCGGGCCCTGCCGCACGTCCATGTCGACGTAGCGTTGCCCCAGCACCGTGAGCCGGCCATCGGTCAGGGCCACCGACATCGCCGTGGCACCGATGGCGATACCGACGAAGCGCACGTCGGCCGACAGATCGACCATCGTCGAGCGCCGCCCGCCGCGCGAAGCGGCCGGGCCGGCCGGTTCGGCCAGGCCGAGCTCGGTCAACCGCCCGACTTCGCTGGCCATCGTCGTACGCGAGACACCCAACCGGTCAGCGAGCTCGACCCGCGACAGCGGACCCTCGTCACGCAGGAGCTTGAGGACCTTCGCCTGGGTCGCGTTCTCGGGTCGCCCGGCGAGCGAATGCGTCATGCAACCCATCGTGCCACGGCTTTCGACGCGCGACGTCGAAAGCCCCACGACACCCCGGCCGAAGCCGACACCCGGCCGAAGCCGACACCCCGGCCATCTCAGCCGGTGCGTTTCACCCCGCCTCGCCTCGCCTGGCACGCCCTCCGCACCCAACCGCCTGGCGTGGCACGCTGAAATGCTCCACCAACGCGACATTTCAGGCGCGCTTGGTCACCTTCACCGTGCCACGCGGTCGCTTTCGGCGTGTTACGTCAGCCCGTGGTTGCAGGGGTACTCGGCCAGTGCGCCGGGGCCGGGCCCTCCCCGGTCCCGGCGCACCTATGAATCACTATTGAACTCGCAGCGCCTCCCCCATCGCCAGCAACGCCGCGCGGACCTGTTCGTCCGCGACCTCGCTGGCGACCGCGGCGTAGCGGTCCAGCGACTCGGCGGCCTGCTCGGCCAATCCCTCGCCGAACAACCGCTCGGCCACCGCCAGATGCTGCGTCATCTTCCGTTCCTGCGCCCGGTTGATGTCGCCGCGCTCGTAGTAGTCGGCGACCAGGGCCCTGGCGTTGTCGAACGTGTACTCCTGGATGCGGATGTCGCGGAAGTACACCTCGTCCCCGCCGCCATGGTTCTGGATCCCGATGAAGCTCGGCGGATTCATCCGCGCCGGGTCCGTGTCGGTGTAGTCGTTGATCTTCACACCGTTCAGGAACACCTGGATCCGATCACCTTGGACGACGAGCTCGTAGGCGTTCCACTCCCCTGGCGGGTTCAGCGCCTCGTCGCGGGCTTCCTCGTCGGCACCCTGGAAGCCGTAGACGGCGCCGGTCGTGCGGTCCGGCTCGTCCGTGGCGTCGATCTGGATCTCGTGCCCCTGGTCGACGGCCGCCCACGGGTCGTCGCCGGGATCCGGGAAGCCGACGAACACACCGGAGTTGTCGTCACCGGGCATCATCCAGTCCAGCTTCAACGAGTACGACTCGAACGCCTCGTCGTACCAGTACAGACCCATGCCGCCGTACGACAGCAGCTCACAGCCGATGTGGTGGAAGCCGCCGGGTCCGGCCATCCGCCAGTTCGCCAGGCTCGCCTCGGTCCCGTCGAACAGGCTGCGGTAGCCGGGTTCGGGCTCGGTCGGCTCACACGGCTGCGGCGGCGGGCCGTCGGAGACGTGGAAGTACTCGAACGTCGCCGGCTGCCCCTCACCGTTGAACGCCGCCAGGCCGATCCGCGGGTTCGTCATCGTCGACATCGGGCGCGGCCGGCCGAACTGGGTCCATTCCTCGCCGTCGGCGGACCAGTACGCCGTCAGCGTGTGACCGTCGCTGACGACCTTGACGTGAGCGTTCTCGGCGATGCCCGCGGGGAGCTCACCGGAGCGGTCCAGGTCGGGATCGAACACCGCCGAGCCGGCCACGTCCTGACCGAACTCGAACCGCCAACCGACGTCGGGAATGTTGATCAGGACCGCCTTGGCGAAGTTCTGGTCACCGGCGTGGACCATGATCCCGGCCTGCTCGTAGTCCCCTCCGGCGGGGATCGCGAGCTGGGTGCTCACCTCGAACCCAGCCTCGGGCTCGTCGACGTCCTGCAGGATGACGTTGGCCGCGCTGGTGTTGCCGTTGTGCATGTCACCCTCGAGCGCGTCGATCTGCAACTGCCCGTCGGCGAGCCGGTAGTGCTCGGCGTCCGGGCGCAGGATCGTCGACCAGCGGCACTGGTCGAGCTCGGTGCCGTCGAACTCGTCGTTCGGGTCGACCTCGGCGTCGGGATCCGGGCAGGCCGCCTCGTCGGAGCTGAACATCATCGCGTCGATGTCCATCAGCCCACCGCCGTCACCACGGAACACCAGGAACAGCTCGTCGGTACCGCCCGGGTCGGTCACCGCGACCGGGGAGACCTGGACGTAGTTGTCCGGGCTTCCGGTGTGCGGCACCGGCACGGTCGCCGCCAATTCGCCGTCCGGCGCACCCATGCGTAGCTCCACGGTTCCACCGGGGCCGCCGGCGGACACTCGCATGCTCACCGACTTGATGCCCGCCAGGTTCCACGGTTCGAACGAGATCCAGTCGCCGTCGTCGATGTAGCCGACGCGGGCGCCGCCCTCGGCATCACCGTGGCTGACGACCTGCACGCCGCTCTGCGCCGAGAAGTGCTCGGCTTGGCGGTGCTTCGGCTGCAGGATGAGTTGCGCCGTACCCGTCGCCGGACCGGTGTCGGAGTTCGGCGGGGTGTCGGTGTACTCGGCCAACAGCAGCCCGAAGATGTTGTCGTCGGTGCCGTGTGCGGCATCGGACCCGGTCGGCACCGTGCCCGAACAGCCGTAGACGGTGTCGCCGCCGTGCGTGTGCTGATCGTGCCCGAGCGCGAAGGTGACCGCGACGTCGGCACAGTCGACCGGCTGGCCGTCCGGGTCGGTCACCGACAGCTCGTAGGCCACGTCGTCACCGAACGAGAACATCGAACCGTTGGCCGGCTCGACGAACTCGACCACCGGTGCGGTGTTGCCGACCACGATGTGCACCGTGGCCACACCTTGGTGGCCGTCCTGGTCGGTGACCGTCAACGTAGCGGTGTACTCGCCGTTCTCGGTGTAGGTGTGCGACGGGTCGGGCTCGGTGGAGTCCGTGGTGCCGTCACCGTCGAAGTCCCACGCGTAGGTGATGGTGTCGCCCGGATCCGGGTCGTTGGAGCCTTCGGAGCTGAACTGCACCGTCAGCGGGGCGATCCCGGATGTCGGGTCACCGCTGGCGACCGCCTCCGGCGACCGGGTGCCCTTGACGTAGTCGATGCGGTACAGCGCCGAGTTCTCGTCACCGTTGAAGAATCCGGTGCCGTAGTCGAGCACGTACAGCGAACCCTCCGGCCCGAACTCCAGATCCATCAACTGCGTGTTGTCGACGAAGGGGAAGGACTCGATGCGTCCCGGCGAGCCGTCCTCGTTGACGTTGATCGGTTTGATCCATTGCCGGCCGAACTCGTAGGCGAAGAACTTGCCGTCGTAGTACTGCGGGAACTTCGTCTCCGAGTCCAGATCCGGGTCGAAGTGATACACCGGCCCGCCCATCGGGGACTCGCTGCCGGAGCCGAACTCCGGCACCGACCCGCCGTCGTAGGCGATCCACGCCGGCTGGGCGGGCGGCACGGTCTCGAGGCCGGTGTTGAGCACGGAGTCGTTCACCGGCCCGTTGGCGCAGTCGAACTTCTCCCCGATCGGGTCGTTGAGGCCGTCGTTCGGGTCCGGCTCGCCGGTGTTCGGGTCCTCGCCGTAGTAGGCGGTGAAGTCCCGATCGACGTAGGTCTCCTCCGGGGTGTTCATGCCGGTGCAGTAGGGCCAGCCGAAGTTGCCCGGCTCGGCGACCCGGTTGAACTCGACCTGTCCCGCGGGGCCGTACTGGTTGGCGCTACCGGAGTCGGGACCGTAGTCGCCGACCCACACGACACCGGTCTGCTGGTCGACGCTGATCCGGAACGGGTTGCGGAAGCCCATCGCGTAGATCTCCGGGCGCGTCTTCTCCGTTCCCGGCTCGAACAGGTTGCCCTCGGGGACGGTGTACGAGCCGTCGTCCTCGACGTGGATACGCAGGATCTTGCCGCGCAGATCGTTGGTGTTGCCCGAGGTACGGCGGGCGTCGAACTGCGGAGCGCGGTCCGCGCGGTCGTCGATCGGCGAGTAGCCGTTGGACTCGAACGGGTCGGTGTCGTCACCCGTGGACAGGTACAGGTTGCCGTCGGCGTCGAAGTCGATGTCGCCGCCGTGGTGACAACAGTTGCCGCGGTCCTGGGGCACCTGCAGGATCACCTGCTCGGAGTCGAGATCGAGCTGCCCGTCGGCGAACTTGAACCGAGACAGGTTGTTGTGGCCCTCGTAGGCCTCCCACACGCTGGGATCGAGGCTACTGTGCACCACTTCGCCGTCGGGTGTGTCCAGGACCGGCGAGTAGTAGAGGTAGACCCAGCCGTTCTCCTCGAAGTTCGGGTCCAGGGCGATGCCCTGCATGCCGTCTTCGCGGAAGCCGTAGACCGGGACCTGCGCAGCCAGCGAGGTCTGTCCCGCCGCTGCGGTGTAGTAGACCGCACCGGAGCGGGAGGTGTGCAGCGCGCTTCCGTCCGGGAGGACGGCCACCCCCATCGGCTCGCCCATCTCCTCCGGCCCCTTGGCCAGGGTGATCTGGTCGAAGTTCGCTTCGACGCTGGCGCCGCAGTCGGCGTCGGCCTGCCCTGCGGCAGTCTGGATGCCGCCGAGCAGGTGCTGGACGAACTCGGGGTCGGTGAAGGACTCCGAGGTGTGCCCGCCGCCGGTGTACCACGCCCGGCCGCCGTCGTAGTCGTGGCACCACGCGATCGGGTGGTCCGCGCCCATGCCGCCGCCGTCGTACGTCTCCTCGTCCAGCGCGGCCAGCACGTGCACGTCGCCGCGCGGATTGTCCTGGAAGTTGTACCACTCGTCGGTGCGGACCCACTCCTGCGGCAGATGCGCCGTCGACGGATGCGCGTGGTCCTCGACCTCGACGGTCGCCTCCTGGATGGCCGGGTGGCTGTCGAAGTACGCGCCGACCAAATCGCCGTACCAGGGCCAGTCGTACTCGGTGTCGCTGGCCGCGTGGATGCCCGCGTAGCCGCCGCCGTCCTGGATGTAGGCCTCGAACGCCGCCTGCTGCTCGTCGTTCAGCACGTCGCCGGTGGTGGACAGGAACACGACCGCCTCGTACTGGGCGAGGTTGTCCTCGGTGAAGGCCGTGGCATCCTCGGTCGCGGTCACGGCGAAGCCGTTCTCGGCTCCGAGCTGCTCGATCGCCGCGATGCCGTCCGGGATGGAGTCGTGCCGGAATGCGGCGGTCTTGCTGAACACCAGCACGTCGAACTCGGCCTGCGCCGGTGCCGTCGGCTCCGGCTGGTCGGTAGCCACGGCCGCACTGCTCAGGCTCATCGGAACGGCGACGGCGAAGCCCACTGCGGTGGCGGCTGCGCGTCTGAATGACCTGCCTCGTCGTCTCGTCGGATCGTCTCTCACAACGCCCTCCTCGTGTGCGGTACTGGCGCGCTCCTGTAGCCCTCGGCCCGGGCGTGGTCGTTCGGCGAGGGGTATCGCGCCAGCGCGACACCCCTCGCCGATCACGTGATCACAGCTGTGCTCGCAGTCCTTCGGCGATGGCGTGCAGGCCGGCTCTCACCTCCTCGTCCGCGACGCCGTCGGCGACGGCGACGAACCGGTCGAGTGCAGCTTCGGCCTGCCGGACCAGGCCTTGCTCGCTCGTGTGCTCCGCGGCATCCAGATGTCCCAGCAGCCGGTTCGCCTGCGCGACACTGATCAACGCGTCGGCGCGGTACTGCTGGACCTGCTCTCGAGCGGCGGGATAGTCGACCGGCGCGTCAGGCACGAAGCGGAAGTGATCGAACGCGACCTGGACGGGCTCCTGCTGCTCCGGCCCGATGGCCATCAGCCCGATGGAATCCAGGACGGCGTCGTTGGTCACCGGCTCGCCCAGCGACGTCCACTCCTGCCCGTCCGCACTGATCTGGGCCGAATAAGTGGTACCGGATCTGCTCAGCCGCAGGTGATACCAGCCACCGTCCGGTTGGCCGGTGAGGTCGATCTGCCGGTTGCCACCGCTGCCGAAAGCACCACCTTGTTCGGCCACCAGCTCCGCGCCCAGAGCGGTCGCGGTCCCGGGCTGATTGCGGGCGACGACGTCGAACTTCACGTAGTTGTCGTCGTCGCCGTAGACGATCAAGCCGGCCAGCTGCCACCGGTGGACCATGGTGGGCGTCAGGGCGGTCTCGACCGTCCAGTCGCCGTCGGGCAAGCCCTGCAGGATGAAGTTTCGCGGGTCGTCGTTGGCCTCGCCGTTGATGTCACCGGGCTGGGTCTGAATCGTCAGCTGCCCGTCTGCAACCGCCACGGTCGACGCGTCGTAGCGCACCACCGAGTCCCAGCGGCAGCCATCGAGCGTGTCGCCGTCGAAGGTGTCCGACGGTTCCCGTACGCCGTCGTCGTCGGAGTCCGGCGTGACGGTGAAGTGTCCGAACACCGCGTCGACCTCGGGCGTGCCGGTGTCGCCGGCTGCCATGACGCCGACGGTGGCGCCGTCGATGACGTGACCTGCCCCGGCCATGTCGACCCATGTCTCGCCGTCGACGGAGTAGGCCGCGGTGAGCTGTGCGCCGTCACTGGCCAGGCGCAGGTGCGCCGTCGTCGGGAAGTCCGCGGGGACGGTCAGGTTGTCGTGCCACGTCCGGCTGCCGCCGGCCTCGGTCTGGAATTCCAACAACCGGCCGCCGGAGGCGTCGCGGGTGAAGGCCAGCTTGACGTAGTTGTCGTCGTCGCCGTGCATCAGCAGTCCGGCGTGCTGCCACTCGCGGGTGTGCTCGATCGTCACCGAGGTCTCGACCGTCCACTCGCCCGCACGGGCCGGCTGACCGACGTAGCTGATCGGGCCGGCGGCGTCTTCGTTGATGTCGCCGGCGGTCACCGGCAGCCGCAACGCGCCGTCCGCGACGGTCACCGGCGTCTGCTCGGCCGAGCGCACCGTGGTCCACCGGGTGGTGTTCAGGGCGTCGCCGTCGAAGTCGTCGGACTGGGCGATGGAGCACACCGGGCCCGGGTCGGGATCCGGGTCCGGCTCGGGCTGCCACACCTCGTCGGCCAACGTGAACCCGGCGAACTGGGCCCGGTTGGTCTCGGTGGAGCTGTGCGCCGTGACGGCGACGCCGATGTCCTGTGTCGCGGCCGCGCCGGGCAACACGACCGGCTCCCCGATGGCGGTGAAGTCCTCGCCGTCCTTGCTCCAGTACGCCGTGTACTGGTCGCCGTCGCGAACCAGGCGCACCCAGGCCGGGTAACTGGTCGAGCCGGCGCCGTCGCTGGCGTCGAGTTCACCGTTGCCGTCGGTGTCGCGCAGCCACTCGAACCCGAGACCGGCCCGCATGACCAGCGCGGCGTAGCCGGGCGATGCACCCGGCTGCGTGACGTCGTTGCGGACGATCAGCCCGGCCTTGGCCGAGTCCGCCGAGGCATCCTGCTGATCGATGCGCACCGTCGCCGTCCACTGCTCACCTGCGGCGGCGGGCAGGTAGGCCGCACCGTATTCGTCGGTCCCCTGCCACATGTTGGCCCCACCGGAGTCGATGACCCATGTGTCGGTGTCCGGCCGGTCGAACGACGCTTCGACGTTGCTGAACGTCTGCCAGTCGCCGTAGAGGTCGCCGACCTCCACCCGCACGATCCGCGACGTCCGGCTGGCGCCGTTGTCGTTGGTCGCCACGGCCGTCAGGTTGTACCGGCGCTGCTCGGTCGCGTCCCAGGTAACGGCGTACGGTGCGGTCTCGTCGACGCCCAGGGACACGCCGTCGGCGAAGAACTCCACCTGGGTGACGGTGTTCTCCGCGTCACGGGCCTCCGCGGTGATCTCGATCGGGCCTGGCTCGAGGTCGTCGTCGGCTGCCGGAGCAGTGATGGCCACCTCCGGTTTGGTGGTCGTCGCCGCACCCTTGCCGTGGGCCTCGATGAAGTTGAGCGTGCGCGCGCCGGCGCCGGGGAACACCACGTACAGCGTGAACGAATCAGCCGCGTCCGCGCCCGCACCGGGCACGGCGACGGTGGCGTCGACGTACCCCGTCGGCCCGGTCGGCGGGATCTCCGCGGTGCCCAGCACGTCGCCGTCCTTAGCATCGCGGCGCAGCTCGATCACCCCACCCTCCGGTGCGGCCGCGCGCAGCGTCAGGGCGTCGACGTTGTACAGGCTCATCGGCTCGTACGACGCCCACGCGCCGTCCGCGCCGGTGATGGCATCGCCGTGGCCCTCGATGTCGCGCGACCCGGCCGTGGTGATGCCTTCGGATTCGTCGAAGAACTCCGCTTCGCGCTGCCTCGGGAACAGCAGCGACGTGTCCTCACCGGTCAGCGGCGGGACACCACTGGCGCCACCGCTGTCGGTGTAGCGGCCGTTGAGGATGTAGAAGACGTTCATGTCCTCGCTGTGTCCGCCGCCCAGCTGGGTGATCACCGAGCCGGTGCGCCCGGACAACGGGTCGGCCGGATGCGGATGATCGTCGTGCCCGAGCGCCGGCTGGATGACGATGTCGTCGTCGGCGATGTCCTCGTCCTCGGCATCGGTCACCGTGACGTCCCACGCCACCTCGTCCCCGAACTCGAAGAACGAGCCGTTCGGCGGCAGGGTGAACTCGACCTCCGGCCTGGTGTTGCCGACCGTGATCGGCGCCGTGGTGGTGCCGGTCTTGCCGTGCGGGTCGGTGACGGTCAGGCGCGCGTCATAGACGCCGTCCTCGGCGTAGGTGTGGTTGGCCGTCGGCCCGGTCGCGTCGATGGTTCCGTCGCTGGTGAAGTCCCACTCGTAGGTGAGCTCCTCGCCTTCGGGGTCGGTGCTCGTGGTGCCGTCGAAGGTGACCTCGAGCGGGCCCGGCCCGGAATCCGGCGTCGCGACGATGTGCGCCTCCGGCGAGCGTGAACCCGATACGTAGTCGACGCGGTACAGCCCTGAATCCGGGTTGTCGCGGCCGAAGCCGCCGCCCCAGTCGAGGACGTACATGGAGCCGTCAGGCCCGAACTTCGAGTCGATGGGCGCGAGGAACTCCTCCTGCGGCAGGAACCGGTTCACCTTCTCCAGCTGCGTGGTGTCACCGTCGGGGATCAGGGTGTACATCGCGTTGCGCGACCACTCGTAGAAGAACGCTTTGCCGTCGTAGGACGACGGGAACTTCGTGTCCGACTCCAGCTCCGGGTCGAAGTGGTAGAACGGCCCGCCCATGGGGGCCAGTCCCCCGCCCTGCGCGATCACCTCGGGCACCGACGAGCGCTGGTAGCCGTACCACAACTGCGGCGCCTGGACCGGTGGCAGCTCGGTCAGCCCGGTGTTGCGCACGGAGTCGTTGATCGGGTTGTCGCAGTCGAAGTACTCGCCGACCGTGACCGGGTCGGTGGTGTAGTCGACGTCGCGGAACGGCTCGTTGTCGCCCATGCACAGTGGCCAGCCGTAGTTGCCGGGTCCGGTGATGAGGTTCCACTCCGCGATACCCGCCGGGCCGCGGTTCGGGTTGTCCGCGCTGTTGTCCGGCGAGTAGTCGGCCAGGCTGATGTGTCCGGTCTCCGGGTCGACGGAGAACCGGAACGGGTTGCGAAAGCCCATCGCATAGATCTCTGGGCGGGTCTTGTCCTCGGTGTCCTCGGACTCCGGGAACAGGTTGCCCTCGGGGATGCTGTACGTGCCGTCGGGCTCGGGGTGGATGCGCAGCAGCTTGCCGCGCAGATCGTTCGTGTTGGCCGACGTGGCGCGGGCGTCGTGGAACGTTCCCTCGCGCTCGGACAGGGGGGCGTAGCCGCCGGACGGCTCGGAGTGCGGGTTCACGTCGTCGCCCACGCTGAGGTAGAGGTTGCCGTCGGCGTCGAAGTCGAGACCGCCGCCGGTGTGCCCCGGCTCGTCAGGCAGCCTGCGGGCCGGGACTTCCAGGAGTACCGCCTCGGTGGCCGGATCGATCTGGGAGTTCTCGCCGACAGTGAACCTCGACAGCCGGTTGACGAAGTTCGCCGGGTCGGTGTCGTCGTCACTGGCCGGCGAGTAGTAGACGTACAGGTGCCCGTTGGCACTGAAATCCGGGTCGAGCGCGATGCCCAGCAGGCCGTCCTCACCGCCGGAGTACACCGGGATCGTCACCGCGGTCGAGGTCGTCTGTGTCTGCGGGTCGTACACCCGGATCTGACCCCGGACCAGTTCGGTGAAGAACACTCGACCGTCCGGGGCGATGTCGATCGCGAACGGCGCACTGGTGTTCTGGTCGAGCGGCACCCGTTCGAACTGGTCCCACATGGTGCCGCCGCAGTCGCCCTCGGCGAGCCCGGCGGCCCACTGGACACCGCCGACGATGTGCTGCACGAAGTCGGGTTCGTCGGTGTAGTGGGCGCCGAAATGGCCCATGGCCGTCACCCACGCGCGGCCGCCGTCGTACGGCTTGCACCACGAGATCGGGTGGTCGTAGCCCATGGCGTTCTCGCCCGGGTCGTACGTCGTCTCGTCCATGGTGGCCAGGACGTGGGCGTCTCCGCGCACGTTGTGCGAGAAGTTGTACCACTCGTCGGCGCGGTCCCACCGCTGCGGAAGGTGCTCGGTGGACGGGTGTGAGTCGTCCTCGATCTGGACCGTGCCGGGCTGGCCCGGGCTGGTGCCGGTCGCCGCATGCCCCGGCATCAGCGAACCGACCAGTTCGTCCCACCACTGGTAGTTGCCGCGCATGTCGGCGGCGTTGTGGATGGCGACGATGCCGCCGCCGGCCTGCTGGTAGCGCTCCATGGCGGCCTTCTCGTCATCCGTCCAGGGATCGCCGGAGGCCTGGAACATGATCAGCGCGTCGAAGCGGGCGAGGTCGTCGTCGTTGAAGATCGACGAGTCCTCGGTGTGCTCGGAGGTGATGCCGGCATCGGCGAACGCCGACTCCAGAACGGGCACGCCCTGCTCGATCGCCTCGGTGTGCCGATACGCGGCAGTCTCGGTGAAGATCAGCACGTGCGCGTCACCTGGCGGTGGTTCGTCCTGGGCCGGTGCCGGTGCGGCGCTGAGCAGGGCCAGCGCCAGCGCCGCGGCCAGAGCCACGACCAGGAGTCTTCCCCAACGCTGACGTAGTGCGACGTTCATCTTCGACTTCCTCCCGGGGCGAGTGAGCATGAGCGTCTGGGCAGACCCCGCGGCATGCGGGACCGACGCGGAGGCGAACCGTGTGAGCGGCGCGTCACCCCCTCAGGCCCGTCAGGAACGCCAGGCCATCGACGGCCAGGGCGTCCTGCGTCGCGGCCAGCGGCCGCCAGATCGACGCCGCCGTCGCGATGGTGGCGTTGTCGGCGGTGAACGACTCGATGACCAGCGGGCCGTGGTAGCGCGCTTCGTCGAGTGCCGAAGCCATGCCGGCCCAGTCCAGGTGATCCGCCCCTGGAGCGCCCCGGTCGTTGGCGCTGACCTGCACGTGGGCGATCCGGCCGGCAGCGCGGCGAATCGCTGCGGGAACGTCGCGCTCCTCGATGTTCATGTGATAGACGTCCAACGCCAGCGCGCAGGCGTCCGGCGGTAGCCCGTCCAGGGCCTCCAGAGCCTGGTCAACGGTGTTGAGCAGGCTCGTTTCGTACCGGTTGAGCGGTTCGACGGCGAGGCACACCCCGGCTTGCGCGGCATGGTCCACCACCGGGCCGAGACTCTCGCGCAGCTGGGCGTACCGAGTACGTCGCTCGGCAGCGTCCATCCGCCATGTGCGACCGACCGAGGCGTAGGCCGGCCCGGCGATCGTCGGCGAGCCGACTACCTGCGCCACGTCGACGACGTGACGCAGGTAGTCGCGGGTGGTGGCGACCGTTCCCCGGTCGGTCGCCACCAATTCGCGGCCCGCGCCCATGACGAGCACGACGCTCGCCGCGAGGCCCAGCGAGTCGAGCAGCTTCGCCGCCCGGCCCGGATCCCAGTCGCCGGGGTTCTCGACCGGCAGCTCGATCACGTCGAAGCCCCAGTCGGCGATCCGCGGCGCGAGCTCGGCCAGGCTCGTGTCGGTGAGGGGCGAGGTCCACACCCAGGTGTTGACTCCCAGCGCCCGGTTCATCGACGTCAACTCCTCGTGTTCTCGAACGGTCGTGGCTCAGCGGTCCTGCCATGCCTCGGGGTAGCCGGGCAGGTTCTCGCCACCGAACTTGGCGTAGTGCAGGCTCGGCATGTCCGCGTTGCGCTGCAGGTATTCATCGCGGTCGGCTTCGGTGACCGGCGCTTGCGGCAGCACCCACTCCGACGGCACTTGCTCGCCGTTCCAGATCTGCACGGCGGCCTCGATCGGGGTGCGCCACTGGAAGTTGGAGTAGACCGGGGCGATCGCCGTCATGCCGGTCTCCTGCCACTTGCGCATGAAGCTCAGCTCGTCCTCGCCGACCATCACGGGGTAGTCGTTGCCGGTGTCCTCGAACGCCTCGACCGCCGCGACGGCGCCGTCACCGGCGTCCATCCAGATGCCGTCGACGTCACCGCGCTGCAGGTACTGCGTGACGATGTCCTTGATCGCCGCACCGTCGCCCTCGGTGAATTCGTCTCCGAGGATCTCCAGGTCGCTGTCGGCGAAGATCTCCTGCGCCGCCGCCCACCGGTGTTCGAGCACGTCCACGCCGGGCAGGATCCGCAGCGCCAGGACGGTCGACCCCGGTTCGAGGTTCTCGACCAGGAACTCCGCGCCGTCGGCTCCGTAGGCGTAGCCGCCGATCGGGTGGATGAACGTCACCATGCAGTCGGTGTTGACGCCGCGGTCGAACACGATCACCGGAACGCCGCTCTCGCAGGCCGCCTCCACCGCCGGGGTGAGGGTGGCGGTGGTGGACGGTGAGATGATGATCGCGTTGCAGTCGCCGGCGTCGACGAATGCCTGGATGTCGGAGATCTGCTTGTTGTCGTCGTCGCCCGCGTCGGACACCCGGAACTCACCGATGTCGCCGCTGTCCTTGTAGACCTGAACCTGCTGCTGCATCGTGATCCAGCCGGTCACCCGCCACGGATTGCTCACCGAGGCGTTGGAGAAGCACAGCGTGTTGCCGTCCTGCGCGTATTCGGCGGTGTCGACGTACTCGGGCTCGATGGCCTGCAGCCATGGCTGGTCGGCAGGGCCTTCGGGCTCGATGTCGCGCTGGGCGAGCTGGCGCTCGTACTCGGACTGGACGAACCACTCGTCGGCATCGGATTCCTCGGCCTCCTCTTCGGAGTCGGCCTCATCACCGGCCTCGTCGTCGACCACCTGGTCGACCTCGTCGGTCGAGTCCGCTGGGTCGTCAGTGGTGCACGCCCCGACCGCCAACGCCGCGGCGACCGCCACGACGGATAGAACGCGGGTCTTCCGCATCGTCTTGTCCTCCTCGGTTCATGTCACGAACGTGCTGGTTCCGGACGTGCATCGTCGACGGGTGGCGCGGGCTGCGAACGCTCCCGGGCCGCATAGGCGACCGCGGCGATGATGATCAAGCCCTGTGCGGCAGGCCTGATGGTCGACGGCAGACTGAGCTGGTTGAACAGGGTGAACAGGGCTTCGACGGTCAAGGCGCCGGCCATCGCGGCGATCACCGTTCCCCGGCCGCCACCCAGCACCACACCGCCGAGGACGACCGCCGTGATGGCTGCGAACTCCAGCCCCTCCCCGACCTGCGCGGTCACCCCCGCATAGCCGCCGATGAGCACGGCCGCGAGCGTCGCCATGACACTGGACAGCACGAACGCCGCGGTCCGCACCTGCCAGACCCGCACGCCGGAGAACGCGGCGGCCTGTTCGTTGTCACCCACCGCGATGAGCACGCGGCCGTACGGGCGCCGCATCACCACCACCGCGGCGATCACGACCGCGACCAGGATGAGTAGCGACCACGGCAGCAGCCGGACCACCGGCATCTCGACGCCGCCTCGACCGGGCTGGCGGAACGCCTCGGACAGTGCGCCGGTGGGGGCGCCTCCGGTCCACAGCCGGTTCGCGCCATAGAGCACCAGCATCATGCCCAGCGTGGTGATCAGCGAATGCACCTTGAGCACGGTGGTGATCAGCCCGTTGACCAGCCCGACCAGGACACCGAACACCAGCATCAGCAGCAGGACCGGACCCGTGCGGCTCTCTTCGCCGTCGATCAGCGCTGCGGCGATGACCACTTGCGTGCCCACCAGCGATCCGACCGAGAGATCGAGCTCGCCGGCGACGATCACGAAGTACTGGCCGATGGCCAGGACCACCAGCGGTGCGGCGTTCTTGATGAACGCCATCAGCGACGGCGGCTCCATGAAGCTCGGGTTCATCGCGAAGATGCCCGCGAAGATCACGATGAGCAGGGCGAACACGGTGGCGCTGCCGCCGCCGAACAGCGCGCTGGCCACGCCGGCGACCCTGGAGGCGCCGGAGCTGCGGTGTGCGGGACGCGGGGCGGTCATCGGTCACCTCCGTGCCCGGCCACGACCTGGTCGCCGTCGGCGCCGCCGGCCGTGGAATCCGGCGGGCGGTCCGGGGCCCGACCCGGCCCAGTGCCGCCGTCGTCGCCGTCGCCGCCGAAGCGTGCCCGAGTGGCACGCCGCTCGACCTGCCTGCGGGCATAGATGGCCACCGCGGCGATGATGACCACGCCCCGCAGGACCTCCTTGAAGAAGGGGTCGACCTGCAAGACGTTGAACACGGTGTCGAGCTCGGCCAGGATGAGCACTCCGGCGAGCGTCCCGGCGACCCCGCCCCGCCCGCCCATCAGGAACGTCCCGCCCAACACCACCGCGGCGATCGAGTCGAGCTCGTAGCCGGAGCTGTACACCAAAGCGCTGCCCGTGCCGAACCGGGCCGCGATGAGCAGTCCAGCCACGCCAGCGGCGATGGAGCACAACACATGCGCGGTGATCATCACCCGGCCCGTCCGGATGCCCGACAGCCGGGCCACGTCCTCGCTGCCGCCCACGGCGTACATGTGGTAACCGGTCCGGCTCGTGCGCAGATAGGCGATGCCCGCGGCCATGGCGAGCAACATCACCGCGGCCGACAGCGGCACGAAGCCGATCCGGGTGTAACCGAACTGCCGGAACGCTTCAGGCACGGCGCCGGCCGGGCCCTTGTACCGGGTGTCCAGGTAGCCCTTGATGATCAGGCCCATCCCCAGCGTCGTGATGAACGGATTCACCTTCAACACGGCGATGATCAGCCCATTCGCTAGCCCGATACCGCCGGCCACCAGCACCACGGCAGCGATACCGAGCGGGATCCGTGCAGGGTCGCCGGCCATCGTGGTCGCGCCGATGAGGCTGGACAACGCCATGACGTAACCGACCGACAGGTCGAGCGAACGGCACAGGATGACGAACGTCTGGCCGAGCGCCACGAACCCCAGCAGGCTGGATCGCGACAGCATCTCGACCGTGTTCGCGGTGCTGAGCAGATTCCCACCACTGATCGCGACGATCACCGCACCGATCACGACCACGCCGAGCAGGGCCATGTACACCAGCTCGGTGGTGCCGAGACGGCGTCGCCGCGACGGCATCGCGGTGGCGGTATCAACCGTTGTGCTCATGACATCGGCCCTCCGGGCACCTGCCCCGTGGCCAGCGCCATCACGGCCTCCTCGGTGGTGCCGCCGGGCAGTTCACCGGCGATGCGCCCGTCGCGGAGCACGATCACGCGATCAGCCATCCCGATGACCTCGGGCAGCTCCGAGGACACCATGAGGATCGCCACGCCGTCGGCGGCCAGCTCACGCATCAAGGTGTAGACGCGATGCTTGGCTCCGACGTCGATACCGCGGGTCGGTTCGTCCAGGACGATGACCGACGGTTCGGTGGCCAGCCACTTCGCCAGGACGACCTTCTGCTGGTTACCGCCGGAGAGAAACCGCACCTCCTGGTCGGGGCCTCGTGCCACGAGGTCCAGCGAGGAGAGGAGGCCGGGGATCCGCCGCGCCCGAGCGGCGGCCCGGCGCGGGTCGACGGCGTCGAGCACCAGCCGGGCGTTGGCCGCCACGGACTGGTTCAGCGCCAGACCCTCGGCTTTGCGGTCCTCGGTGACCAGCGCCAACCCGGTACGCACCGCCTGCCGGGGCGAACGCAGCCGCACGGTGCGCCCGTCGACCTGGACCGTGCCACGGGTGAATCGGGCGATGCCGAACAGGGCATGGGCGATCTCGGTACGGCCACTGCCCTGCAGTCCGGCCAGGCAAGTGATCTCTCCGGCGCGCACCTCGAGGTCGATACCGTCGAGCTGGTCGTTGCCACCGCCGGTGACCCGAAGCCGCACGTCGCCGGGGGCGGTTCCGGGAAGTTTGTCGGGAAAGAACGACGAGATGGGCCGGCCCACCATCATCCGCACCAGCTCGTCCGGGCGAAGCGTCGCCGTGTCGACGGTGTCGACCAGCGCACCGTCCTTGAGCACGGTCACCCGGTCACAGAGGTCGAAGATCTCCTTGAGCCGGTGCGAGACGTACAGGATCGCCACCCCGCGCTCGCGCAGCCGGGCGATGAGGCGGTAGAGCAGGTCGACTTCTTCGTCGGCCAGCGCGGCCGTGGGTTCGTCCATCGAGATGATGCGGGCGTCGTACGACAGCGCCTTGACGATCTCCACGATCTGCTGGCCCGCGACCGACAGCGACCGTACGGGTGCCTGCGGGGTGAGCCAGGTCAGGCCGAGATCAGCGAGCAGCTGAGCGGTGTCGGCGTTCATTCGGCGCGCGTCCACCATCCCGCGCGTGCGCGGTTCGCGCCCGAGGAAGACGTTCTCGGCGACGGTGCGATCCGGCAGCAGGTTGAACTCCTGGAACACCGTGGACACGCGGGCCTGCTGCGCCTGCAGGGGGTGCTCGAACGCGACCGCGGCGCCGTCGAGCTCCACCGTCCCCGAATCGGCCTGGTGCACTCCGGCCAGAATCTTCATCAAGGTGGACTTGCCGGCGCCGTTCTCCCCGACCAGGGCGTGCACTTCGCCCGCGCGCAGATCGAGATCCACACCATGCAGGACACGCACACCGAGGAAGGA
This sequence comes from Actinomycetes bacterium, assembly GCA_021793295.1. Lineage (GTDB taxonomy): Bacteria > Actinomycetota > Actinomycetes > Jiangellales > Jiangellaceae > Haloactinopolyspora. Next base: position 22,803 of record JAJYTA010000021.1, read on the forward strand.
CTTCGAGATCCCCCGCATCCGCAGGAGGTGAGTGCTCACGGCCGCGCCCCCGCCGGCCGCCTCCGGCGTGCTCGCCGTCATCCGCCCACCTCCACCCACGAGCCGTCGACAGCCGAGGTCACGACCGCCGTCGCGATCCGCGTGGCGCGCAGCCCGTCAGCGAAGGTGGGCAATCCGTCGGGAGATTCGCCCCGTACGGCCGCGGCGGTGTCGGCGGCGAAGGCGTTGAAGCAGTCCTGGTAACCCTGCGGGTGCCCGGCCGGGACGAGTGCGTAGCGCGCCGCGGGAGCGCTGAGCGTGTCCGGGTCACGGACGAGCACGGCGCTGTTCTCCCGCCCGCCCCACCACAGAGTCTCTGGGTTCTCCTGGTCGAAGCTGAGCGTGGCCTGCGCGCCCGACACCTCGAGCAGCAAGCGGTTCTTCCGGCCCGGCGACACCTGGCTGACCACGACCGAGCCAAGAGCACCTCCGGCCGTGGTGAACTGCATGGTCACGACGTCCTCGGTGGCGACGGCGCGGGGTTGCGGATCACCGCGGCGCTGGTTCACCGTCGCCGTGCGCGCACAGACCGCGTCGATGCGATCACCGGTGACGAACTCCAGCAGGTCGCACCAGTGCGAGCCGATGTCGCCGAACGCGCGTGTGGGCCCGCCTAGCCCGGGATCAACGCGCCAGTTGTCGTCGCTCGGATACAGCAGCCAGTCCTGCAGGTAGCTGCCGTGCGCCAGCGAGATCTGGCCAAGATCGCCGCGACGGACCCGCTCACGCGCCTCGCGCACCACGGGATGAAACCGGTAGACGAACGGCACGGTGGCCACCCGCCCGGCGCTGCTGGCGGCCTCGGTCATGGCGGTGGCCGCCGCCACGTCGAGCGCCAGCGGCTTCTCGCACACCACGTGCTTCCCCGCCGCCAACGCGACCTGGACCACCGGCTCGTGCAGGTGGTTCGGCGTGCACACGTGCACGGTGTCGACGTCGACGGAATCGATCAGCTCGGGCAACGTGGCGAAGGCCTGATCAGCGCCGAGGTGGGCGCGGGCCAGTTCAGCGCGCTCGCGGCTGGACCCCACGATGCCGACGACTCGGCCGCCTGCTGCTCGCACGGCGTTCGCGTGCACGCGGCCCATGAATCCGGTGCCGACGATCGCCGCTCGCTGCCCGCCGGCGGCAGGCTGATGTTGGTGGTCTGGGGTCTGCGTTGTGACGGGGGCCACTCCCATGGCCGATGAACCTAGCGGTGACTTTTGTCGCGTGTCAATCAAAAGTTGCGGGCTTGTTGCCAATCTATGGCGTGACGGGCAGACGCAAGACGGATGTGTTTCACTTACTAGATGCTCGAAGATTCAGTCGGTGGCGGCGCCAGCCTGCCGGCTCCACCTCCTGACCTGCTGGCCGATCCGGCAACGGGCGCGACCGTCGCAGGTGCCGGTGGGCTGCTGTGGCTGATGCGTGACGGCATGCCGCGTACCAGGTCCGAACTGGCTGCGGTCACCGGCCTGGCGCGCTCGACCATCGCGCAACGTGTCGACGCCTTGATGGCCGCCGGGTTCATCGGTCCGGCCGGCGAAGCCACGTCCACCGGCGGGCGCCCGCCGACCAGGTTCGCCTTCAACCCCTCCGCCCGGGTCACCGTGGCCGCCGACATCGGCGCCACGCACGGCCGCGTGGCCATCACCGACCTCGCCGGCGACGTCCTGGCCGAGCGGCGCGACGAACTCGACGTCGCCGTCGGGCCCGACCACGTGTTGGACTGGGTGGTGCGCAACTCCTACAGCCTGCTCGACGACATCGGCCGCAGCCCCAGCGACCTGCTCGGTGTCGGCATCGGCCTACCCGGCCCGGTGGAGCACTCCACCGGTCGCCCGGTGAATCCGCCGATCATGCCCGGCTGGGACGGCTACGACGTCGAGGGCTACCTGCGCGAGCGGCTGGGCGTGGCCGCTCTGGTGGACAACGACGTCAACATCATGGCGCTGGGTGAGCATTTCACCCAGTGGCGCGGCTTTCCGCACATGATGTTCGTCAAGGTCGCCACCGGTATCGGCAGCGGCCTGATCAGCGACGGTCGGCTGCACCGCGGCGCGCAAGGCGCCGCCGGCGACATGGGGCATCTGCAGCTGCCGCACAGCGACGACGTCGTGTGCCGCTGCGGCAACACCGGCTGCCTCGAGGCGGTCGCCAGCGGGGCGGCGATCGCCGCCGCCCTCACCGCGGCCGGCATCCCGGCCAGATCCAGCCGCGACGTCGTCGAACTCGCCCGCGGCGGCTCGGTCGAGGCGCTGCGTCTCGTCCGACAGGCCGGTCGCGACATCGGCGAGGTGCTCGCCGCCGCCGTCAGCCTGTTCAACCCGTCGGTCATCGTCATCGGCGGCTCGCTCTCCCATGCCGGCGAGCACCTCATCGCCGGTGTCCGCGAGATCGTCTACCGCCGCTCCCTGCCGTTGGCCACCCAGCACCTGCGCATCGTGCAGTCACGTACCGGCGACCGAGCCGGCATCATCGGCGCGGCGGTGATGGTCATCGACCACGCACTCGCGCCGGCCCAACTCGACACGCTGCTGACGGCGCCGAACGACAGCTAACAGCGCTGAAGCCCGGTGGCGATTCGCCTCGTGGCGGCCGGTGTTGCTGGGATCATGAGCCACCACCGGCGCTCCAACGCCGCAGGCGACTCATGAGCGCGATCGACACCAACCCCGAGCCCCGCGGGCGCGGTGCGCCGCACCCACGTGGCACGCTGAATGTGACCTGACGCGCCCGCTTTGCCCTGGTTTGTGGAACGCTTCAACGTGCCACGCAGCAGCCTCAGGCCCATCACCACGACAATTCGCCTCGCGACGGCCTGTGCCGCTGGAGATCATGAGCCACCACCGGCCCTCCAACGCCGCAGGCGACTCATGATCGCACTCAGCGCGCCTGCGCACCGCCCGCTGTCAGTGCTACGAGCAACAGGTAGCTCAGCCGTGCAGGCGAGCGCGTACCTCGGCGTACGGCTCCCGGATCTGGGCCGAGTCGGCCTCGGGCTCGACGGTCGTGTCGACCTCCAACGGCCATTCCGGCGGCGTCTCGGTACCGGCCAGCGCCCACGCCGCCTGCCGGGCGGCTCCGCGGGCGACGTACTCGGCGGCGGCCGGGACGACGACGGGCACCCCGAAGACGTCGGCCGCCACGGTCCGCACGGCCGCCGACTGGGCTGCGCCGCCGACCAGCACGATGCGCTCGACTGCCACGTCATGGGCCCGCAAGGCGTCCACGCCGTCGGCCAATCCGCACAGCATGCCCTCGATCGCAGCGCGCGCCAGCATCGGCTGCGTCATGTTCGCCCGCGTCAGGCCGGTCAGTGTTCCGGTGGCATCCGGCAGATCCGGTGTTCGTTCACCGTCGAGGTAGGGCAGGAACACCAACCCGCCCGAACCCGGCGGCGCCTGCATCGCCAGCCGATCGAGCCCGGCCAGGTCGGTCCCCAGCATCGTCGCCGTCGCCGACAACACCCGGGCCGCGTTGAGCGTGGCCACGAGGGGCAGGTGCCGCCCGGTGGCGTCGGCGAAACCGGCGACGATGCCGGTCACGTCGGTCACCGGCCAGTCGGAGACGGCGAACACCGTGCCACTCGTACCCAGCGACACGACGACGTCGCCGGGTTCGAGCGTCAATCCCAGCGCCGCGCCCATGTTGTCGCCCGTACCGGGCGCGACCACCGCGTCCGACGGCGTCACGCCGACGATCTCGGCCGGCGAAGCGACGCGCGGCACGTCGAGACTCCGACCGAAGGCGAGCTCGAGCAGATCGGGCCGGTACGACTCCGTGGCCGCGGACCAGTAGCCGGTGCCGGACGCGTCGCCGCGGTCGGTGGTGGCTTGCGTCGGGCGCCCGGTCAGCTGCCAGGTCAGGTAGTCGTGCGGGAGCATGACCCGCTCGACACGGGCGGCGTTGGCAGGCTCGTTCGTCGCCAGCCAGCGCAGCTTCGTCACGGTGAAGCTGGCGACGAGCACGAGCCCGACGGCGTCAGCCCAGGCCTGCGGCCCGCCGAGTTCGTGGGTGAGCTCGCGCGCGGCACCGGCCGAGCGGGTGTCGTTCCACAGCAACGCGGGCCGCACGACCTCGTCGTCAGCGTCGAGCACGACCATGCCGTGTTGCTGCCCGCCGACGGCGACAGCGTCGGCGCGGTCGAGCAGCCCGTCGCCCGCCTTCTGCAGCGCCTCCCACCAGGCCCGCGGATCGACTTCGGTGCCGTCGGGGTGATCGGCGCGACCGGTGCCGACGACGGCGCCGGACTCGGCATCGGCGAGCACGACTTTGCACGACTGTGTGGACGAGTCGATTCCTGCCACCAGAGTCATGCGGGTCATCATGCCTGGTTCGTACCGCGTCGCGGGAGTGGGGCAGGCGGCTAGTTCGCTGGCGCGGCCGCCCGGCTGTAGGCCTCGCGTAACGCACCGAGGAACGTCTCCACCGGCTGTGCACCGGCGACGCCGTGCGTGCGGCCCAGCACGAAGAACGGCACGCCGTTGGCGCCCAGCTGGGCGGCTTCACGGATCTCGGCCCGGACGTCGTCGGCGAACTCGTCGGAAGCCAGCACCCGGCGGGACTCGTCGGCCGGAACGCCGACGTCGCCGGCCAGCCGCACGAGAGTGTCGTGCTCGCCCAGGTTCTCACCCTCGACCAGGTGCGCGGACATCAGGCGTTCGTGCAGGGCCGGCCCCGCGCCGTGACGACGGGCCAGGTGGGCGAGGCGATGCGCGTCGAAGGTGTTGGCGACCTTCGCGCGGTCGAGGTGATACTCGAGCCCGTCGCCAGCCGCCACCGCTGTGACGTGGTCGGTCATCGCCCGTACCCGCTCGGCGTCGCCGAACTTGCGGCGCAGGTATTCGTGCATGTCGCCCGTGGCGCCTGGAGCAACCGAAGGATCCAGCTGGTAGCTGCGCCAGATGATGTCGACGTCATCGGCGTGCTCGAACTGCTTCAGCGCCGCCTCGAGACGCCGCTTGCCGATGTAGCACCACGGACAGACGAAGTCGGACCAGATCTCGATCAGCACGTCACTGCCCTTCCGGTGACTCGGCCGAGGGCGCGATGGCGCACGAGCCGTCGGCACACCACGCCGATCCGGAGTCGGACGAACTGTCGATCAGGATCAGGCCGGCGCCGATGGCGGCCGAGGCGTTCTCGTCCGGACCGGTCCGCTCGACCGGGACTCTGTGTTCGACCAACCTGACCTCCAGAGGCGCGACGTGTGTGCTCACCGAGATCAGCATCGCCGCGTGCTCGGCTATTCCGCCGCCAGTCAGTACGGTGATGCTGATATGCTTAGGCATATGCGCACGACGGTGAATCTCCCGGACGAGCTCTATCGCGCGGTCCGGGTCAAGGCAGCCGAGGAGGGCCGCACCGTTACCTCCATCCTCGAGGAGGCGCTACGCAAGGTCCTCGCCGAGGCAGCAGACGAGCGGTCTGCTTACCGGGTGCGTCCGCTGAAAGGCGACACGACGGCAGCCGACGATCTACCCCTCGACGACAACGCGGCCATGCGCGACCTCATGGAAGACGACGACGCGTGATCATCCCTGACGTCAATGTGCTCGTGCACGCGTGGTGGGCGGATTCACCCGAACACGAGCGCGCTCGTCGGTGGCTCGAGAACGCCGTGGCCGCACCCGACGTCGTCGGCGTGTCGGAACTCATCTTGAGTGGAGCAGTCCGCGTACTCACTCACCCGCGCATCGCCGGCGGGGCTTTCACCAGCGCCGACGTAGTGGAACGCGCAGACGACCTCCGGCGGGCCAAGGGCGTCGTTCCCGTCCGCCCCGCGGGCCGGCACTGGGACATATTCCGCTCGTTATGCATGCGGCTCGGTGCGACCGGCGACGTCGTGCCGGACTGCTACCACGCCGCGCTGGCGCTGGAGAACGACGCGACGTTCGTCAGCACGGACCGGTTCTTCAAGCGTGTCGACGGCCTCGACTGGCAGCCACCGTGGTGACCGTGCGCCGTCGGCAGCTCAGCGTGCCGCGATCACCCGGAACACCACGGCCAGCTGCGCGGCCCGTGGGCGCAGGACGTACCGCGGCAACGGGCCGGGACCGCACGATCCGCTGCCGATCCCGTGCTGGGCGATGTCGAGGTTGACGTACAGCCGGGCGCTGCGCACCAGGTCCACCGGATGCGCTGCGGCATCCAGCGCCTCGCTGGTCCAGCGCCGCACCGTGAAACCGAACGACGGGTCGCCGTCGAAACCGATACCTGCTCCGGTGTGCGCATCGGTCAGCTCCACGCGCCGCACATCGATACGGTGGCCGTTCTCCTGCGGATGCACGTACGGCGTCTGCATACCATCCACGGTCGTGGTGAACCGGCCCATCCGTGCGGCCTGCCGGGTGTCGGGGTACGCCTCGCCGGGCCCGTAGCCGTACCAGCTCACCTGGTCGAACGACGCGGGAATGGCCAGACGCAGCCCGAGGCGGGGCAACGGAAGGTCCGGCCACACGCCGTCGGGCTCCACGTCCAGCTCCAGCCGTACGGCGTCGTCGGATACGCCGGTCCAGCGATACGTCGCGTTGAGCCCGAAGGCACGCCCGGCCGGGGCCACCCGCGTACGCACGACCACGGCGGTGCCGTCGACTTCGACCGCATCGGTGCGGTGGCGCATCCGGTGCAGCCCGACCTTGCGCCACGACGCCGCCGGACTGCCCGCCTGGACGCTGTCGTTGTCGGTCGGTGCTCGCCAGACGTCCAAGCGTGGACCCTCGGTCTCGATTCCGCCGAGACTGACCAGCACCCCGGTGTCCGGGTGGAACGACGCGGGGCCGACCCCCGGCGGATCGATTCGTGCCGCACCCACTGGCGCGACTCCGGTGGGCGAAGAGGTCGCGGCGGCGAGCCGGACCTGTCCCCACGCGACCTCGTGACCGGCCGGCGCCCACGCCGTGTCCTTCGCCAGCGTCGCGCGCACGGTCAGCCACGTGTCGCCATGCGTGTCCGGCTGCGCGGGCGCGGGGACCGCCACCGACTCGCCCGCGGCGACGACGGGTACGTCGAGGTCACCCCGCGCGATTTCGTGCCCCTCTTCCTCGATCAGCCAGCTGAAGCTCAAGTCGGCGGTGTCGGCGAAATCGCGCAGATTCGTCACCGTGACGGTGCCCGCATCGGGGTCGGCAGCGATGCGTACCGGCTCGATGATCTTCGCGAACTCCACCAGTCCGGGTGACGGCGTCCGGTCCGGAAAGACCAGGCCGTCGGCGATGAACGTGCCGTCGTGCAGCGGTTCGCCGAAGTCGCCGCCGTACCCGAAGTACTCTCGCCCCGACGCGTCGCGGGTGCGAACGCCGTGGTCGATCCACTCCCAGACGAAGCCGCCTTGGCACCGCTCGTAGCGCTCGAACAGCTCGCGATACTCCAGCAGCCCACCGGGGCCGTTGCCCATGGCGTGGGCGTACTCGCACAAGATGAACGGCTTCGCCCGCCGGGCGGCATCCAGGGCTGGGTCGTCGAGCGGCTCTTCGGCCCGCCGGCCGATCGCGTCCACCTCGGCGTGGGGGGCGTACATCCGGGAGTAGACGTCGGAGCACACGGTGGTGTGGTCGCCTTCGTAGTGCACCGGACGCGACGGGTCGCGGTCACGAGCCCAGGCGTACATGGCGCGCAGGTTCGCACCCGTACCGGCCTCGTTGCCGAGCGACCACATGATGATGCTCGGGTGGTTCTTGTCGCGCTCGACCATCCGGGCCATGCGGTCCAGACAGGCCTCGCGCCAGGCCGGGTCGTCCGACGGGTTGGCCCGCCAGTCTTCGAGCTCGAACCCATGAGTCTCGAGGTCGCATTCGTCGATGACGTAGAGGCCGTACTCGTCGCACAGATCGAGGAAGCGCGGATGCGGCGGATAGTGGCTGGTGCGAACGGCGTTGATGTTGTGCCGCTTCATCAACAGCACGTCGTCGATCATGTCCTGCTCGGTCAGGGCACGACCACGGTCGGGGTGGAACTCGTGGCGGTTCACCCCGCGCAACAGGATGCGCCGGCCGTTGACCTTCAGCAGCCCGTCGGCCACCTCGACGGTGCGGAAGCCGATCCGCAGCCGCATCCGCTCGGCTTCGGTGACGACCTCGCCGTCGTACAGGCGCGGTGTCTCGGCCGACCACGGCTCCACCGCGGCGACGTGGATCTCTTCACCGGCGGCGGCATCGATACCGAGCTCCGGGACGACGACCCGCGTCGCCGCTGCGCCGACGGTGTCGACCCGCAACCCGCCGGCGCCCGTCCGGTGGTCGTAGGTGGCGTGGACGTGAACGTCATCGATCCCGCCGACCGGGCGCGCGAGCAGAGTGACGTCGCGGAAGATCCCCGACAGCCACCACATGTCCTGGTCTTCCAGGTAACTCGCCGCCGACCACTGATGCACCCGAACCGCCAGGACATTGCGCTCGCCGAGGCGGACCTGCTCGGTGACGTCGAATTCCGACGGCAACCGGCTGCCGGTCGCGAAACCGAGCTCGGTGCCGTTCAGCCACGCTGTGAACTGCGAGTCCACGCCGTCGAACCGCAGCACCACACGATGCCCGTCCCAGCCGACCGGGACGCTGAAGACATGGCGGTACTCGCCCGTGGGGTTCTCGGCCGGCGGGCGCGGCGGGTCGAGCGGGAACGGGTAGACGATGTTGGTGTAGGCCGGTGCGCCATAGCCGCACAGCTGCCAATGCGCCGGTACCGGCAGGTGCGCCCACGCGGAGTCGTCGAACGACTCGCGCCAGAAACCGTCGGTCCCCTCGTGCGCCGTGGGTGCCCACCGAAACCGCCACGTACCGTTCAGTGACATCGCCGGTGCGTCCGAGCTGGCCGTGGCGCGCGGCGGCAACGTTCCGGCGGAGGGACGATGATCAGCGAGGTGGCGGGCGGTTGTGGGCAAGAAGACTCCTCCGGCGGAACCGTTCGGCAACGGCGGACGGCTGTCGGACCGATGAGTCATACTGAATCATGTCCGGAGACGTTCCCCATGTAGCGGGTGATGCCGTGAGCGCTGAGCCGCTGCCCGACTGGTTGCGCCCGCCGCCCGGTGGATTCACCGCTGACGATCTCGATCGGCTCCCCGACCTGCCACCACACACCGAGCTGATCGACGGGAGTCTCGTCTTCGAGAGCCCGCAGACCGCGTTTCATTCGATTGCCGTTGATTTCCTGACCGGTAAGCTGCGCCGTTCGGCTCCGGCGTCGCTGCGGGTACGACGCGAGATGACGATCACGCTCGGCCCACGGCAGCGACCAGAACCCGACATTGTCGTCGTCGACGCCGCAGCGAGCGGCATGGATCGAACGACTTACGAGCCCGAAGACGTCGTACTCGCTGTCGAGGTCGTCGCCGCCGAGTCGCAGGAACGCGACCGCAAGCGCAAGCCGCAGCTTTACGCCGAAGCTGGCATCCGGCACTTCTGGCGAGTCGAGAACATCGACGGTCGGCTCACCGTCTACGTCCACGAACTCGATCCCGCCACACGCACCTACACCGTCACCGGAATCCATCACGACCAGCTCAAGCTCACTGTGCCGTTCGGCATCGACATCGACCTCACCGAGATCGACCAGCTCTGAGTTCTCGCCCGCGCCGCGACCGGTACAAGGGGCCTCAGGTCACGCCGAGGCCACGTTCACGTAGGTCGCGACGGTGCTTCTCCAGGGCCATCAGTTCACCGAACAGCCGGTTGTACACCTCGACCTGGGCCGATGGGTCGGTACGCTGCAACTTCGCCTTGAGCGCGACCAGCTGCCGAGACACCCACACCTCGTGCAGGCGGAGGATCACCGACTCGACGTAGCGCGGCAGCGCCACGTCGTCGGCGGGGACGGCCTCGACGGCGAGCTCGGTCAGCACCTGCCTGATGGCGTCGTCGGGAGCGCGACTCAGCAGGTCGTCGACCCACTCCCGGCCGCCGGCCTGGGTGGCACACCCGCCGGCGGCGCTCACGGCCTCGCGCACCGCGCGGTAGACCGGTGAGAGGAACGCCTCGGCTTCGATCTCGTCGAACGTCGGCCCCGCCAGCGCCGGGCGCTGCACCACCACCCGTAGCACCTCACGCTCCAGCGCGAGCGTCTGCGGGTCGACGTTGCCGTGCACCGGGATGCCCAGAGCCTGCTGGCCCTCCAGCGGCGGCGGTGCCGGTCGCGTCGACGTCCGCTGCGGGGTGCCGGACAAGCCACGGACCCGGCGCACCACCGACATCTCGTCCGGTGCACCCACCCAGCCGGCGAGCCGGCGAGCGTACTCGTCACGCAGTGCCCGGTCGCGGATCCGCGCCACCAGCGGCACCGCCCGCTCCAGTGCTTGCGTTCGCCCTTCGGCGTAGTCGAGATCGAACTCCTCGACGATGGTGCGGATGGCGAACTCGAACAGCGGGCGTTGCCGCGCGACCAGCTCACGCACGGCGGCATCCCCCGAGCGCTGGCGCAGCTCACAGGGGTCGAGCCCGTCCGGATCGATGGCGACGTAGGTCTGCCCGACGAAGCGCTGGTCACCCTCGAACGCGCGCATCGCCGCCTTCTGCCCCGCTGCGTCACCGTCGAAGGTGAAGATCACCTGTCCCCGGTACTCGTCCTGGTCGCGGAGCAGCCGCCGCAACACCCGGGCGTGGTCCTCCCCGAAAGCGGTGCCGCACGTGGCCACCGCCGTGGTCACCCCGGCCAGGTGGCAGGCCATCACGTCGGTGTACCCCTCGACGACGACGGCCTGCGACGTCCGAGCGATCTCCTTCTTCGCCAGGTCGACGCCGTAGAGCAGGTGACTCTTCTTGTAGATGGGTGTCTCGGGGGTGTTCAGGTACTTCGCGTCGATGCGGTCGTCGTCGAACAGTCGCCGCGCGCCGAAGCCGACCACGTCGCCGAGCAGGTCGCGGATCGGCCAGATCAGCCGGCCGCGGAAGCGGTCGTAGGGAGCGTTGCGGCCTTGGGCCACGAGCCCGGCCATGATCAGCTCTTCGTCGGTGAAGCCCTTCTGCCGCAGGTGCCGGCGCAGGACCTCGCCACCTTTGGGGGCGTAGCCAACGCTGAACGTTTCAGCGGCGCTCTTGTCGAACCCGCGCTCGTCGAGGAACTGCCGGCCGGCCACCGCCTCGGGAGAGCTCGCCAACGCGTCAGCATAGAACTCCGCCGCGATTCGGTGCGCCTCGACGAGGCGGGTGCGTTGTTCACGGTTCTGCCGCGGCGCGCTGCCACCCGTGGACTCCTCGTAACGCAGCTGCAGACCGACCTTGTCGGCGAGGCGCTCGACGGCCTCGGTGAACGACAGTTGGTCGTACTTCTGCACGAAGGTGATGACGTCGCCACCCTCGCCGCAGCCGAAGCAGTACCACATGCCTCGCTGGGGGGTGACGTGGAACGACGGCGTCTTCTCGTCGTGAAAGGGGCACAGTCCCTTCAGCGACCCACCGCCGGCGTTACGCAGAGCGACGTACTCGCCGAGGATCGCGTCGACCCGAGCCCGTTCGCGCACCGTCGCGATGTCTTCGTCCCGGATGCGTCCCGCCACGCGGCTGAGTCTACGTCCGTCGCGCGGTCGATACGCCACGGCTGCGCGTGGCACGCTGAAGCGTTCCACAAACCCGGCATTTCGGGCACGTTTACTCACATTCAGCGTGCCATGGGGTCACCTTCACCGTGCCACGCGCCGGAATCGTCAACGCAGGCACGCCGGGCCGATCCGCCGCGAGAGCGGCGTGGCGAATTATGCGGTCGAGCACCACGTCCGGGTGATACATCGCTTCGGCTCCCGTCCACCGCACGACCACGAAGCCGGCCTCCTCGAGGCGTAGCTGTCGCTGCTTCTCCTCCACCAGGACCCGCTCGGCCGGCCGCCAGGCTTGGTCGGTGTATTTGATGCGACCATCGACCTCACCGACCAGCCGGAACCGGCGCCAGAGAAAGTCGACCCGGACGCCCCCGGCGCCGGAGCCGAGCACCCACGCATTGCACTCCGGGAGCGCAATGCCGGCCTGGACGAATGCCGCGTACGACAACGACTCCGCCGGAGACTCCCGAGCGCCGTTCGCCCACGCGCCGACCAGGCATGCCTGCCGCCCGCCGCTCCAGCGCGCCATCCGCGCGGCGATGCCGGACAGCTCACCAGGACCGACGGCGCCGCGGCGCAGACCTGCGTCGGCGACGGCCAACCCTGCGGCGAAGCCGAACTCCCGCGCCACGTCCAGCGCCGCACGCGCCGGACGCGCGGCGGGTACCGCGCGCAGCACCGTCACGTCGGTCGGCTCGACCGAGGCGGTACGCAATCGGAGGCCGGGCAGCGCACGACGGCCGTGCCAGCGCCGCGGCAGCGTGAAGACCACGTCGCCCGGTTGTCCGGCAGGGACGGGAAGGTCAGCGAGTAACGCCGCGGAGTAGCCGGCCGCCCACCCTCGTTCACCGAGGGCATGCCACGCCGCACAGACCTCGATGGCATGCCGGGCAGCCGCCCGGCCCTCGGATTCTCGCCACAGTTCCGCGTCGCAATACACGCCGCGACGAAGCCGCACGAGCGAGCCGGTGGCGACCGCGTGCCGCAGCGCTCCTGGCGACATGCCGCGCGCGGCGAGCGCCTTCGTGGTGTGAACTCCGCGGATCCCGATCATGGTGAGCCAGCATGCCGAAGCGGGACCCGACGGCGCAGATCGCTGTCCACAGGCTCGTGGCGCCGCTGTCGCGTGGCACGCTGAAGCGTTCCACAAACCCGGCATTTCAGGCCCGTTTACTCACATTCGGCGTGCCACGTGGTCACCTTCACCGTGCCACGCACGCATCGACGGGCGCTGGGTACGTCTCCCCCATGCCGGAGCTCCCCGACGTCGAAGGGTTCCGCCGGACGCTGCGACGCGCCGCGGGCCGCACGCTCGAACGGGTCGACGTCCTGGACGGCGGCGTGCTGCGCGACGTCAGCGCCGCCGAACTTCGCGCCCGGCTGGACGGCGCCGTGCTGGCCACACCCCGGCGCCACGGCAAACACCTCGTCGCGCCGTTGCGCGCGCCGGGCCGACGCCACCGGTCCACCGAGCCCAGCATCCTGTTCCACTTCGGCATGACCGGTGCGCTGACCTGGGTCACCGACGACTCAGCGCGGCACCGGCACGACCGCGTCGTCTTCGTGACCGACGGCGGTGAGTTGCGTTATCGCGACATGCGCAAGCTGCAGGGCATCCGACTCGCCGGCGACGATTCCGCCGTCGACCGTGTGTTGGCGCGGACAGGTCCCGATGCCGCTTCGGTGACGGTGGAGGAGTTCACCGAACGCCTGGCCCCGACCCGCCGTCAACTCAAAGCGGCCCTCATGGACCAGGCCGTTCTCGCCGGCCTGGGCAACCTCCTGGTCGACGAGATCCTCTGGCGCGCTCGTCTGCACCCGAGAACCACGACGGCAGATCTGGGCGACACCGACTACCGGCGCCTGCACGCCCGGATGATGACGACGTTGCGCCAAGCGTCGCCGACGGGGCGAGTACCGGACCATGCCGGGTGGCTCACCGGGCGCCGCGACCAGCCCGGCGGTTCGTGCCCGCGCTGTGGCGCGTCGTTGGCTCGCGGTCGCGTCGCCGGTCGCGCGACCGTGTGGTGCCCGCGCTGCCAGCCGGCTCAACCGACGAGCCGGGCGTGCAGCGTGTAGGCCGACCCGTCGGTCAGCGAAGCCACTTGATCGACGATCACCCGCAACCGGTGCGCGTCGTCGCCCGCGGCCTGCCACGCTTCTCTAAAGCTGGGTTCCAGCCCTTCCGGCGCCCGCAGGCGCAACGTCGCCACCAGCTCCTCCACCAGTTCGCGTTGGCGGCGGTACACCGGCGCCCGGTCCTCGGCGGTCATGACATAGACCGCCGCGAGGCCCTTGAGTACGGCCACCTCGACGCGAGTGTCGCGCGGCACCTCGAGGTCGGCGGCGTAGCGAGTCAGTTGGCCGCTGCCGTGGCGGGCATGGGTGGCGTGCTCGGCGGCGTCGCAGAACCGGCCGATCAGCTGGCTGGTCATGTCCTTCAGCGCCGCCAGCGCCCGCAACCGACCGTCGTATTCGCCGACCCAGTACGGCAGCGCGCGTAGTCGGTCCAGCCCGGCGAGGATCTCGTCGGAGTCCGCGTCGTCCAGGTACCACTGCCGGGTCAGCTCCGCCACGCGCGCGCGTTGCTCCGCGTCGCCCAGCCGGGCACCAAGGTCGATCCGGCCGGCGACCACGGCGTCCTCCACGTCGTGCACGCTGTAGGCGACGTCGTCGGCGAAGTCCATGACCTGCGCTTCCAGGCACCGTCGGCGGCCGTTCGAACCACTGCGCAGCCACTCGAACACTTCGGCGTCGTCGTCGTAGACGCCGAACTTCGGGCCGTCGGCGGCCGCACGCCGCCACGGGTACTTGGTCGCGGCGTCGAGACCGGCCCGGGTGAGGTTGAGCCCGGCCGAGCGACCGTCCGGGTGCGCTGCTTTCGCCTCCAGCCTGGTCAGTAGGCGCAGCGTCTGGGCGTTGCCTTCGAACCCGCCGATGTTCGCCGCGATCTCGTCGAGCACCTCTTCGCCGTTGTGCCCGAACGGCGGATGCCCGAGATCGTGGGCGAGGCAGGCGGCATCGACGACGTCGGGGTCGCACCCCAGCGCCTTGCCGAGCTCGCGGCCGACCTGCGCTACCTCGAGCGAATGCGTGAGTCGGTTGCGCACGAAGTCGTCGCTGCCAGGTGCGACGACCTGGGTCTTCGCCGCGAGCCGGCGTAGTGACGCCGAATGCAGCACCCGCGCGCGATCACGTTCGAACGCGGTGCGCCGAGCGCGCTTGGGCGGCTCAGGAGCCCATCGTTCACGATCGGCCTCGTCATACCCGGTAGTCACGGCTGCGAGGTTACGCTCTGCACCATGTCCTCATCGCTGCGGTACGTCGTCGTCGGCGGCGGGATCGTCGGCGCGGCCATCGCCCGGGCACTCACCCAGACCGACGAACGCGCGAGCGTCACGGTGCTGGAGAAGGAGCCGGCACCTGCGATGCACCAGACGAGCCGGAACAGTGGCGTCGTCCATGCCGGGCTCTACTACACGCCGGGCTCGGCCAAGGCGCGGTTCTCTCGCCGCGGGGTCGAGCTGCTGCGAACGTACTGCGAGCAGAAGGGGCTCACCTACGACGCGTGCGGCAAACTCCTCGTGGCGCTCGATGAGCGTGAACGGCAGCGGATGGACGACATTCACGCGCGCGCGACGGCCAACGGTGTGCCGGGAGTACGACTGCTGACCGGGCCGGAATTGGCCGAGGTGGAGCCGCATGTCCGCGGGATAGCCGGGTTGCATTCGCCGACGACGGCGATCGTCGACTTCGCCGAGATCGCGACGACGATGCTCGCCGACGCCATCGCCGCTGGGGCTGAGGTGCGCACCGGGTTCGAGGTGTGCGGATTCGATCAGTCCGCGACCGAGGTCGTGGTGCATGCGCGCCGTGGCGACGCGCTCGCCGCTGATCACGTGGTCGTCGCTGCGGGCCTGCAATCCGACCGCCTCGCTCGCCTGGCCGGCGCCGACGAGTTCCCGCGGATCGTGCCGTTTCGCGGCGAGTTCGCGCTGCTACGGCCCGAGCGTCGGGCTCTGGTGCGCGGGCTGGTGTATCCGGTGCCCGACCCCCGCTATCCGTTCCTCGGTGTGCACCTGACCCGCCGCGTCGACGGCGAGGTGATGGTCGGCCCGAACGCCGTCCTGGCGCTGGCTCGCGAGGGGTACCGGCGCCGTGACATCGACGTCGGCGAAATCCGCAGGCTGATCGGCTGGGGCGCGTTCCGCCGGTTCGCCTGGCAGAACCGCCGCACGGCGATCCGGGAGATGTACAGCTCACTGAACCCGCGGGCCTTCGCTGCCGCGGCGCGGCGCTACCTTCCCCAACTCGACGCCGGGGACTTGGTGCCGGCCCGGTCAGGTATCCGGGCGCAGGCGATGGATGCCGACGGCACCTTGGTCGACGACTTCCGGGTCAGCCGTCGCGGCCGCATCATGTGCATTCGTAATGCTCCCTCGCCGGCGGCGACCGCCAGCCTGGCCATCGCCGACGACGTCGTCGCCGAGTTGCGCGGCGGTGCCTGACACCCGGAGATGCCGCGCCGCCACCCGGTCCGAGCAGCCGAAAGCCCGCCGGCAGCTGTCACGACGAACGTCGCGTGAGCTGCCGACGGGCTGGGCCGATCAGCGGGTTTCTCGGTGGATTACGACTGAGCGCCCGTCCGCCGCAATCGCAGGATCGCGAGCGCACCGCCCACGAGTGCCAGGCCGACCATCAGCAGCAGTGCTGGCGAGGTGCCGGTGTCCGGCAGGTCAGGCTCGTCGGTTTCGGTGGGACTCGGTGTCGGAGTCTCCGTCGGAGTCGCGCTCGGCGTCTCTGTCTCGGTCGGAGTCTCGGTGGGAGTCTCCGTCGGAGTCTCGGTCGGGGTCTCCGTCGGAGTCTCGGTCGGGGTCTCCGTCGGAGTCT
>JAJYTA010000181.1 GCA_021793295.1 Actinomycetes bacterium
GGATCGAGGCTAAGCGCCGCAGGTGGGCAGCGGCATCGGTCGGCCCGCGTACCCCGCCTACGCCGATCTGCGTACGTCCGATGCCGCTTGCTGCCGGACGCGCACGAGTACCGCCGGCGCGCATGCTCGGGTCATGACGAACACCATCGTGGTCACCGACCGATTGACGAAACGCTACGGCGACCGCCTCGCCGTGGACCACGTGAGCCTCACGGTGCGCCAGGGCGAGGTGTACGGCTTTCTCGGGCCGAACGGAGCCGGCAAGACGACGACGCTGCGGATGCTGCTCGGGCTGATCCGGCCCACCAGCGGCACCGCGAGTGTCCTCGGGAGCGCCCCGGGCGACCCCATGGCCGTCGCACGCACCGGTGCGCTGGTGGAGGGGCCGGGCTTCTACCCGTACCTGTCCGGCCGCGACAACCTCCGCGTGATGGCGCGCTACCAGCAAGCCGGCGACCGAGACGTCGACGAAGCGCTCGAGCGGGTCGACCTGGCCGCGCGGGGCGCCGACGCGTTCCGCTCGTACTCGCTGGG
The DNA here is from genome assembly GCA_021793295.1 of Actinomycetes bacterium. Classification (GTDB taxonomy): domain Bacteria; phylum Actinomycetota; class Actinomycetes; order Jiangellales; family Jiangellaceae; genus Haloactinopolyspora. Next base: position 535 of record JAJYTA010000181.1, read on the forward strand.
CATGAAGCAGCGTCTCGGAGTGGCCTCGGCCCTGCTCGGCGGCCCGGATCTGCTGATCCTCGACGAACCGACCAACGGGCTCGACCCCGCCGGCATGGCTGACATGCGCCGGCTCATCGTCGAGCTTGCTCAGCAGGGCCAGACCGTCTTGCTCTCGAGCCATCTGCTCAGCGAGGTCCAGGAGATCTGTGACCGGGTCGGCGTCATCTCCGACGGGCGCCTGCTGACCGAAAGCACCGTCGACGACCTGCGCGGCGGGCGGTCACTGTTCGTCCGAGCCACCCCCGTGGATCGCGCTCTCGCGGTGTCGATGCAGGTGGCCGGCGAGGACGCGGTGCAGCTGCTCGACGACGGCGTCAACGTCGAGGTCGGCGCGGAGCGCGCCCCGGAGCTCGTCCGCGCGCTGATCGAGGCCGACACGGCCGTGTACGAGGTCCGCTTTTCCGAACGATCCCTCGAGGACGTCTTCTTCGAGATGACCTCGACCGAAAACTCCGCAACGACCGAGGAGGTCGTGTGATGCGTACCGAAACCAGGCCGGAATCGCCCGCCCCGAGCAGCGCGCCGGCGCAGCCAGTAGGCCGGCCAGGGGCGGCACTGATCGCCAGCAGCCGAGCCGAGTGGCTGCGGCTGCGGAAGTGGCCGGCGGTGTGGGTACTCGTCGGCACCTGGCTGCTGCTGAACCTCACGTTCGGCTATGTGTTCAACTACATCGCCTACGCCACGGACTCGGCGAACTTCGCCTCGGAGGGCGTGCCGCCCGAGGCACTTCTCGCCGACATCCTGCCGGCTGCCGTCCCGGACATCTTCGCCAATGGCATGCCGATGTTCGGCGGTGCCATCGTGATGATCCTCGGGGCACTGGCCAGCGGCAGCGGCTACGGCTGGGGCACGTGGAAGACCGTGCTGACGCAGGGACCGGGCCGGTTGGCGGCGTTCGGCGGTACGTTGGCCGCCGTGGCCGGGATGGTCCTCGTCGTGATCGCCGCGACCCTCGCAGTCGATCTGGGCGCATCCCTGCTGATCGCGGCCGTCGAGTCGCAGCCGATCACGTGGCCCGCGTGGGGTGAGCTGGCGCTGTCGGTCGGCGGCGGGACTCTGATCATGACGATGTGGGCGGCGGCAGGTGTGCTGATCGGCGTGTTGACGCGCAGCCCGGCCGTTGCCATCGGCTTGGGCCTGGTCTGGTCGCTCGTCGTCGAGAACCTGCTGCGCGGCGTGTCCGGACTGCTCGATGCCATGTCGTACGTCACCGACGTGATGCCCGGCACGGCCTCCGGTTCCGTCGCGGGGGCCCTGGGTCAGGCCACCCAGGCCGACGACGGCGGCGCGCCGGGCGTGCAGACCATCCTCGACGGTTCCACCGCTGCGATCGTCGTGACCGTGTACATCGTCGTGTTCACGGTGGCCGCGGCGATCCTCATGCGCCGCCGCGACCTCGCCTGATCCCCCCGATGCGTGCGGGCGTCAGTAGCGCAGCTCCCGCAGGTTGGCGTAGCTGTCGCACGCCGACGAGATCCCGTCCGGTTCCGGCTGGTCGTGCTCGGTGAAGTAGTAGTCGACACCGGCCAGCCGGCCGTAGGCGAAGATCCGGGCGAAGTCGATGGTCCCCTCGCCCACGTCGGCGAACGAGCCGTCGGCCGCCCGGTCCTTCACGTGCAGCAAGGCGAACCGGCCCGGATACTGCCGGAACAGCTCGACCGGATCGGCGCCGGCGTCGACCGCCCAGTACAGGTCGAGCTCCATGGTGACCAGGTTCGGGTCCGTCTCGCGCACCAGCACGTCGTAGGGCCGGACCCCGTCCTGGATCTCGAACTCGAAGCCGTGGTTGTGGTAGGCCAGCGTGATACCGGCGGCCTTCGCCACCGCGCCGGCCTCGTCGAGGACGTCGGCGATGTGGTGGTAGTCCGCCAGGCTCCACGAGCCCGAGCCCGAGATGCGGACGTACGACGCGCCGAGGCCCTTCGCGGTCTCGATGACGCCGTCGATGTCGTTCTCGATCTGGTCCGCTCCCAGCCCCACCGACGGCGCTGCCATGCCGGCGCCGGTGATCAGAGCACCGAGCTCGGCGCCGGTGTAGCCGTAGAGCCCGCTGGACGGCTCGATGTTCCGATAGCCGCAGGCGGCCAGGGCCTGCAAGGTCGCTTCGGTGTCCGGAGCCGGCATGGTGTCTCGCACCGTGTACCCGACGACGCCGATCTTGTCGTCGGGCACGGCCCGGTCGGGATCGTCGCGCACTGGGTCCGTCCCGATGCCGGACGACGCGGCGGCGCTCACGATGGCCGCCCGCTCGCGTGCGGTGATGACGCCCTCGGTGCGTAGCCGGCTGGTCAGCTCGCCCACGGTGCGGACGAAGTGGCCGTGGTTGTCGAACGGCTGCTCGTGCTCGATCACGTCCATGATCGTGCAGCCGTCGCCGACGTCGTAGTTCGGCACGCCGGAGTCGGACTGCTCACCGAACCACACCGGCACGTCGGTGGGATAGCCCGCGTAGCACCGGTCGCGCGGCTCGGTGACCTGCTCGCCGCCGACGTAGTCGATGCGATAGATCCCCGAACCGTCGTTGTGGTCGCCGCGCCCGACCCCGGAACCACTGCCGAAGTCCATGACGTACAGGGACCCGTCGGGACCGAACTCGGCCTCGAACGGAGACGTGAACGTCGCGGCGGACAGGAACGAGTTGATGGAGTGGAGGTCACCGGGCTCAGCCGGCTCGAACCGGTCGCTGGGCGCCGCTTCGCCCATGACGCTCACGGTCTTGTACCAGTTGCCGCCGTACTCGTAGATGAACCAGAGGCCGTCGTAGTACTCGGGGAACTTCGTGGCGGACTCGAGGTCCTCGTCGTAGTCGTACACCGGACCGCTCATCGGCGCACCGCCGCTGACCTCGGGGAAGTCGGCGCCGTTGCTGCCCTGGCCAGGGTGGCTGTACCAGATCAGCGGCTCTTGTGCCGGTGGCAGCTGGGTCAGCCCGGTGTTGTGCGGCGAGTCGTTGACCGGGGCGGCGCAGTCGAACTCCGCGCCGGACTCGCCGGTGGCGAAGTCGTAGTCGACGAACGCGATGTTGGGGCCCAGGCAGTACGGCCAGCCGTAGTTGCCGGCCTCGAGGATACGGTTCTGCTCGACCAGGCCGGCCGGGCCGCGCTGCGGGTCGTCGTTGCCGGCGTCCGGGCCGTAATCGGCCACCAGGAGCGCGTCGTTGGCCTCGTCGTAGCTGATCCGGAACGGGTTGCGGAAGCCCATCGCGTAGATCTCCGGGCGGGTCTTGCCGCCGCCGTCCTCGTCGCCGGTGAACAGGTTGCCCTCGGGAATCGTGTAGCTGCCGTCGTCCTCGGGGTGGATGCGGATGATCTTGCCGCGCAGGTCGTTCGTGTTGGCCGCGGTGGCCTGGGCGTCCGCGGCGCGGCGGCCGTCGCGCTCGTCGATCGGCGCGTACCCGTCGGAGTTGAACGGGTCGGTGTTGTCACCGGTGGCGATGTAGAGGTTGCCGTCGTCGTCCATGGTCAGCGAGCCGGCCATGTGCACGTTGGCCAGCAGCTCGTTGCGCCAGATGGGGAACTCGAGAATGACCTGCTCGCTGTCCATGTCGACGGTGTCGCCCACCAGGGTGAACCGCGACAGCCGATAGATCGGTTCGTCGGGCGGGACGGTGTAGAGAAGGTAGATCCAGCCGTTGTCGGCGAAGTCGTTGTCGATGGTCAGCCCGGTCAGCCCGTCCGCGGTGCGGGTGGTCGGCAGGTCGAGTTCCAGGTCGCCGGCCAGGGTGGTCGTCGGCTGGTCGCCGTCCTGGTGGATGAGCTTGATCTGGCCGGTGCGCTGGATGTAGAGCACTCGGCCGTCGGGCAACGGGGCCAGCTCGTACGGGTCGGCGAGGTCGGTGTCGTCTTCGAGCTGGACCTTGGCGAAGCTGTCCCACTCGGTGGCGGCGCAGTCGCCCGGTGCGACGCCGGCCGCCCACTCGATACCGCCGAGAATGTGCTCGAGGAACAACGGCTCGGAAAACGTCTCGCTGTGGTGGCCGCTTGCGGTGTACCACGAGCGTCCGCCGTCGTAGACCTGGCACCACGCATGCGCGTGCTCCGGCCCCTCGGTCAGGCCCTCGGGGTCGTCGGTGGTGCGGATCTCGGTGAGGACGTGCACGTCACCGTTGGGCGAGGCCTGCCAGTTGTACCACTCCTCGGTGCGCTCCCACAGCTGCGGCAGGCCCGCCGTCGACGGGTGCACCTGGTCGAGCACCTCGACCCGTCCGGGCCGCGGAGCCGGATGGTTCTGGAACTTCGCGCCGACCAGCTCGGCGTACCACGGCCAGTCCCGTTCGGTCCCGGTGGCCGAGTGCCAGCCGACGAACCCGCCCCCGCCGTTGATGAAGCGCTGGAACGCCGCACGCTGCTCGGCGTCGAGCAGATTGCCCTGGTCCGGAGTCGAGTTCGTGTTGTTGAACACGACCACGTCGAACGGCCGGAGACCCTGGTCGGTGAAGATGCTCGCATCGTCGGTGGCGGTCACGGCGAAGTCGTGGTCCGCACCCAGCTGCTGCACGGCGTCGATCCCGGCCGGAATCGAGTCGTGGTAGAAGTTCGTGACCCCGGAGAACACCAGGACGTCGAAGCGTGGTTCGTCGGCTGCGGGCTGGACCGGCTCGGCGTCGACGGCGCCGGCCTGAGCTGGCGGCCCAGCGGCGAGGAAGGGGGCAAGAACGGTTCCGGCCAGCGCGGCGATCCAGCGCGCGACGGCGGCCTTGCGGACCGTCCGGGCCGGGGGTCGAGGGGCGAGGTTACGGTCCATGATCGTCCTCCCAGGTCAGGGCGGTCGAATACTGGTAAGCGTTTTCCAAGCGCCTTCGCGCAGCCTAGAGACCCGGTAGTTGATCGGTCAAGAGTGACCTTCACCCACCTGAATGATCATGTTCACTATGCGAATCCCTGCCGCACCACCCATGCACGCATGGTGATGCGACAGAACGCCTCGTGATCTGCGCCTCAACCTCGCAAGCGATGAGCCGGATGACGGCCTAGATCTTTACGAAGATCGACAAATGTGGCAATCTTCGCGGTAAAGCCCGAGCTCGGGAGCCCCGCGATGACCCTCGCGCACGCACCGTCAGGCCCGGTCCGCCGCCGTCTCGCGGCCGTCGCCCTGCTGATCACCGCCCTCGTCACGGCGCTCGTCACGATCCCTGCCGAATCCGCCCAGCCCGCTGCGGCGCAGCCGGACCCGGACGGCATCCGACTGGAACGTGTCGACACCGATCCGGGCCTGCTGGACGAGTTGCGCACCGAACTCGGCACCGTCGACGTCGCCGACGTCCTGGACTCCGCGAACCGTACGGCCCGGGCCTGCACGCCCAGCGTCACTCATCGCAGCGCGTCCTTCTGTTGGAACTCAGGCGACGACTCCGTGAGCTACTGGATGCCCCAAGGCATCACGACCACCGGCGACGCTGACGCCTCCGGTCTGATCGACGGGCGCGAAGCCCTCCTGAGCAGCTGGTACGACAAGGACAGCGGGCGCGACATGGGGGTACGCATCAGCTTCGTCGACATGGCCGACCGCACGACTCCGGACTACCGCCACGTGCTGTTGGTCGAACCCCGCTGGGACGACGGCGAGGCGTCGTTCGGGCCGGTCAACGCCCACGCCGGCGGCATCGTGTGGTACGGCGACCAGCTCTACGTCGCCAACACCTACAACGGGCTGCGGGTGTTCGACATGGACGACCTCATGCAGGTCTCCACCGGCGACAGCAACGCGATCGGCCGGCAACCCGACGGCAGCTACCACGCGCACAACTACCGCTACGTCCTCCCTCAACAGGCGCACTACGAGCCCAGCGCGGCCGGCGGCGTACCCCGGTTCCGGTACTCCATGGTGTCGCTCGATCGCACGACCAGCCCGGACAGCATCCTGGTCAGCGAGTACGGCAACCCCGGCACCGACACCCGGATGGCGCGCTACGACATGGACGAAGCCACGCACCACATCGCCGCGGACGCCGACGGCTACGCCCGCGCCGACTGGGCGTACACAGTGGGTATCCGGGGCATGCAAGGCGCGGTGTCGGTCGACGGAACCTTCCACATCCATCGCAGCAACGGCTCGTCCACTCGCGGCGACGTGTTCATCTGGCAGCCGGGTGACTACGCGACGCCGCACAACGGCGCGGTGCCTATCGGCCCTGAGGACGTGTCGTATTGGTCACAGCATGGTGAGATCTGGTCGCAGAGCGAGTACCCCGGCCAGCGCTACGTGTATGCCTCACGAGAGGCCGACTGGTGACCGGTCCGGCTGACTGATCCAGCCGACGTCCCAGCTCAACGACGTCGTGTCGGACCTCTGAGGTCTCGCGACAGCCACCATCAGGTACTCCTCGACGCTGCTCACCGCATCCGATCTTGCGGTGAAAGCTGCCAGGAACCGACTGGAAACCACAGTCAGCTGTACTGACCGTGCCGGTCACGCACCTGGCGCTACGACATCACCATGATGAAACATGAGGGAGACCTAAACCTATGAGTTCGACGATTCCGGCGCGCACGAGCCTCACGTCCAGCCGCGGGCGTGCCCTGCGCGGCGCAGCCGCCGCGATCATCGGCCTCGGCATGCTGCTCACGTCCGCGTGTGGCTCCGACGACTCCGACGACTCCGCCTCGGCCGCCGACGACAGCAGCCAGGAACAAGCCGACGACCAGGACGACGCGGCGGCCGAGGAGGCCGACGACGCCGAGGACGCCGACGATGCAGCGGACGACGGCGGCTCCGCCTCGGACTACTGCGCGGCGCTCGAAGAGATGGGCAACGACTTCCTCAGCGGCATGAACGCCGCTCCGGGCGAGGGCGACTCCCAGTTCGCCGAGCAGCTGCAAGGCATTGCCGCCGTCGCTCCCGCGGAGATCGCCGAGGACTGGCAGGCACTGGCCGACATGTACGAAACGATCTCGACCATCGACCTGACCGACCCGGACGCTGTGGCCGAGCTCGACGCGATGGGTGACATCGATCAGGCCGGCCAGCGCATCCAGCAGCACGTCCAGGACGAGTGCGCCTGACGATCTCGACAAGATCATGGCTGCTCGACCAACCTGGGGTCTGCTGGCAGCTGCGGCACTGTTGACGGTGGCGGCGGCCGGGACGGGATCAGTACCCGGCCCGGCCGCCGCGGCCGTCGCTGCCCCAAGCGCGGACGACCATGAATCCGACTCCCCCACTGACCTCCGACCGGGCCAGGTCGTCACGGTGGCCGGCGGAGGCGATGCCGACGACGTCCCTGATGGTGGTGACGCGCGCGACCTCAA
>JAJYTA010000182.1 GCA_021793295.1 Actinomycetes bacterium
TAGACCCCGATTTCCCGCACGACGATCTTCACGACTGTCCCGCACGACGATCTTCACGACTGTCCCGCACGACGACGAGCCGACCCCGCCGCGCCCACGTCGACGGGCCTCGCGCGGGGTCGATCCAGCGATCGGCCGCGGCGACGACCGGACCCAACCACCGGCCCGATGCGAAAGAGGCTCAGTGAACGTACCGACCGAGGACGCCCAGGTGCCGAACCGGTCCGCTGCGAGCGGCTCCGACGCGAAGCCGCTCGACGCGCGGTCACTGTTTCGCGAGCTCGACCGAGTGGTCGGCGACTTGCGGCGCGGCGGCGGTGTGGTGCAGCAGCCCGATCGGCATCCGCCGGTCGTGGCCGGCGCGGTACACCAGTTGGCGCAACGGCTGGCCGATGCGGCGGCGGACGCACGCGGCGAGCCACGCCGTCCCGTGCCCCGACTCGCCGATCATGCCTTGGCCGATCAGCTCCAGGTGGTCGCCCGCGAGCTCAGCGAAGCCGTGCGAGACACCGGTGCGGTCGACATCGACGCGGTGCGACGGTCGGTGGACGACGTGCGCGGATTGATGCTCAGAGGCGTTCCACGATGATCGCCATGCCCTGACCGCCGCCAACGCACATCGTCTCGAGCCCCACGGTGGCATCGCGCGCGCGCAATCCGTTGAGCAGGGTGGTCATGATGCGCGCGCCGGTCGACCCGAACGGGTGGCCCAACGCGATCGCGCCTCCGTGGACGTTCAGTTTGTCGTAGTCGATGCCCAGGGCTCGAGCGCTCGGCACCACCTGAGCGGCGAAGGCCTCGTTGATCTCGACCAGGTCGACGTCGTCGATGGTCATGCCGGCGCGGTCGAGGACCCGGCGCGTCGACTCGACCGGGCCGAGGCCCATGATCTCCGGCGACAGCGCGGACGCAGCGGTCGCGACGATACGGGCCAGGGGGGTCAAGCCGAGTTCGCGTGCGCGGGTGTCGGACATGATGATCACGGCAGCCGCGCCGTCGTTGAGCGGCGTGCAGTTGCCCGCCGTCACCGTTCCGGTGGGGCGGAACACCGGCTCGAGCGCGGCGAGCTTCTCCAGCGTGGTGCCGGGTCGGGGGCTGTCGTCGGCGTCGACCACCCGGCCGTCCGGGGTGGTGACCGGGGCGATCTCGCGGGCGAAGAAGCCGTCGGCGATCGCACGCTCGGCCCGGTTCTGCGACAGCACCGCGAACTCGTCCTGATCGGCCCGGCTCACCCCGACCGAGGTGGCCACGTTCTCAGCCGTCTGACCCATCTGGATGTAGATGTCGGGAAGGAGCCCGTCCGCACGCGGGTCGCGCCACGTCTCGTTCGTCGCAGCGTAGTGCGCCGTACGTTCCTTCGCCGCGGCGAACAGCGGATTCTGCGTCTCCTCCGGATCGAGCCCGGCGCCGCCGAAGTTCATGTACCGCGACACCGACTCCACGCCGGCAGAGACGAAGACGTCGCCCTCGCCGGCCTTGATCGCGTGGAAGGCCATCCGCGCGGTCTGCACCGACGACGCACAGAACCGGTTCACGGTCGCCGCCGGCACGTCGTCCAGCCCGAGTTGGACGGCGATCCGGCGGGCTACGTTGCCGCCCTGCTCGTCCCGAGGCTCGGCACAGCCGACGTAGATGTCGTCGATGTCGCGTGGATCCAGCGCCGGCACGGAGTTGAGCGCCGCACGGATGGTCGTCGTGGCCAGATCGTCCGGCCGGACGTCGATCAGCGATCCCTTGTAGGCGCGGCCGATGGGTGATCTGGCTGCGGCGACGATGACGGCTTCGGGCATGACGACTCCTTCAGCGGCGAGACGCTCCATGGTCCCGCGAGGGCCTTGGCTACTGGCTGGTAACCCCCACCGTAGCGCCCCTGGACGCGTCAGGTCGTGCGGGCGGCCTCAGCGTCGGGCAGCGGCCGGCGCCGCCGGTTGCGCAGCATCGCCCACCGGCCCCGTGGCCCGCCGCTGCGACCGCCGACTTCGGTGGCTGCGACCTCGGTACCAGCATGGTCGGCGGCGGCGACAGCGGCGATCGACACCGGCAGGATGCTGTCGCCGCGCAGTGCCTCGGGCACGTCGTCTTCGGCGGACCACAGACCCAGCGCACCAGCCAGCGACGGCAGGACGGCAGCAGCGGCGTGCGCGTAGCCCGCTGACGACGGATGAAACCGGTCTTCGCTGAACAGCTCACCGGGCGCGGCGTAGAACTCGGGGCCGAGAATCGAGCCCAGCGAGACGGTGCGGGCCCCGGCCTCCACTGCGGCGACGGTCTGGGCCGCGGCCAACTGCCGACTGGCCCGGCGTGCCAGCCAGCGCAACGGCGGACGGATCGGACGGATGGTGCCGAGGTCGGGGCAGGTGCCGACGACGACGTGGCAACCGGCTGCGCGCAATCGCTCCACGGCCTCGGCGAGCAACCGCACGGCTTCCACGAGCGGTTGCTGGTGGGTGATGTCGTTACCGCCGATGATCACCAGCGCCACGTCGGGATCGGCGTCCAGAGCCTTGTCGACCTGTCCGGCGAGATCGGAGCTCGCGGCCCCGACCTCGGCGACGGTGGTCAGCCGGACCGGCCGGTGCGCGATCTCGGCCAACCCGGTGGCCAGCAGCGCAGCGGGGGTCTCCTCGGGGGAGCTGACGCCGTACCCGGCCGCGGCCGAGTCGCCGATGACGACGAACGAGATCGGCGTGCCCTGCTCGGGACCGTACAAGCCGTCCGCGTCCGGTGGATCGCTGAGCGGAACGCCGTTGATGGTGCGGCGGGCGAATCGGGCCTGGGCGCGGAGCAAGGCGTAGAAGCTGGCGCCGAGCAGGCTGAGACCACCGCCGCCATAGGCGGCCGCCGTAGCGATACGGCGAGCTGAACGAGCGTTGAGCAGGCTGACCACACCCCGACTTTATCCGCTGGCAGTCCCGTGGCCAGGCCAGTACACGCGGTGCCTCTCCAGCGGCTAGTGTCTGCTGCGTGGAGTACTACGAGAACGTCGTCGATCTGATCGGCAACACGCCGCTGGTGCGGCTGGGTACCGTCGGAGCCGGTCTGCCGGCGACGGTCCTGGCGAAGGTCGAATACGTCAATCCCGGCGGCTCGGTCAAAGACCGTATCGCGGTACGGATGGTCGAAGAGGCCGAACGCAGCGGGCTCATCGGTCCGGGCGGAACGATCGTGGAACCCACCAGCGGCAACACCGGCGTCGGGCTGGCATTGGTCGCCCAGCGCAAGGGGTACCGCTGCGTTTTCGTGTGTCCGGACAAGGTCAGTGAGGACAAGCGCAACGTCCTCAAGGCCTACGGCGCTGAAGTGGTGGTCTGCCCGACGGCGGTGCCGCCGGAACACCCTGACTCGTACTACTCCGTCTCCGACCGCCTGGTCACCGAGATCGAGGGTGCATGGAAGCCCGACCAGTACGCCAACCCGGCCAACCCGCAGTCGCATTACGAGTCGACCGGGCCCGAGCTGTGGAAACAGACCGACGGCTCCATCACGCACTTCGTCGCGGGCATCGGCACCGGCGGCACCGTCAGCGGCACCGGGCGATACCTCAAGGAGGCGTCGAACGGGCAGGTGCACGTGGTCGGCGCCGACCCCGAGGGTTCGGTGTACTCCGGCGGGAGCGGGCGTCCCTACCTCGTGGAAGGCGTGGGCGAGGACTTCTGGCCGACGACGTACGACCAGCAGATCTGTGACGAGATCGTCTCGGTCACCGACAAGGACTCGTTCGACATGACGCGCCGGCTCGCCCGCGAAGAGGGCCTGCTGGTGGGTGGCTCGTGCGGGATGGCGGTGGTCGCGGCGCTACGCGTGGCCGAGCGTGCCTCGCCGGGCGACGTGGTCGTCGTGTTGTTGCCCGACGGTGGGCGCGGCTATCTCGGAAAGATCTTCAACGACGAGTGGATGACGGCCTACGGATTCCTGCCTCCGGTCTCCGGCGTCACCGTGGGTGACGTGTTGCACCGCAAGGCGGGGACGATTCCGGCGCTGGTGCACACCCATCCGAACGAGACGGTGGCCGACGCCATCGCCATTCTGCGGGAGTACGGCGTCTCGCAGATGCCGGTCGTGCGTGCGGAGCCGCCGGTCATGGCCGCCGAGGTCGCTGGTGCCGTCGTCGAGCGCGATCTGCTGCAGGCGCTGTTCACCGGTGTTGCCTCGCTCACCGACAGCGTCGAAGAACACATGTCGGCCTCGTTGCCGATGCTCGGCGCGGGCGAAGCCGTATCGGCTGCGGTGGAGAAGCTGCGTTCCAGCGATGCCCTGCTCGTCGTCGACGACGGCAAGCCGGTCGGTGTGGTGACCCGGACCGACCTGCTGGGCCACCTGGCGGGCTGAACCGGGTCGGCCTGAGCGCGGCTAATCGCCGTTCAGTACCAGGGCCGTGGCGCCGCGGATCTCGACGACGTCGACGTGTGATCCGGCCGGATAGACCGAGTAGCCGTCGTACGGGCGCGCCGTCCATACCTCACCGGCCAACCTGACAAAGCCGGAATCCGGTCCGACGCGCTCGACGACGGCGCAGCGCTGCCCCACCAGGGCTGCGACCCCGAAAGTCGCGCCGGTGGGGGTGAGGAAGCGTCGTTTGGCCATCGGGCGGACCACACCCAGCAACGCCACGCTGACGCCGACGGCCACCAGCAGTTGGACGACGAATTCCGCCCCGAGCCCTGCGGCGACGCTGCCGCTGGCGGCGCCGAGGGCCAACATCAGAAAGAAAAAGTCGAGCGTCGTGAGCTCGATGGTGCCCAGCACCAAGGCCGCCGCGGCCCAGCCCAAGACCCAGGCGTTGTCGCTGAACCATTCCCCCAATGACGACATGGACGCATTCTAATGAAGCGGATGAATGCCGCGACCTGCCGCAAATTCGTGCGTTCCGGCTGTCGCCGTCCGCGTCCCTGGTGACGAATTGGCCGGGCGAGCCGTCATTCGTAGGCGTGGACCAGCGCGGTCGCCCCGTCGATCTCGGCCACGCCGACACGGGCACCGGGCTCGAACACCGAGTGGCCGTCGTACGGGCGCGCCGTCCACACCTCGCCGCCGAGCTTCACCAAACCAGAACCGGCCGCGACCTGCTCGATCACGAGCCCTTGGCTCCCGATCAGCGCCGCGCCGCCGACGGCCAGTTCAGGCGCCGACAGCAGGCGGCGTTTGGCGATCGGGCGTACCACGATCAACAAGGCGGCACTGACCAACGAGGCCACGGTGAGCTGGACGAGGAAGCCGCCACCGAGCGCCGCGGTGAGCGCACCGCTGCCAGCGCCCACGGCGAGCATGAGGAAGATGAAATCGAGCGTGGTCAGCTCGACCATGCCGAGCACGAGGGCGGTACCGAGCCAGGCAACCACCCATGCGTGGTCGCCGAGCCAATCCCACAGCGACTGCATGGACGGCATCCTACGGGAATCTGATCATTCGGGCACCTGCATGATCATCGGTTGGCGCGCGGTCAGGCCACGACGTCCACTTCCTGCACAGCTGTGGCTGTCGCGGCGCGGAATGCCGCCGCGATGGTCGGCACCGCCTGCCGGAGCACGTCCGGCGGATGCACGTACGGCACCCGCAGCCGGGTCTCGAAGGCGCCGTCGATGCCGAACCGGGGACCCGCGGCCAGACGGATGCCGTACTGCTCAGCGGTGGAGACCAGCCGGCTCGACGCCGGAGCCCCGATGTCGCACCACAGGACCAGACCCCCGCTCGGCAGGCGAAACGTCCACTGCGGCAGGTGTTCGGCCAGGGCGGCAGCGAGTGCGTCCCGCCGCCGGCGCAGCTCGTCGCGGGTGTGCGTCACGAACTCGTCATAGCGGCGCAGCACCTCGGTGCAGGCGAGCTGTTCGACCACGGGCGAGGAGATGTCGAACGATGCGCGAGCCGCGGCCAGCCTGCGGATGATCGCCTCGTCCCCACGCACCCAGCCGATGCGCATGCCGCCCCAGACCGATTTGCTCACTCCGCCGATCGTCACCGCGGCCTCGGGTGGAAGGTGTTGAGCGAATGGTGCTGGCGCGGAGGCGTCGAGGGCGAGATCCACGTGCGTCTCGTCGATGACGGTGACGGTGCGCGACCGGGTGAGTTCGGCCGCCATCGCCGCGCGTTCTGCTGAACTGGCCAGTAACCCGGTCGGGTTCTGAAAATCGGGGATCAGATAGGCCAGCCGCGGAGCGGATTGGCGCACCGCAGCGGCCAGGGCGTCGACGTCCCAGCCGTCGGCGCGCAGCGGCACCGGAACCGGCCGCGTCGCAGCGCGACGGATGGCGTCGAGCGCGTTCGGGTACGTGGGATGCTCGAAGAGCACCCGGTCGCCGGGATCGGTCAGCACCGACAACACCAGCGAGAATGCGTGCTGCGTCCCGGCCGTCACCAGGATCTGATCCGGTGTGGTCGGCAATCCGCGCGACTGGAACCGGGTCGCGACGGCCGAGCGCAACACGGGGAGGCCGAACAGGTCGTAGCCGGACGTGGGCAGATGACGCGGCAGCTGCTCGAGTGCTTCGGTGAACGCCTCGTGCAGGATGCCGGCGGGTGCCTCCGGTGCGGCGTGCGCGAGGTCGAGGCGTCCGGTGCCTTCGGTGTGGTCCGGACCGAACGGCGCCCACGGCGTGTTCGTCCCTCCGGCCGGGACCGTGGTCCAGGTGCCGGACCCCTGCCTGCTCGCGGCGTATCCCGCGCGACGTAGTGCGTCGTAGGCCGTCGTCACCGTCGTCCGGCTGACCTGGAGCGCAGCGGACAGTTCCCGCTCGGACGGCAATCGAGTCTCGAGCGGCAGCCGGCCGTCGAGCACGAGCAACCGGATGGCGCCGGCCAGCCGAGAGTACGCCGGTCCGGTGCCGCCAGAGACCTGCCAGTCACCGAGGTTGCGGGCCAACTGCTGCCCGTTGATGGAGCGCACTGTGCCACTTTCTCACAAGTGGCTCTCGAATAGCAGGCCAACATAGGCCAGAATCGTCGCTTGTGATGACACGACGACTGGTTCAGCTCTACGGCGGCCTCGTTCTCTATGGCTTCAGCATGGCCCTGATGATCGAATCGAGCCTGGGCCTCGACCCCTGGGACGTGCTGCACGAAGGTCTGGCCAAGCGCCTGCCGGTGTCGTTCGGTGTCGTGGTCATCGCGGTCGGCGCGCTCGTCCTGCTCGCCTGGATCCCGCTGCGCCAACGTCCGGGCCTCGGGACCGTGAGCAACGTCGTCGTCATCGGCCTGGCTGTCGACGCGTCGGCGTACGTCCTCCCGGAACCAGACGCCGTCGCGGTTCGCGCGCTTTTCCTCGTGGCCGGTGTCGTCCTCAACGGCGTCGCGACCGCGGCCTACATCGGCGCCAGGTTCGGGCCGGGTCCCCGGGATGGGCTGATGACCGGCTTGGTGCGAACGACCGGCCAGTCTGTACGTCTGGTGCGCACGACCATCGAGCTGAGCGTGCTCGGAACGGGATGGCTGCTGGGCGGCACGGTAGGTATCGGCACGGTGCTGTACGCCGTTGCGATCGGCCCGCTGGTGCACCTCCTGTTGCCCCGGCTGACCGTGTCGGCGAGCACGACGGGTCCCGCGGACGTTCAGGAGGGCGGGCACGGCGACGGGCGCCCGGCGGGCGTTCGACCGCGGTAACTGATCCGCGTCGATAGCGCTGAGCGGCAGCGAGGACCGGCGGTGGCGCGTCGCAGCCGTGCGGTCGGTCGCGGGCGGGCGGGTCGCGTGCGGGCGGGTCGCGTGCGGCGGTCGTGATGATCGTCGTGTGGCGTGGCGCCGATTTCGCCGGTCGTGATGATCGTCGTGCAAG
>JAJYTA010000022.1 GCA_021793295.1 Actinomycetes bacterium
AGATCAACGTCGCAGGTGTCACCGACGATGACGCGCGCCGGCGGCTGGCCGCGACGGTCGACGGCGTCGGTGCGTTGGCCCAGCGAGCCGACGAGGTGACCGCCTCCGTGCGGCAGCGGATGTCACGCTCGGCGTAGGTCCAGCCGCCAGACTTCGCCGACCAGGTCGTGGCCGAAGCTGTGGTGCGGTTCCTGCTCCACGAGTTCGAAGCCGGTCTTCTGATAGATGTGCCGAGCTGCGGTGAGCACGTTGTTGGTCCAGAGCGTGATCGCCTCGTAGTGGGCGTTCCGGGCGAAGGTCACGCACTCGTCGACCAGGCGCTTGCCCAGTCCGTCGCCACGCGCTGACGGCTCCACGTGAAGCAGCCGCAGCTGTGCGGTCTTGTCGTCCTTGCGCATACAGAACACGGCGCCGGCCCGGCGACCGTCGAGCTCGGCGATCCATGCGTTCTCTCGCCGTGGGTCGTGGCTCGCGCCGTAGTCGGCGACGATGCGCGCCACCAGAGCTTCATAGGTCTCGTCCCAGCCGTACTCCTCGGCGTAGAGCGCGCCGTTGCGTTGCACGACCCATCCGAGATCGCCGTTGCGCAGGCCGCGCAGCACGTAGGTGGCGCGGCTGTCGTCGTCGGCGCCGTCGTCCAGCAATTCGCGCACCGTGGCGAACGCGGCGATGAGCCGTCGCTGGTCGTGCTCGGAAAGCGAGCCCAGCAGCTTCTCCGCCTGGCGGTTCGAGCGCGAGTCGAGCGTGGCGAACGCGTCGCGCCCGGCTTGGGTGAGCGACGCGCGAAGCCGGCGGCCATCCGCGCTCGAGCGCGATCGGTCGACCAGGCCTGCGGAGTCCAGCCGGGCGAGGATCCGGCTCAACTGGCCGGCGTCGATGCCCAGCGCGGAGCGCACATCAGCGACGTCGGACTCCGGCTGCTGGGCGAGCTCGAAGATCACCCGCGCCTCGGTCAGCGTGTGCCGAGACATGAGCAGACCTTGGTCGAGGAATCCCATCACGCTCGTGTAGAAGCGGTTGAAGGACCGCACGGAGGCGACGCGGGCGGATGTGTCGGCATCCATGAGTTGACGGTATCAAGCAATATGTTGACTGAGTCAAGTATGTGAGTGGGCTCGGCCACCCGAGAACGGCGACTGCGCGTCGACGGCATGGTTAAGCTGACCGCGATGGCTGTTGAGGGGACCAGCGGCGGCTCGCGCCAAGAGCTGTCGATCACGATCCTCGGCCCGGTGAGTGCGTGGCGTGGCGGCGTCGAACTGGCGCTGCCCGCGGGCCGGCCCAGTGTGGTGTTGGCCGTACTGGCGCTGCGTCCCGGCTCCGTCGTGGGCCTCGACGTGCTGGAAGAGTATCTGTGGCCCGACCAGCCGCCGGAGCGTCCGCGCAGCACCATCCAGACTCATGTCGCTCGGCTGCGCCACGTCGTCGGCCGCGACACGATCCGTGCGGTCGCCGGTGGGTACGTCCTCGACGTGGCGCCCGACGCCGTCGATCTCGGGGCGTTCCGGGCTCTCGTGTCCGCGGCCACCGCCACGGCTGAGCCGCGCAACGAGCTCGACCTGCTCAACCGCGCGTTGTCGCTCTGGCGTGGTGCCCCGTTGTCCGGGTTGACCCCCGATCACGTCGAGCGCGAGCGGGCCACGGCCATCGTCGAGGAACTGCTCAATGCGACCGAACGCGCCAACGAATTGCGACTTCAGCTCGGTCACCTCGATGGACTACAGCGATCGCTGCGTGCGTTGGTCGCTGCGCATCCGTGGCGGGAGCGAACATGGGCCCAGCTGATGTTGACCCTCTACCGGCAGGGCCGACGGAGCGAAGCGCTGGCTGCATTCCATGACGTCGGGCATGTCCTGCGCGACGAGCTCGGCATCGACCCGGGCTCGGAACTGGTCACGCTGCATCGCCGCATCCTCGAAAACGACTCGACGCTGCTGGAACCCGAAACCTCGCCGGCGCGGCCGTACACCCGCCCGGCCCAATTGCCACCACCCGTGCCGGATTTCATCGGCCGCGAACAGCAGGTCGAGCATCTGGTCGACGTGCTCACCGGTCCCGCCGCGGCCACCAGAGTCGTGCTGATCTCCGGCCCAGGCGGTTCCGGCAAGTCCACGCTCGCGATCCACGTCGCCCACCGCGTTCGGGAGCACTATCCCGACGGGCAGCTGGTCGCCGAATTGCGAGGTCCACACGGGCGGACCGAACACGGCGACGTCCTCGGGCGCCTGCTTCGATCCCTGGGGGTCGCCGCGGCCGAGGTGCCGGCCGACGTCGCCGAGCGGGCCAGTCTGTTCCGGACGCTGTGCGATGGCCAACGGCTCCTGCTGATCCTCGACGACGCGCACATCGCCGACGATCTCCCGCGGTTGATTCCCGGCGGCGAGATGTGCGGGGTGATCGTCACGAGCCGACCACCGTTGACCAATGTGCCCGCAGCCGCCCGCGTCGACCTCGGCTTCTTCGGCGAGGCCGATTCGGGCCGGCTGCTCACGTCCATCGTCGGCGCTGAACGCACCTCGAGCGACCCGGAGTCGGCAGCGGCGATCAGTGCGGCGTGCGAAGGCTCGCCGTTGGCACTGCGGATCGCCGGCGGACGGATCGCGGCCCGGCCCACGTGGCCGTTGGCTCATTTCGCGCAGCGACTCACCGCGGGCAACCGCCTCGACGAGCTCGCCATGGGCGGACTCGGTGTACGGGCGATGCTCGAAGCGAGTCACGACGACCTCGAACCACAGACCGCACAGCGGTTGCGGTTGCTGGCGGCCGCCCCGATTCCCGCGATCGACGTCGAGTTCGCCGCGGTTGCCTGGGACGTCGATGACGACGACGCGCAAGCGTCGTTGGAGGCGCTGGCCGACGTTCGGTTGATCGAACCCACGGGACCGGGCCACTACACCTGGCACGATCTGGTCAACGACTACCTGAACGATGACGGCGACCCAGCCGACCAGGCCGCTGTGGCTGCCGCGACTCGCCGGCTCATGCGCTACTACCTGCGCAGCCTCGACAACGCCAAGTACGTGTTCCGCCCGGGAGGCACCAACCGCGACACTTCATCGTGGTACCCGCACGACGTCGCCGGGCGAACGTTCGAAAGCCAAGTCGCCGTCCACACGTGGCTGCATCCGCGCCATCACCTCATCGCGGGGTTGGCCCGGCGGGTCCTGACGACGCCGGGTACGCCGGATTCGGCGGATGCCGCCCAGGCCGCAGCGTTGATGTTGCTGCTCGGGTCGGTGGCCTACGAGTGTTGTGACGATCGAGAGCATCTGGAGAACACCGCGCGCGCTGTCCTGGCGGCCGAGGAACAGCTGTCCGACCGGTTCTTCGTCTCGGCCGCGTGGCACAGCGTCAGCCTGGCGCTCAGCGAGGAGATGCGCATCGACGAATCGCTGGAAGCAGCCGCTCGGGCGCTGGCGATTCGCCGCGAGATCGGGGACCGGTTCGGCGAGGTGACGTTGCTGAACAACATGGCGATGCTGCACCAGCACGCCGGGCGGCATCACGAGGCCGCCGAGTTACTGGAACGGTGCGTGACCACCGAGGACCCCCTCCCGCCTGAGGTCCGGGCCTGTTGCCTGCGGAATCTCGGGGAGGTTCAGCTGAGTCTCGGTCGGCTCGACGATGCTCGCCGCAGCCTGCAAGCCGCTGTCGCGACGTGCCCGCCCGAGCCGGTTTCGCGCGACGCCTTCTACCAAGCGGCCGCGGAGGCATCGCTGTACCTGCAGTGTGGTGATCACGACGCCGCGTTCGCGTCGTGCACCGAGGCGGCGGCGGTGGCCGAGAAGCTGGGGGCGTCGTCCCTGCAGGCCGTGGCGTGGGTCCAGCACGGGCGTATCCATGCCGCGGTGGGAGCGACGGCCGATGCCGTGCGCCTGTGGCGGGATGCCATGGCCGTCCCAGCGGGATTGGACGACGCCACGGCTGCGGAGGTGCGCCGGTTGATCGCCGAGGCCACCGGCTGCGGAGCGTCCTGATGCCGGCGGAGGCCACCTCGGTCGTGCGGTTGGTCACCGACGAGGAGCGTCGGGCGCGGCTGGGCGTCCGGCATGCGCTGGCGCCGTCCGGTCGAGTGCGCTCACCCGAAGACGCTGCTCGAGCGGTCGTGTGCTTGCACGCGACCGAGCCGCCGAGCGTGCACCTGTCCTGCTGGGCACGGACCGAGGCCAGCAGCGTCGACGACGTTGAACGAGCGCTCTACGACACGCGTACCCTGATCAGGCAGCAGGCCATGCGTGAAACGCTTTTCGTGTTTCCGCGCGAGGTCGTCCCCGCTGCCTGGGGCAGCGTCTCCGCGCGCTTCGCCGCGGTCAGCCGCAACCGACTCATCAAGGACCTGGAACGCTGGGGCACGGTGCCGGCCGGGGAAGGCGCGACGTTCGTGCAGGCTGCTGAGATCGCGGTCCTCGACCACCTCGCCGACGGCGTCCCGCGGTCGTCGGCCCAACTGCGGGAGGAGGTCCCCGAAGTCGGCGGGTTCATCGTGCAGGCTCCCGGCAAGTCGTGGGGCGGCAAGGTGGCGATCGCCCCTCGCGTCCTCGCTCAGCTCAACCTGGCCGGAAAGATCGCCCGGGCGGGCAACGCCGGCCCCTGGTACACCAGCCGGCCCACGTGGACGACCACCGCAGCATGGTGGGGTCACGAGGTCCCCAACGCGCTCGAGGCACGGCAGGGCTACGCCGACCTGGTGAACCGGTGGCTGTGGGCCTACGGCCCCGGCACCATCGACGACATGGCGTGGTGGCTCGGCGCCACCAAGGCCACGGTCCGGACTGCACTCGACGACCTAGCAGCGGTGCGGGTGTCGCTGGAGAATGGTTCGGTCGGCTGGCTGCGAGAAGACGACATCGAGCCGGTCCGCGCCCCCGAACCCTGGGTGGCGCTGCTGCCGTTGCTCGATCCCACCGTGATGGGGTGGAAGAAGCGCGATTTCGTCCTCGGCGAGCTCGGCCCCCAGTTGTTCGACAGCGTAGGCAACGCCGGAACGACCGTGTGGGTCGATGGGCGGGCCGTCGGCGCCTGGGTGCAGGACGTCGATGGCATCGTCCAGGTGAGACTCCTCGAAGACGTCGCCCCTCCGGCTCGCCAGGCGTTGCAGGCCGAAGCGCGCAGGCTCACCGAGTGGCTGGCCGGCCAGCGGGTCTTCGCCGTCTACCCGTCACCGGCCATGAAGTCACGCGCTGCTGGCTGAGCGGTGTCAGGCGACGGCGAGCCAGGGGTCTTCGAGCACGGTCGCGAGGTCTCGGATGAACTCCGCGGCCTGAGCGCCGTCGACGACCCGGTGGTCCGACGACATGGTCATCGTCATCCGCTGGACCACGCCGACCGCACCGTCGCGGACACCGGCCTCGGAGCGCACCGCGCCGACGGCGAGGATGGCCGCCTCAGGCGGGTTGATGACGGCGGTGAAGTGGTCGATGCCGTACATGCCGAGGTTGCTGACGGTGAACGTGCTGCCGGTCATCTCGTCCGGGGTCAGCTTGCGCTCACGAGCCCGGCCGGCGAGTTCGCGGGTCTCGGCCGCGATGGTGGTGAGGTTCTTGCTGTCGGCGTCCCGGATGACCGGCACGACGAGGCCCGCGTCGGTGGCCACGGCGACGCCGACGTGGATGCGTCCGTGCTGCACGATCGAGTCGTCGGCGAACGACGAGTTCACGACCGGGTGATCGCGCAACACCACGGCGGCGGCCCGGACGATGATGTCGTTCACGCTGACCTTCGGCCGGCCGGCTGCGACCAGCCGGTCGTTGAGATCTGCGCGCAGCGTCATCAACGGCTCGGCGTCCACGGTCTTGGTGACGTAGTAGTGCGGTGCGGTCTGCTTGCTCTGGCTCAGCCGGCGCGCGATGGTGCGCCGGATCGGGGTGAGCGAGATGACCTCGTCACTGTCGGTGACCGGCACTTCGGGAGCAGGTGTCGCCGCGGCCGGTGCGGCCGCCGGGGCGGATGCCGCGCGAGCCTGCTCGTCGCGAGCGCGGGCGACGTCGGCGCGGATGATGCGCCCGCCGGGACCGGTTCCCGTGACGGTCGCCAGGTCGATGCCGTACTCGCGGGCGTCACGGCGTGCCAACGGCGAGGAGAGGATGCGCGCGCCGTCGCCCGTCGACGCCGCGGCGGGCGCTGCCGGTGTGGCTGGCGTGGCTGGTGCTTGCGCAGCCGCCGGTGCCGCCGGCTCGGCCTCGGCGGATTCGGCCTCGGCCGCGGCGACTCCCGTCTCAGCCGGCGCCGGCTCGGACTCTTCGGCCGCTGGGGCAGACTCGGGTTCACCGGCCGCCCGCAGCCGCGCGATCGGTGCACCGATCGGAGCGGAATCACCCTCGGCGACCACGATCTCTTCCAGAACACCGTCCTCGTAGGCCTGGTGCTCCATGACTGCCTTGTCGGTCTCGATCTCGACCAAGGTGTCGCCCGCCTTGACCTCGTCACCGACCTGCTTGAGCCAGGCGTTGACGACGCCCTCTTCCATCGTGTCCGAGAGGCGGGGCATCAGGATGTCGACCATGGTGTCTCCTCGTCGCCGCGCTAGCGTGCGCGGGCCCGGTCCGATCGGCGCCCGACGGCGTCGAGAGTCTGTTGAACGACGGTGACGACGTCATCCGCCGACGGCAGCGCGGCGAGCTCCAGTGGTTTGGCGTAGGGCAGCGGCACCTCGGCCATCGCCACCCGGCGCACCGGTGCGTCCAGCCAGTCGAAGGCGCCGTCGGAGATCGACGCCGCCACCTCGGCGCCGATGCCGTAGGTGAGCCAATCGTCTTCGAGAACCACGGCGCAGTTGGTCTTGCGTACCGATTGGACGACGGTCTCGCGGTCGAGCGGGCGCAAGCTACGCAGGTCGACGACCTCGGCGTCGATGCCTTCCTCAGCTGCCAGCTTCTCCGCCACCTGCAGCGCGACCCGGGCCATGCGCGAGTACCCGACGAGGGTGATGTCGCTGCCCTCGCGCGTCACCGCAGCGCGCCCGATCTCGCCGGGCTCGTCGCCGTCGGGCACCTCGCCCTTGGTGTTGTACAGCGCCAGATTCTCGAGGAACAGCACCGGATCGTCGTCGCGAATCGCCGCGAGCAGCAGCGCCTTGGCGTCGGCCGGCGACGACGGCGCCACGACCTTGAGCCCGGGGGTGAAGGCGTAGAAGAGCTCGACGTTCTGCGAATGGGTGGCGGCCAGCTGCTGGCCCCCACCGCCTGGCGTCCGGATGACCATCGGGACGCTGTTCTGCCCCCCGAACATGCCGTAGATCTTCGCCGCATGGTTGACGATCTGATCGAGCGCCAGCAGGGAGAAGTTGATGGTCATGATCTCGACCACGGGCCGCAGCCCCAGCATGGCGGCACCGACGGCGATCCCGGTGAAGCCTTCCTCGGCGATCGGGGTGTCACGCACCCGGCGGGGCCCGAACTCGTCGAGCATGCCGGCAGTGATCTTGTACGACCCCTCGAACCGGCCGATCTCCTCGCCCATCAGGAAGACGTTCTCATCGCGCAGCATCTCCGCACGCAGGGTGTCGTGCAGCGCCTGGCGGTAGGTGATGACGGCCATGTCAGGCTCCCGCGGTGGGGTCGAGGGGGAAGAGCGGGTCAGCGGGCAGCCGCCGGGAGTCGTTCGGCACCGGCGTGGCGTAGGTGTAGTCGAACAGTGACTCGACCTCGGGGTGTGGGCTGTTCTCGGCGAACTCGACGGCAGCCGCGACGACCTCGCCGACTTCGGCGTCGATGGCGCTCAACTGGTCCGCGTCGGCGATGCCCTCGCTGATCAGGTGGTTGTGCAAGGTGGCGACGGGGTCCTGCTCCTGGACCGCCTGGACCTCCTCGGGATCGCGGTAGGTGGCGGGGTCGACGACGGAGTGCCCACGCAGCCGCCCGCTCATCGTCTCGAGCAGGAACGGCTTGTGTTCGGTTCGAGCACGCTCGACGGCCGCCGCCGCGGCGTCGCGCACGGCGATGACGTCGTTGCCGTCGACGCGTGCGGACTCCATCCGATACGCCGAGGCTCGCTTGTACAACTCCGGTTCCGCTGAGGCCATCTCGACCGTGGTACCCATACCGAGCTGGTTGTTCACGACCACGAACACGACCGGAAGGTCCCACAGGGCGGCGATGTTCAGCGTTTCGTGGAACGCGCCGATGTTGGTGGTGCCATCGCCCATCTGGCACATGACGACCTCGTCGCCGCCGCGGTACGAGATCGCCATCGCGGCCCCGGCGGCCAACGGCAGCTGCCCTCCTACGATGCCGTAGCCCCCGAGGAGGCGAACCTCGGTGTCGAACAGGTGCATGGAGCCGCCCCAGCCGCGGGCGACGCCGTCTGAGCGTCCGTACAGCTCGGCCATGACGCGGCCCGGATCCATGCCGCGGATCAGCGCGTAGCCGTGGTCACGGTAGTTCGTGAACAGATAGTCGCGCTCGGTGATCGCTTCCATCAGGCCCACGACGGTGGCTTCCTCGCCGAGGTTGAGGTGGCAGTAGCCGCCGATCTTGGCCTCGGTGTAAGCCCGTGCGGTCCGTTCCTCGAACCGCCTGACCAGCAGCATCTGGCGGTAATAGGTCAGCAGCTGTTTCCCGTCCTTGGTCGAACGGCGCTGCGGGCGCTTGCGCGCACGACTCGTGGTCGCCACTCTCGCTCGCCCCTCTCGTGTGCCGAGACGCTCAGATCCGGCCCGGCGGTGACCGGGCTACAAATGAAACGCTATCGTTTCATTCTTGGAAAGCATAGATCGGGGTCGCCATGGCAACCAACGAGGTTCGGCGGTCACCGGCGCGAGGCCGCCCGCGAGACGAGGATCGCGCTGCTCGGCGCGATGCGCTCCTGGAGTCGGCCATGCGCCAGTTCCTGAGCCGCGGGTACTCGGCGACCACCATCGAAGACGTCGCCGCCGGCGCCCGGGTGGCCAAGCGCACGATCTACACCACCATCGGCGACAAGGAAGAGCTGTTCGTAGCGGTGGTCCGGCGCCTCGGTGACCGCGCGGTCACAGCGACGACGGGCGACTCCGACGACCCCGTCTCGCTCCTGCACGCCTTCGGTGTCCGACTGGTGCGGCTGATGCTGTCCGACGAGGCTGTGGGGCTGCACCGGTTGGTGATCGGCGAAGCCGCCCGCTTCCCGGAGCTGGCCGAGCGTCACTACATGAACGGCTCTCATCGCTACATCGGCGTGTTGTGTGACCTCTTGGCCGCCTTGCCGCCCGGCGCCCTCGTGCTGCCCGCCGACCGCAACGGGCACGGCCTGGCGGCCCAGGCCGAGGCGCTGTTCACGCAGTGGCTGGGCGAGCGACACCGGCGACGCCTGTTCGGACTCGACCCCGCGCCTTCGGATGACGACATCGAGAAGCACGTCGCGACGGTGCTGCAGCGATTCGTGCGCACGGCTTGACGTGCACGAGGAATTCGTTCCTCCGCGCCGAGGTTCTGCGCCCGAAAACGGCGATAATCACCGCGATGCGCAAAGCGCGCGGAGACACGTCATTGCGCCAAGAGCTGGGTCTACCTCGGGAAACGCACGCTTGTAGGGACATTTCCGGACAAGGATGCAGGAAAAGGCCGGGCTTGCGTCACCGATTCAAGAACTCCACGTGACTTGATCACCCGCATGATGTATGTCAGCTGTCAAGCTGTGTAACGTTGCCCCAGATCCGGTTTGGACACCTGGCCGATTCGGCCGCTACGCACCGTCTTTTCCGGACCAGCCATGTCAAATGACACTTATTGGAGAACATCAGTGAGCACCATGTTGCTGCGCCGCCGAGGCGCAGCACGTGCTACCGGGGCCTTCGTGGCTGCCGCCGTCGCCGGCGGGTGCGTCATCGCATCCGCTGCGGTGCCGGCTCATGCCGACGACGACCGTGCCCCGTTAGCCGTGCAGACCTTCGCCGCTGCGGACTTCACCGACCTGGCAGCCGAGCTGCCGGCGGCGCTGCGCGAAGCGATCCAGCGTGACCTCGGCCTCGAGCCGGCGCAATATCTCGCCAATGCCGAAGCGGCGCGTACGGCGTCGGACGTGGCGGACTCGCTGCGTGCCGAAGGCGTGAACGTCCTGGGCTCGTCCATCGACGGCCAGGACGTGACCATTCACGTCGGCTCCGACAGCGACGTTCCGTTGGCCGAGGCCACCGGCGCCAAGGTCGAGGTCGGCGGGCTGATCGAGCTCAGCACCGAACGCGAGGTCCAGCCCGCCCGCGATCACAAGGGCGGCTACGGCTACGCCTACCAAACCAGCGAGCCGGATGAAACCGGTGCCTTCCAGCTCGGCCGGTGCTCGGCCGGGTTCAGCGGGTACGACGCTGACGGCAACTCGCGCTTCCTGACCGCCGGGCACTGCGGTACGGACACCGCGACCGGTGAGCAGCTGACCTACCCCGTCCACCACATCGAGCTCGACGAGCCGATCTGGGCCAGCGAGGACTGGGCGCAGGAGTTCCCCGGCACTTCGCTGGGCGAGTTCGTTCCGGGCTCGATGCACTACGGCAACGAACACGACGGCGGCCTGGTCGACGTCACGTCGGAGTGGGACGGGATCCCGCAGGTCGCGGGCTGGGCCGGCGGTGCCGGTAGCCCGGACGAGGCCTCGGTCGACGTCCTGGGGACCATCGGCGCGGTCGCCGGTGCGCAGGCGTGCAAGTCCGGCGCGACCTCCGGCTGGAGCTGCGGCGAGGTCCTCGTTCCGCAGGAGAGCATCGCCGTGGGCGACCAGCAGGTCACCGGGTTCATCTTCAACGCGTGCCTGCTCGGCGGTGACAGCGGCGGCTCGATCCTCGTGGGCAGCTACGCGCTCGGTGTGAACAGCGGTTCGACTCACGACGGCCGCACCGACTGCGACACCTGGACGCCTGCCACCGGGCCGGACGACACCAGCGGTGACTTCAGCATCGGCTACGCCGTGGCTGGCGGCGAGTACAGCGCCAAGAGCCTGTTCGGTGCCGACTGGGAGCCGGCGATCAAGATCAACACGCCGGTCGTCACCTCGCCCGAGGACGGCGGCGAGACCGGCCCGACCCCGACGTTCACCGGGACCGTCGAGGGCGCGCGCTCCACGCACAAGGTCCGCCTCGTGATCGACGGCGAGAACTCCTACGGCGGCGAGGTGACCAACGACGGCGCGTTCTCCGTCGACGTCACCGAGGCCCTCGAGCCGGGTGAGCACACCTACGAGCTGCAGGCCACGTACGGCCAGTACTCGAAGTCCGAGGTCGTCGAGGGCAACTTCACCGCCACCGAGGTGCAGGTCGAGCAGCTCGCGGTGGAGTCCCCGACCGATGGGCAGACCACCAGCGACGTCCGTCCCGACTTCACCGGCACCGGCCAGCCCGGCGCCACGGTCACCCTGACCGTCGGCGACGAGGTCGTGGGCGAGGCGACGGTCGGCGAGGACGGCACCTGGACCATCACGCCGGAATCGGACCTGCCGATCGGCAAGCGCTTCGACGCGACCGTCACGCAGCAGTTCGACGGTGACACCCAGGAGGCCACGGTGGCCGACCTCGGCATCAAGGCGCCTGAGGTCACCATCGCCGCGCCCGAGGACGGCTCCTCGGTCTCCGGTGACGTCGTCTTCACCGGTACGGCCTTCCCGGGGGCCACGGTCGGCCTGGAGATCGAAGGCACCGTCACCGAGTCGGGCGCGGTGCAGACCGCGGCCGACACGTGGGAGGGCGACCTCGAGGTCGACGAGAACGGCGCATGGACGTTCACCCCCGCGGAGCCGTTGCAGGACGGTGAGTACACGCTGACGGCGTCGGCCACGCTGGAAGGTGGCGACCCTGAGCTCACCGACTCCGAAGCCACTGTTTCGTTCACGGTGACCACCGGGGACGACGGTGCGGACGAGAACGGCGACGAGCAAGGCGACGAGAACGGCGACGACGACCTTCCCGACACCGGATCGTCCAACACCTGGATGATTTTCCTCGGGATCGGTCTTCTCCTGGCCGGCGGCGCAGCCATCGCCGTCCGCGCCAAGCGCAACAGCAGCGTCGCCTGAGGAGCGAGTCTGTTGGTCGGGGCGTTGACCTGGATGAATACATCGTGAAAGCGATGTGAAGGCAACGCCCCGTACCGTCAGTGACGGTCGGCTGGCCGCCGAGTCGGGTGGCCGCGGCCGTTGCCGGGATCCGTCGCAGAAAGACGGATGGCCCGCTCATGATCCGGCCCCGCAGGTCCGTGCCCGGCCTGCGGGGCCGCTTTCATGTCCGGGTGTGGCCTCAGTGGGCTTTCTTGGCGATCTTCTGGGCCTTCTTGAGCGGCATGTCCAGAGTCTCCTCCGGCAGCCGCCACACGTCGGTGCCGCCCATGACGTTGTACACGAGGATCTTGACTCTCGGTGCGCCCGGGCGCGGCGGCCTCGTGCTTCCCCGCTCGCCGGTGCCGCCCATGATCGAGAACCCGCCCACTTCGACGTCCACGGTGTCGGGGACGTAGATGTCGGCGCCACCCATCACGCTGATCGACACGATCGTGGTCTCGTCGGAATCGAGTTCGGCGTTACGCAGGTCGATCGTGTGCCCACCCATGATGGCCAACGCCGTCACGCGCTCGGCCACCCGCCAGCGTCCCTGCTTCTCGGTGCCGCCCATGATCGCGACGATCCACTTGGTGAGTTTGCGGCGGCGGGTCTCGGGCTCGGTGGCCGAACGAGACGCCGAATCGGTCGAGGGCAAATCGGCGACGAGCCGATCCAGTTCCTCCCGGGTGGTGGCCCGGTAGGCGAGGCCGATGCGTTCCTCGAGTTCGGCGAGGGTGAGTCGCCCGGTGGTGGCGTGCTCCGAGAGCGCCTCGACGACCTGTTCGCGCTCGAGGTCCGATGCTCGAACCGCGGGAGTGGAAGGCGTGGGCGGGAGGCGCCCGGGCTCGTCCCGGTCGGCAGGCTCGGAGGTCGGCGTCATGTCGCCAGGTTAGTCGTGGCCGGCAAGCGCGGCTACGACCGCTCGGTCGGCCGGCAGCCAGGACACCGCGTGCCACGAGCCGGGCTCCAGCCAGCGCAACGCGTCATGGTCGGCCATCGCTTCGGGAACACCGGACTCGACGACGGCCCACCACACCCGCATGCAGGCCTGGGCGGTCAACGGCCAGGCCCCGTCCACCGGCCCCAGCACCTCAGCGCCCAGCCGGACCGAGACCGCCAACTCCTCGCGCAATTCGCGGTGCAGGGCGGCCACCGGTGTCTCGTCCGGCTCCACCTTCCCGCCCGGGAACTCCCACCCTCCGGCCAGTTCGGCCGGGGCGCGGCGGCGTGCGGCGAGCAGCCGCTGCGGCCGCGCGAGGTCGTCGACGATCGCAGCGGCCACGACCAGCATCGTCGGCGACTGAGGGCGGTATTCGGTCATCTACGACATCCAGATGCAGGCGGGCGGATCGGGAGGTAGGGGTCATATGATCTTGGCACGTGCAGTATGGTCGGGCATCGTCGGAAGGACTTTGACCCGTGACCTTGTGGCAACCTCGGCACCGACGACCGAGTAAAACCCCCCTGTACCTGCGCCTCGGCTCTCTGGTTCTGATCCCCGTTCTCACGGTCGGCGCCATCGCGGTCCTCAACGAGGATCCGTCGTCGTCCGGCACTCTGCGCGTCGAGACCGAGAGTACGCGGACCTCCGACCGGCCCAGCGACACGACGTCGTCGTCGGCCACGGGCACCCCGTCCGATGCCGGCACATCGGGCACCCCCGGCGCCTCCGAGACCTCCGACGCGGCCAGCGATCCGCATGGCGACGGCGCGGACCGCACCGACGGGTCGAGCGGCGGCGATTCGAGCTCGACCGGCGATCCCGACTCGACCGGGGATCCGGACCCCTCCGGCGAGCCGGACCCGACCAGCGATCCCACGGACGACACCGACCCGGCCGAACCCGAAACGTCCGGCTCGCCGCGGCCGTCGTCCACCCCTGAGCCCACCGACGAGCCGACCCGGCCCGGCAAGCCGACGCCGACCGGAGAGCCCTCCACGCCGAACGATCCGACGCCCACCCCGTCCACGACGCCGACCGACCCGCAGCCCACCACTCCGGTACTCGCCCGGGACGAACAGGCGCTGATCGATGCCACCAACGCGGTGCGTGCGGAGGCGGGTTGCTCGCCGCTTCGGGCCGACGCTCGGCTCCTGGCCGCTGCCAGAGAACACAGCCGCGACATGCGCCAGCGGTGGTTCGTCTCACTGGTGAGTCCGGACGGCGAGACCCCGACCGACCGCGCTGAAGACCACGGCTACAGCGCACCCGTCACCGGGAACGTGTGGCGCGGGACCCGCAGCGCCGAACGTGTCGTCAAGCACTGGATGGCCGATGCCGACTCGCGCGCCCGGCTGCTGGACTGCAGCTACACCTCGGTCGGCGTCGGCGTCGAGAAGGGGTTGCTGCTCAACGCCTGGTGGTCGCAGCTCTTGGGACGCGCCTGATCTGAAGCGCGCCGGAGGGCGCCCTGGGTCCGGAACTGGTCGAAAAATCGCTCGCTGCTCGCGCCACACCGATCTAGCGTGTGCCGCATGTCCAGCGCACAACTGGCCCCGGTCCGGGTCCGCGCCGCCGCACCGGCGAACCTTCCGGGCTTGCCGTCCGGCGTCGATCTGACCTGGCGGGCGCTGACCCCGGCCGATGTTCCAGCGTGGTACGCGCTGACGGGCGTGGCCGACGACGCCGACGACGCCACCGAGCGTCGCTCACGAAGCGAACTGGCCCAGATGTTCGAGGGCGGCTGGCGGGACCCGGCCCGCGACTCGGTGGCCGGTTTCGACGCTGCCGGCCGAATGCGTGCGTATGCGTGGTCGGAGTTCCGCCCCGCCACCGAAGGCACCCACGCCACCGTCCTGTACGGCACGGTGCACCCGGACGATCGCCGCCGTGGGATCGGCCGGGCGATCCTGGCGTGGAGCGAGGCACGCTCGCGGCAGCAGCTGGCCGCCGCGGCGGTCAATCTGCCGGCTCGGATCCGGTTATTCGTCGACGAGCACCACGTCGCGGCGAGACGTCTCGGCGAACGCTCCGGCTTCGAACCGCGGCGGTGGTACATCGGGATGCGTCGAGACCTGGCGGCGCCGCTGCCTGAGATTCGAGTCCCCGACGGCGTGACGGTACGTCCGTATGCCCGGTCGTGGGACGAGGCGGTCCGGCTCGCCCACAACGAGTCGTTCGCCCGCGACCACTGGGGCTCGAGTCCGTTCGATGCCGAGGTGTGGCAGGTGAACGTCGTAGGCACCGATGCGTTCCGGCCCGATTGGAGCTTCGTCGCGCTCGACGCCGCGGGCCTGGTGGTCGGTTACCTGATCTCCGGTGCCTACCACCAGGACTGGGAGCCCCAGGGCTACACCGAGGGCTGGACCGACCTGCTCGGCGTCCGCCGCGAGTGGCGGCGGCAGGGCCTGGGCGGCGCGCTGTTGGTCGCCGCGATGCGCGCCTACTCGGCCTCGGGCATGCAGTACGCCGGCCTGGACGTCGACACCGCGAATCCCACCGGCGCCCTGGGCGTGTACACCCGGTTGGGCTACGAGCGCGAGACCGGCGCGGTCATGCTGACCAAAGAGATCTGAGCCGCGATCAGCCGCGCCGCCGGTCCTCAGCGCACGTCCCGCCGGCGAAACGACACCACGCCCACGACGATCACCGCGGCCGCGAGCCCGGTCAACGTCAGCGATGCCGCCACGTCCATGC
Organism: Actinomycetes bacterium; assembly: GCA_021793295.1. Classification (GTDB taxonomy): domain Bacteria; phylum Actinomycetota; class Actinomycetes; order Jiangellales; family Jiangellaceae; genus Haloactinopolyspora. The sequence goes on from JAJYTA010000022.1 coordinate 15,632, forward strand.
TGCCGCCCGGTAACCGTGGCGTGTGCTCGAACGGCGACAGCTCGAGCACCCAGTCGGGCAGCCGGATCAGCGAGCCCAGCATCGCGGCGACCACGCAGCCGGCCAGAATCGCCCACGCTGTGACGGCCAGTCGAGGCAGTAGGCCGATCAAGAGCACCGTGGCGGCGGTGAGCAACCACACTGCGGGCACGTGCGCCATGGCCGCGCCGGCCAGGCGTGGGATTTGCTCGGCGTCGCTGGTCAAGATGCCGTAGGCGATTCCGGTCCCCAGACCTCCGGCGACAGGCACCACGATCGCAGCGGCGAGTGGCGCGACGAGGTGGCTGAGCAACCATGCCGGCCGGCTGAGCGGGGTGGCCAAGATGGGTTCGGCCCGCCCGGCCGACTCTTCGCTGGTGATGCGCAACGCCGAGGCGATGGCGCAACCGGCAGCTGCCAGTGACAACAGCAGTAGCGTCAAGGCCAGGAACGCCTCGGTCGGGTTCGCGCCGTACGCACTCACCCACTCCTGCAGGTCGTCGCTCTCGGCGACGATGTCCTCCATCTCGCGTGCGACCGATCCGAAAGCCAGGCCACCGAGAAACACGCCCACCGTCCAGCCGATCAGCGACGCCCGCTGCAGACGCAGTGAGAATCCCACCTGGTGGAGCAGTGTCGGTGACGCCGACGCCGGCCCCGGCCGCTGCGGTACGAGTCCCGCCCCGACATCGCGCCGATTCTGCAGCGCGACGGCCATGGCGACCAGGAGGGCGGCAGCGCCGAGCGCGATCAGCAGTGGCCACCAGCGTTCGTCGGCGAACGGGCGGGTGGCCTGTACCCAGCCGAACGGCGAGAGCCAGGACAGGCCGGTCTCGCCGACGTCACCGGCCGCGCGGATCACGTAGGCGGCTGCGACCACCGTGCCCGCGATGGCGTTCGACCCTCGTACGTGTTCGGTGATCTGACTGGTCACCGCGGCGACGGCGCCGAAGACGATGCCGATGCCCGCCAGCGCGGCTCCGAACGTGGCAGCTCCGGCGGCTGAAACGTCGAAGGCGGTCATGATCGCCGCCACCGCGGTCCCGACGGCGATGTTCATCGCCACCATGACGATGACCGCGGCGGCCAGCGCGGCATGCCGGCCGAGGACATTGGCTCGCAACAGCTCGAGGCGTCCGGACTCTTCTTCCGCACGGGTGCAGCGGCCGATGATCAGCACGCTCATCAGCGCGACCGCGACCGAGAGGTAACCGCCGACCTCGAACACCGTCGCCCCGCCTGCGGTGTCGACGGCGTGGCCCGGTCCATTGAGCGCGGTGGCCGCCGGGCTGGAGCCCGCCGTCTCGGCGTAGCCGGCCAGGTCGGCCGCGGTGGGGTAGAGACTCTTGATGCCCGCGGTGGTCGCCGCGAGGAGCCCGGTGAGGGCTGCGAGCCAGACGGCAAGGCGGACCCGGTCGCGGCGTACGTTCAGCCGGGCCAGATGCATGGTTCCGGTCAGCGTGCTCATCGGGCGGCCTCGGCGGGTTGCGGTTCGGTGCTGGTGTCGTCGCCGGTGCCGTAGTGGCGCATGAACAGCTCCTCGAGTGAGGGCGGTGCGCTGGTGAGGGCTTGCACGCCGTACGTCGTGAGCGCACGCAGGGCTGCGTCGAGATGGTCACCGTCGACGTCGAATCGCACGGTTGCGCCGTCGACGGTCAACCCGTGGACCCCGGGCACGCGGTCCAAGTCGTCTGCCGGGCGGCTGGTCGTGGCTTCGATGCTGGTCCGGGTCAGGTGCCGTAGTTCACTCAACGAGCCGGACTGCACGGTGCGCCCGGCCCGGATGATGCTGACTCGGTCACACAGCTTCTCGACCTCGGCCATGATGTGGCTGGAGAGCAGGACCGTGCGCCCCTCGGACTTTGCTTCGCGGATGCATTCGGTGAACACCGCTTCCATCAACGGGTCCAAACCGGACGTCGGCTCATCCAAGATCAACAACTTTGCGTCGGAGGCAAGCGCGGCCACCAGGGCGACCTTCTGCCGGTTGCCCTTCGAGTAGGTGCGGCCCTTCTTGGTCGGGTCGAGGTCGAAGCGCTGCAGCAGGTCGGCGCGGCGACGTGGATCGAGCCCGCCGCGCAGCCGGCCGAGGACGTCGATGACCTCACCACCGGTCAGCGACGGCCACAGGTTCACGTCACCGGGGACGTAGGCCAGCCGCCGGTGTAGGTCGACCGCGTCGGACCACGGGTCGCGCCCGAACATCGTCGCGGCTCCGTCGTCGGCGCGCAGCAGCCCGAGCAGGATGCGGATCGTGGTGGACTTTCCGGCGCCGTTCGGGCCGAGTAGGCCGTGCACCTCGCCGGTGCGCACCGTCAGATCGAGTCCGTCGAGTGCGCGCGTGCGGCCGAAGTGTTTGGTCAACCCGCCGACGTCGATCGGCAGAGACATCAGGCCTCCTAGAGCTGAGAGTTACTGTCAATTAGTAGTAACTCTCGCATACGTAGGACGCAAACTGCAAGTGACTGTCAGTTCTTCCAGGAGGGCGCTACGATCGCAGCAATGGCGGCCGAACTCAGCTTGCGCGAGCGCAAGAAGCTCAAGGCGATGCGCCACATCCAACGGGTGGCCGTCGACTTGTTCGATCAGCATGGCTACGACGCGGTGTCCATCGAACGCATCGCGGCCGAGGCCGAGGTGTCACCGAGTTCGATCTACCGCTACTTCGGCACCAAGGAACAGCTGATCCTGCACGACGAGTACGACCCCGTCGCGGTCCGGGCGCTCGACAACGAGTTGGCGGCCCGCGACCCGATCACCGCGCTGCGCAAGGTCATCACCGAGATGGTCGAGGTGATGATGAGCAACGACGACGAGGACCTCGTACGCCGCCGGATGAGTTACGCAGTGACGGTGCCCGCCGTGCGGGCCGGCATGTATCGCCAGGGTGACGAGGTCAATGCCGACATTCGGGCGCTGCTGGCCAAGCACACCGGCCGGGACCCGAACGAACTGGAGATCCGGGTCCTCGTCGCCGCGCTCGTCGCTGGGTTCCTGGCGAGCATCGAGTACTGGCACGACAGCGGCTATCGAGAATCGTTGCACGAGGTGCTCGACCGTTCGCTTGACGTCATGACCGGCCTCAGCCTCGAGTGGCGCCGAGCGAAAGCCCCTACTGGGTGAGGCGGGCTCGCTCCAGGAACGTCAAGACTGCGGCATTGAACGCAGCCGGCTGCTCCATGGCCAGCGTGTGCCCGGTGCCCGGGATCACCGCACTCGCGGCGAACTGTGCCTCGGCTTCAAGGCATCCGGCCACCGTGTGGATGTCGGTGGAGTCGAGGTCGCCCACGAGAACCAGCACTGGCGGGGTGAGCTCACGCAGGCGGGTGAGCGCGCCGACCTCGCGCATGGCGCCGGAGGCCGCGGCATGGTTGCGGACGACGTCGGTGGCCATCTGCCGGCACCGTTTTCGCACCGAGGCATCGACCTGGTCCGGTCCTCGATGGGGCCCGTCGACCCAGGCCCGGAGGAAGTACTCGACGTAGCCGTCGAGATCGCCCGCCTGCGCTGCAGCCGACTGCCGCTGCATCAGCTCGAGGATTGCGGGATCGGTGAACTGCATGCCGCTGACGCCGGGACTCGCCAGCGTCATCATGTCGACCAAGTCCGGGTAGGTCAGGGCGAAGTCGATGGCGATGCGCGCGCCCGTGGACAGCCCGACCAGCGAGGCTCGGGGAACGTCGAGCCCGGCGAGCAGATCTGCGAGATCGTCACAGGCGGAGTAGTCGGCAACCGGTGTGGACGAGGCGCCGTGCCCGCGTGCGTCGTAGCGGATCACGCGGTAACCAGCCCGGGCGAAGACGTCGACCTGGTCGTCCCACATCCGGTGGTCGAGCATGCCGGCATGGATGAGCACGAGCGGGTGGCCGGCCCCGCGGTCGTCGACGAACAGCTCTCCGTCGCGAACGGGTAATCGGCCACTGGTCATCGTGCGAAGCTCCGTTCTCTACCGAGTCAGGGCCGCCCGAACGCAGGCTGGGCGACCCTGACGCAACGTATGACAGATCAGGATCCGATCGGTAGTGGTGTCCATGTGGTGGGCACCATGACCGACATTTGCCGCGAACCTTCAGCCGGACGGGTCGGCGAGGCGAACCGAGGCGATCAGCCAGCCCCCGGCCGGCTCGGCGTACACGAGCCCGAGATCGAGCTTCATGCCGGAGTCGTAGGTCAGCACGCCGCGGGTTTTCGTGGCCTCGCCGGGATCGTCGACGTCGACGTCGACGAGCGTGCCCGTCGGGATGTCGGCGACGCGCACGTCGCGATACATCGCCGCCTGCTCGTCGGTGAGCCACGAGGACACCGCGGCGAACCACGCCTGCTGACCCAGCGTCGTCTGGGTGAAGGTCCGGCCGAATCCCGTCGCCACTTCGGCCCACCCGCCGGCCGAAGCGCCGATGACGTCAGCGGTCCCTGTGATCGACGGCGCAGCCGTCGACGATGGCGACGACGTGGACATCGGCTCACTTGGTGTGGCGGAGACGGGAGACGAGCCGGCCGAGGGCAGCGGCACCGGACGAGGGCCGGTGGAGAGGATCGCCCACACCGCGCCCCCGCAGGCCAGCGCCGTCACGGCGACCAGCAGCCACAGCCAGTGCTGCCGAAGGAATCCGATGACGCCGACGGCACGCCCGGACACGCGAGCTCGTGGCGCAGGGACGACGGGAAACGTCACAGCAACCCGTCGTCGTCATCAGCGTCGGCGAGCCTGCGCTGCAGGGACGTCAGTGGATGATCGGGCGGGGATGCCGGCAGCGTCGGTGGCCACGGCATGGCGTGCGCATCGAGCACGGCGCTGAGCGTGTGGTCGGCTTCGCGGGCGCGGCGCTGCAACAGCGGGAGCAGCAGCGCCTGGCCGAGATCAAACGGATCGGCCGCCAGCGCGGCGAGGGCCGCATACAGCGACCGCCGCGCGGTCAGGGCGTCGGCCGCCGCGTCGAGCTGGTTCCTGGTGTCGTCGAGTTCGGGCATGGGGGTGAGAGCTCCTCCCACAGGTGGGGTGTCTACTGCCTGTGGGTGCGCAGCGTGGGTGCTTCGTGACACCTGCGGCGACGATCTGGTAGCACGATGCGTCGTCCCGACGAGGCCGTCACAGTCTCGTCGTCACCTCGACGGTCGCCTCGCCGGTGGCTTCGAGCGTGGTGATGCCGATGAGCGACAGGATGCGCGCCGGTTCGGTCGTATCGGTTCGAACGACGATGGTATTGCCCTCCAGCGTGACCGAGCCGGCAACGCCGGCCGCGGACAGGTGGTTTCGGGCGGCGGCGACGGCGCGGCGCCGATCGAGACCACTCGAGCCGGTCACCACCGACCCGCTGATGTGCTGACCGGCAGCCCGTGCCGCCTCAGCGGCGACGTTGTCGGCGCGCTGCTGAGCCGTCATTTGGGCGCGGCCGTCGAACACCAGGCCCACCATCGCGATCAGCGCCAGGGTGACGACTGCGAAGATCAAGGTGATGCTGCCGGTGTCGCTGCTCGTCCTGAGCCTGGTCGTCCGCGTCATCCGAGTGCTCCTCATCGTTCGCGGTATGTGTCGACGGGGCTGACGGCGGTTGCGCGGACGGTGACCGTCGGCAAGGCCAACGGAAGGTCGGCCACCTTGAGCGGACAGCTCACGGTGACCGTCACCCGGCCCGGATCGCCGAGGGCCGCTCGGAGCCCGGAGGTGTCGACCTCAACCGTCGTGCTCAGACAAGCCAGGCCCTGATCGGCCAGGGAGCGGCGGGCGACTTCGGCTGCGGCCGTTTCCCCGGCCGTCGCTGTGCGTTGCAGCGACGCTGCCCGGGCCGCGTCCGCAGCCGCCTGCTCGACCGTCCCGTCGGCCAGGGCGTGTCGGCCGGCGAACGTAAGCAACGCGATGAGCAGGAGGAGGCCCGGCGCCAGGACCGCCATCTCGAGTGTCGCCGAGCCACGTTCGGCGGCGCCCGCACGGCCTGCGCGGGTCATGGATCGGTCCATCGGCGAATCGGCGCCGTCGACGACTGCGTCACGTCGATCATCCATCCGGGGATCAGCGTCGTCGACGCAGCCGACACGGTCACGGTGACATCGTCGGCACGCGCCGACTGGGTGATGGTGCGCACGCTCAGGATCGAGTCGCTCCCGGCGCTGGAGATGAATTCGGCGGCACGCTCGGCTCCGCCGTCGCCGTTGTTCATGCTGGCGGTGCGGGCACCTTCTTGGGCGGCGGTGAGCGCGATGTTGCGCGCGTGGAACCAGATGCCGGCGTGCACGATGCCGAAGATCAGCAGGAAGACCGCCGGCCACAGAATGACGGTCTCCAGGGTGGCCGAGCCGCGGTCGCGCCCGTACCTGCGCGGACTCGATCGATTCGACGGGACCACGGAGTCAGCCGATCTGCATGGCGACGGGAGCGGCCAGGATCAACATGAACACCACCGACGTCGCCGCCAACGGTGCCGTGGCACGCTCGGTTCGCGCGCCGGCGCGGGCTTGGTCACCGGCGAGGATCTCACTGCGCATGGCCGAGGCCCTGGCCCGCAGGATGTCGTAGACGGTGGCGCCTTCGTGAGCTGACATCTGCATCACGTCGCCGGTCTCGGCGAGTTCGGGCAGCCGGAGTTCCTCGCCCACGGTGCGCAGCGCGTCCCAGGCTGGCGTTCCTGCCCAGCGGGCGTGAGCGAGCTCGTCGCGCACGCGGTGGAACGCCCAGGAATCGCCGATCTGGGCGGCCGACTCGAGCGCTTGTGTGGTTCCGGCACCCGCCGCTCGTTCGAGCGCGACGAGGTCGATGTACGAGGTCATGGCGCGCTGGAACTCCGCCCGTTTGGCCTTGGCCAGGTCTGCTGCGTTGTACAAGGGCAGGTATGACAGCGCGATGGCCGCGACGATGCCAGCCCCGACCGGGACCGTGAACGGCAGCGAGATGCCGTTGACAGCCAGGGACAGGGTGCACGCCCACGGCAGGCACAGGCCGATCGCACCGTACAGCGCTCGCTCGCCGAGGAACTGCGGCACGCTTTTGCGGAGCAGAGCCAGATCACGGTGCGGCACGTGCAGCAGAGCCGCACCGGCCGCCCGCCGCAACACCACCCGGCCGAGGCGGTCGGTGTAGCCGTTGTCGCCCACCAGGTCGGCCGTCGCCGTCGCGGTGCCGGTCAACCGCGCCGCGGTATGCGCTGGATGCAGCTGCCGTGTTCGTCGGCCGATGAGTTCTCTGAACAGCAGAATCAGTCCGGAGCCCGCGCCCAAGCCCAGCACGACGGCCAACTGCGTGGTGGACATCATGGGCCTTCCGCATCGGCGCCGGCCGCGAGGATGCGTGGCTGGCGTGGGGTGGTCGTGATCTGTCGCATCCACACCAGGCACCCGACGTAGCACGCGAGCAGCCCGCTGAGGATCAGCTGGCCGGTGGCCGTCCGGTAGGGGTCGGCGTACGGGCTGAGCAGCATCAGACCCAGCCCGGACGCGCTGATGATGGTCACCAGGCGGGCCGTGGTGCGGCCTTTCGCCTGTTCGGCGTCGATGATCCGGCGGGCTCGCACGTCGTCACGCACGGCCGCCGCGAGACCGTCCAGCACACTGCTGAGCTGGTTACCCCGCCGATTCGCGCCGAGCAGCAGGGCGGCGACGAGGAAGTCGCCGGTGGCGTCATCGAGATCGTCGGCGAACGCCCGCAGCGCTGCCGAGATGTCCCAGCGCGCCTGCAGCCGGGCGACCAGGCGAGCCACCTCGGGGCGAATGGGCTCCGGCGACGAGCGCAGGCTGGCCGTGATGGCCTGCTCGATGCCGATCCCGACGCCAAGCACGCTCGACAGGTTCTGCGCCCACTCGCTCATCGCCTCGAGCCGGGCGATCTCGGCCTTGCTCGACGACGTCTGAAGCAGCACCGGCAGCCCCCACACGGCCGCCGGAATGATCAGCACGGCAAGCACCCATCCGGTGATCAACCACACCGCGACGCCCACGCCGGCGGCCATGGCCACGCGACGCCGTGAACGTCGCTGCTGGGGCGTGTGCCCGCGCAGCGCCGCCAGCCGGCGCCGGATCCGGTCGTGGCGCGGGGTGCCGGCATCGACGCGGACCTTGACCGAGCCGAAGCCCGTCGCGGCCAGTCCGGCCAGGCCCGCGATGGCGGTCACGGCTGCGAGCGCCGGGATCACGCCGGGCCTCCTGGTCGATGTGTCCGTGGGTCGTAGCCGTGTGCCGCGAGTTCACCGATCCAGGTCGGCGCGGACGCCGGAACGAGGCCGGCTCCGGACCGCTCCTCGAACACGTCGGTACTGGCCGGCATGCCCCGCTCGCCGGGTTCGAGCGCGACGATCTGCGCGACGCGACGCTGCCGGCGCACCGGTGCGTCCGGGTCGTAGCCGCCCTCGCGTCGCTCGACGTGGACGATCAGATTGACGTGCTGCGCGATCTGCCGGTAGGCGAACTCGGCGGTGACGTGCTGGCCGGCCTCCATGGCACACGTCACCAGTCGTTCGATGGCGGCGTGGGCGGAGTGAGCGTGCACGGTGGACAACGATCCAGCGCCGGACTGCATGGCCTTGAACATCGGTAACACCTCACGCCCGCGGACCTCTCCGACGATGAGGCGGTCGAGATTCATCCGCAGCGCGTCGTAAACCAGTTCGTCCAGCGAGATCTCACCGGCCACGCGTCCGTCGGCGCCTCGTTCACCACTGCCGGTGCGCGCCTCCCAGGCGATGATGCGGTGGTGGCGATCACGCATGTGATGCAGCCCGAGCTCGTACTCGGTCTCGATGGTGCCGAGCTTCTCCTCCGCGTGGATCTCGTTGGCCAGCGCTCGGACGAGTGTCGTCTTGCCGGCACCCATCGACCCCGACACCACGATGCTGCGACGGGCGCGAACCGCGGCGCGCAAGAACTGTGCGGCCTGCGGAGGCAAGGTCGTGCCGTCGACGAGGTCGTCGAGATCGATGTCGACCAGCCGGTGCCGGCGGATGACCACGACCGGCTGGTGGGTGGTCCAGCCCGACGCGGCGAGCCGGTGACCGCCGTGCAGGTGGAGGTGGAGACTCGGGCTGGCGGTGGAGAACGTGCGCTCGCTGGCGCCGCCACGCGTGGCCAGGAACGTGAGCATGTCGATGAGCTCGTCTTCGGAGTCGACGATGGGCGGTCGCCTGCTGATGACGCCGTGGTGATCGATGACCACCACGGGTTCGGCGCCGTAGACCTCGATGTTCTCGATGGACGGGTCGTCGACCAATGGTTGCAGCCGGCCCAAACCGAACAAGGAGTCGAAGATCGCCTGCGCCAACTGTGTCTGGTGGTCGACGTCCATGGCCCCGGCCCCGGCGGTGACCGTCTGGCGAACGTGCTCGTCCAGGATCTGGGCGATGACCTCGCGGCCCACCGCGCGGCGTTCGTCCTCGGCGGTGTTTTCGTCGACCTGGTCCGCCAAGCGCGCAGCTGCCTGTTGCCGGAAGGCACGTACCTGAGCCCAGTCGACGTCGCCGTCGGTGTGCTGCTCGGTACGAGCCGGGGCAACGGTGACCTCGGAGCGTGGGTGCACCGGGGGCATCGCGCTGAGAATCTCGCGGGGGCTTCGGGACGGCCTGGTGAAGGGAACAGACGCGGGCTCGATCACTGGCGGCCGGTCGAAGATCGGCAGCCGCGTGATTTCGTCGTCGGCCGGCTCGTTCATGCTCATACGCCCACGCTCCCCCCAACGCGCGCGTCGGGGTGACCGGTCGGCCGGCCGAGAACCCGCCGCCGGCGGTCGTCGACGTCAGCCAACTCGGCGATGGCGGCCCGCCCGGATCGGATCAGGCGCGAGTTGCCGACCCGAGTGAGACTCGTACGTACGCGCTCCCGGCCGTTGACGCGTTCGGCGGTGAGCGGATCCCAGGCGACGCTCGCCCACACCGGCAGGGTGGTGGCGTCAGCGGCCTCGTTCGCCCGATGTGGCCGCCCGTCGCCGACCAGGAGAAGTCCGCGCCGTTCCATGACGGCGTCGGCTTCGGTGCCAGGCAGCTGATCGGCGTTCGCGCGGACGGCCACGAGGTCGTCCAGTCCAGTCCGGCTCACCACCGCCAGCAGGTCTGCGGTGCGTAACAAGGGGTCGGGTCCGTGCCGCATGCCCAGCCGTCCTGCGTCGACGATGACATCGACGCCGTGGCCCGAGACTGCCTTCAGCAGCGTGGCCAAGGATTCCCAGAACGTCTCGGTCAGACTCGCCGCCTGCGCTCGGGTGGCGAGGCCAGGCAGCACCAGTCGGCCTCGGTCGTCGGTCAAGGCGATCGTCTGACCGCGGAGCGTGTCCAGGTTCAAGGCACCGCCGCGATGGGCGAGGGCCAAGTTGATCAGGCTGAGCTGATGGTCGTACTCACCGCGCAGGTGGCCCGCCTTGATGCTGCTGCTGCCGCAGACGTCGGCCTCGACCAACAAGACCGGGCGTGGCCAGGCCAAGGTGAGAACCAATGCCGTGGTGGTGACGCCGGGGGCGCCGCGCGCGGACGTCATCGCGATGACCGTCACTGCTGTTCGTCCTCATCGGAGGCTGCATCGGGTTCCTGCGCGGAATCCAGCACGATGGCCACCCGGCCGGTCGCGACCCGGGCGGCGAGCTCGCCGGCGACGTCGTCATCGACGACCACGTCGACGATGACCTGGCCGTGATCGGTGATCCCAGAGACGCTCACCACGGTGGCGGGGATGGACGGTGGTGACTCGGCGGGGGGATCGTCTCCGGGGTTCGGAGTGTCGAAAATGCGCACGGGATCGCCCGGAACCATCTCGTGCTGGGGCAGCTGTGCTTCGGTGACGGCGACGCCCACCACCGTCTCACCCGCCGCCGGGACGGCGGCGGAGGTGACGGCGCTCTCCGTCAGCAGGGTGCCGGCCGTCAGGTCGGCGGCGGCGTGCTGGCCCACGATTCCGTCGCGGCGGTCGGCCGGTATCGGTGCGACCGCGGGGTCCGGGGCCGCGCGGGCGATGGTGAGGTCGTCGGTGGTGATGATCTCACCGCGGTGGACGTCGGCGGCGACGGCCAGCACCTGTGTGGTGTCCCCGGAGAGCTGGGCCAGATAAGCCGCTCCGGCGCCGCAGACCGCGAGCAGGCCGACCCCTAGGCCGATCAGCGCGGGACGTCGACGATAGCGCGGGTCGGACGTTCCGATGTCGCGCACGCCCGTAGCCCCGCTCAGGCCGGGGTCGATCGTGGGACGCGCCGGGGCCTCGACGGGGCCGTCGCTTGTTCGGGTCATGCGCCTTCCCTAGAAGCCGTAGATCTACATGGACGCCGGCGGAAATGGTGGCCTGACGGTGCGGAACCAGTGCGGAGGTGAAACGGGCGAGCAGTGAATGCTAGTAATGCCGTCGGCGTTGTCAAACAGGGGTCTTCCTGACGTCGAGACGGTTGTCTATCTCAGGGATGAGCGCTGTGCTCGCGTACAGCTGAGGCCAAGCGTTTGGTGGACCTCAGGCAGCGCTGCCGGACGGTGGCCGGCTGCAGCCCGAGGGTCTGGGCCACCGCCAGTGCACCACCCTTCTCGCCGGGAGCCGGGCAGTAGACCCGGCTGAGCAAGGAAGCGTCGTCGGGGCTGATGACTCCGGCGTCGACACCCCAGGCGAGCGTGGTGAGCAGTTCCGCCGCCGGTGCGGGTGTGTGCTGGACGAACAGCGCCTCGCCCGACTCCAAGACATGGTCGTCGACAGCGGAGGGTGCGTGATCGTCCACCGTCGAGGTGAACGCGCCGAGAGCGTCCATGCACAGGTTCACGGCGACTTTGCGCGTTCTGCGCGTGACCGGGTAGGTGGCGATGCTGTGCCACAGTGCGGCGACGGCCGCTGCCGTGAGCTGGTCGATGTCGCCGCGAATCCCTGGTGCACCCTGCCGGTGGGCGCGGCGCGCGAGGTTGACCGCGCGGCCGAGCATGGCTTGCAGCACCAGCCGTCCGGCGACGGCGTCGCCGTCGACGATGTGCCGCGTGAGCAGACCGATCAGGATCGAGTCGGCTGATTCGGGTTGCGACCTGCGCGCCTGGGTGACCACGTCGAGCGCGTCGGCCAACGACACGCACGCGTTCAGCGCCGGGATGTTCCAGCGTGCCGGCGGGCGCCGGTGAGCCATGGCGCTCCACTCGGTGTTGAGCTGATCGGTGATCAAGGTCATCGAGGTCATCGAGGTTGTGGTGCGACCGGGAGTGGCGGTGGTGGTCACGGGTGCTCCTCGCCGTGGATATGCAGGGGATACGGACCCGTTCAGCCGACCGGGCGGTGGTAGCCCTGGGGATAGCCCTGGCCGGGTCCGAACGGCGACGAGCGGTTGCCCTGTATGGATGCCGGTTGCCCTGAGTGCTTTCTCCACGCAGGCATAGGGCACCCTGGACGCCTTCCTTCGGCGGTCGTGTCACACGCCAGGACTCACCGTCACCCACAGGTCACGACAGGCTCGACGAGGAGGCTTGTGATGATCGGCTCGAGGCGACGGCGCGCGGCGTCCGCGGCGGATGTCGCGCGCGGATTGGCCGCATTGGTGGTCTTGACGGTTCTCGTCGTGGGTGTACCGGTCGCGCTCTGGGTGATCGACGGCTCGCCACTGCCCAGCGCGGTCCCCGCTGTGTCGGACGTGTGGGCAACCATCACCAGCCCGGACGACGGCACGTTCTTTCTCGACGTTCTCGTCTTCGCGGGCTGGCTGGGTTGGGCGACGTTCGCGGTGAGCGTGCTCGTCGAGATTCCCGCCGCTCTGCGCGGCGTCCGAGCCCCGGCACTGCCCGGATTGGCCGCGCAACAGCGCGCTGTGGCCGCGCTCATCACCGCGATCGCAGCGATCGTCCCGGCGTCCCAGATCGCTGCGGCCGAGACCGCGCCGTCGTCGGCTCCCGCGCAGCAGGGTCCATGGCAACCTGCGCCACCGGTGACCACAGCGTTGGTCGAAGGCGGATCGGCGACGACACCCACTCCGGACGCACCCACATCACGGACGCATGAGGTCGTGGCCGGCGACACGCTCTGGGCCATCGCTGAGCAGCATCTCGGCGATCCGAACCGTTACACGGAGGTCTATTCCGCCTCGACCGACACGGTGCAACCCGACGGCCGTCAGCTCACCGATCCCGACCTCATCGTGCCCGGCTGGGTTCTGACGTTGCCGTCCGCCGGCGACCGGGGGACTTCGGAGCAGAGCCGGGTCGACCATGACGAGCCCGCCGAGGAACGTACCCGAGCCGCGGAGCCCTCCGCTACGGTCGAACGGGACGAACCTGCAGGTGCCACCGAAGATGCAGTATCCATGACCCCGACCGGCGCCATCGGCGGACTCGTGCCCGAGGAGGCGCACGCCGCTGATGACGGCCTGGCGGCGGACACCGGCGTCGGCGAATCGCGCGACGAACCAGGGCCCGGCGGATTGCTACGCACCGCGGATGGCGTCGGCGCGGTGCTGGCCGCCGGATTGATCGCCGTGCTGGCCGCGCGGCGGGCGGTGAGCCAGCGGCGTCGCCGGGCTGGTCAGCGCTTGTCCACCGGCGCCACGGGCGATCGCGTGATCGAGATCCAGATGCGCCACGTCGCCGACGCGCCCGCGGTGGAGTTCGTGGATCGTGCGCTGCGCACCCTTGCCGCCACGCTGCATGCCCGCCGCCGAGCACTGCCGGCCCTGCGTGCTGCCCGGCTCACCCGCACGATGCTGGAGCTCTACCTGGACACACCCGACGAGCCGCCCGAACCGTTCGTCGATCTCGGGGAGCGACGAGTCTGGGGCCTGGCGGTCGGCACTGGTGCGGTTCTTCCGGCTGCTGCCGCGCGAGAACATCCGGCACCGTTCCCGGGCCTGGTCACGCTCGGCCACGACACCGAGGACGGGCTCCTGTTGGTCGATCTCGAGCATCTGCGCTCGCTCGCCGTCACCGGCCCGGAAGCTCTCACTCAGGCGCTGATGACCGCCGTCGCTGCTGAGTTCGCAACGAGTCCGTGGGCCGACGACATCCGCGTCACGTTGGTCGGCGAGCGGGCGTGGAGCGAACTCGAGGTGCTCGAGACCGGCCGCATCCGGCGAGTCACCGACGTCGATCGGCTGCTCGACGAACTCGCCGTCCGGGCGGCGGACGACCGCGGACTGCTTGCCTCGGCCGGGATGAGTGATCTCGCCGCGGCCCGCGCCGCACAAGCCGCCGAAGCCGCGTGGACCCCGGAGATCCTCTTGCTCGCCGAGCCGCTCACCGACGAGCGGCACACGCGGCTGGTCGCGTTGCTCGAGCACGAGCCCAGAGTGGCCATCGCCGCGCTCATCGGCGGTGGCAGTGGGGAAGCGAGGTGGCGGCTACGAATGACCGGCTCCGGTGGCGAGGCCACGGCCGTGCTCGACCCCCTCGGCATGACGTTGCGCCCACAGCTGCTCGACGCCGCGTCCTGCGGCCATGTCCTCAATCTGGTGCGCTCGTCCGACGAGGTCGTGGGTCAAGCCGTCCCGGAGCCTGACATGCGGGCCTGGCCTGTGCATCCGGTCGGACCATCGGCGCCCGCCGAGCCCGCCGAGCCCGCCGAGCCCGCGGAACCCGTCGAACCTGCCGAACCGACCGCGCCACGGCTCATCATGCTGGGGCCGGTGGAGGTGATCCACACCGCCGAACTCGGTGAACGCAACAAGCTCGGGCAGTTGACCGAGTTGGCGATGTTCATCGCGCTCAACCCCGGATGCGACAGCCAGGCCATCGACGATGCCATCTGGCCGGGATCCATCGTCACTCGGACCACGCGCAATACGGCGATCTCCAAGCTGCGCCGGTGGCTGGGTACCGACGCCCGGGGCGCGCCACTTCTCCCTCGGACCGAAGGACGTTACGCGTTCCAACCCGACGTGCGCAGCGACTGGGACGACTGGTGCGACTTGCTGCCGCAGGGTCCGCAGAACGCGACCAGTGACGATCTTCGTGCCGCGGTGGCGCTGGTCAAGGGACGGCCTTTCAGCGGACGGGGCCGCCGCTCGTACGCGTGGGTGGATCACCACGCTCAGGACATGATCGCGGCCATCGTCGACGCGTGCCACGAGCTGGCCGTCCGGTCCTCGTCGGGCGGTGACCACCGTGAGGCGCTGCGCGTCGCGCTGCTGGGGTTGTCCATCGAGCCCGGCGTCGAGCTGCTGTGGCGCGACCGGCTCAAGGCCGAAGTCATGCTCGGCGACCGTGAGACGGTGCTGCAGAGCATCGACCGGTTACGCAGCACCACTGACGAGCTCGGCGGCGATCTCGACCCCGGCACCGAGGAGTTGATCGAGCAGATCCTGCATCACGGCGGGCGGGTCTCCGCCGCCGGTTGAGCCGGCTCGTCGCCGTAGGCTTCGGTCATGACCGAACAGCTCGCGCTGGAGGCACTGCAGGCTTCCGGTCTGGACTACGAAGTCGTCCGGCATGGACCGGTCAGCAGCCTCGAGGAGGCGGCGGCTGCCCGCGGAGTCGATCCGGCGGCGGTGATCAAGACCATGGTCGTGCGCCGAGCTGACGACGACTTCGTCTTCGTCCTCGTCCCCGGCGACCGCACCATAGCGTGGCCGAAGCTGCGCAGCCTGCTCGGCACGAGCCGGTTGTCCATGCCCGACGCGGCGACAGCACGTGCCGTGACCGGCTACGAGCGAGGCACCATCACGCCGTTCGGTGCCGCGCGGGCGTGGCCGGTGATCGCCGACGAACGCATCCGCGGCCGGTTGGTGTCCATCGGCGCTGGCGCGCCCGGCGTGGCCGCGACGGTGGACGCGGACGCGTTGGTCGACGTCCTCGAAGCCACGGTCGCTGACGTCACGAAGTGAGCAGCCGATCGGGCAGCGCCGCGGCGAGCTCGGTGAGCGTGCGCGAACAGCCTGCGTCGATTTTCACCGTGGCCAGGTCGTCACCGCGGGTGGCGCCCCGGTTCACGATGACGATCGGCCGGCCGCTGCGGTGCGCGTGGCGCACGAACCGCAGACCGGACATGACCGCCAGTGACGAGCCGGCCACCAGCAGGGCATCGGCAGCGTCGACCATGGCGAAAGCGGCCTCGACGCGATCTTTCGGGACGTTCTCGCCGAAATAGACGATGTCCGGCTTGAGGACGCCGCCGCAGAAGTCGCAGTCTGCGACCCGGAAGTGTGCCGTTGCCTCGATCACCGCGTCGGCGTCGGGCGCGATCTCGGCGTCTGGAACCTCGTCAGCGAATCCGGGGTTCAACTCCTCGAGCCGAGCCGCCAGGTGATCGCGCGGTATGACCCTGGAGCAGCTCAAACAGATCACGCGGTCGTAGCGGCCGTGCAAGTCGATCACCCGGCGACTGCCGGCGGCTTCGTGCAGGGTGTCGACATTCTGGGTGATGATGCCGACCACCACGCCGTGGTCTTCCAGCTGTCGCAGGGCGTGATGTCCGTCGTTCGGGCGGGTCCGATGGACGTGCGCCCACCCGACGTGATTGCGGGCCCAATAGTGCCGCCGCCGGGCCGGATCGCTGACGAATTGCTGGTACGTCATCGGGGTCCGGGGCGGGGAATCCGGGCCACGGTAGTCGGGGATACCGGAGTCAGTGGAGATGCCCGCGCCGGTCAACGTCGTGATGGACCGGCCCGCGAGGACGTCGACAGCGTGGTCGAGCGGGGTGGCCGCGGCGGCGTTGCGATCGAGCATCGTTCGAGCCTATGTCGCGTGGGTCGGCCGCTCGAGAAACTGGCCTCGGGCGGCCGGACGCCACATTGCCGAGCGGCACCACCCCGGGGGGCGAGAATGGTGCCGCTCTCATATCGAGGTTATGTCCGTTCCGGCCGGAACGTAAGGGATTCGGGAAAAATCACCCACGGAAGTGCTGGACACGGGGACGTCGGCGCGGCCGACGATCTTTCGCACCGCCTGTCGGGCGACGTGACTACCATTCATCCGAGCAGTCAGATCCCTCGCCGGCACGCCCGAGCCAGATCGCGCTGACGCCGCATCCGCGCCATGAGACTCAGCGGCCGCGGAAGTTCCACATCGCCCGCCTCGTGATCCACCGCCAGCGAGAGGTCACCACCCAGCACGCCGTGCGCTGTCCACGAGGTCCAGCGTTCCATGTCCGGCGAGAAGTCGTGACACACAACGACGGCCCGCGAGGTGCCCGTGGCGAGTGCCGAACCCGCCGCGTCCGCGGCCATCTCACGCCGTCGCACCTGCACGGCACGGTCATCACGGCGCTCGACCTCGACCGACGCCACCGCCAGCCGCGTCTGCGCGGCAACGCCGCTCACCGCGACGGCCAGCACGCCGTCGGCAGCCCCGCCCGCGCGCTCCGCCACGTCGACCACGGCTTCGGGTTCCACGGTCACGATCAACCGAGGCAGATACCACCAGTGCTCGCGGCGCAGAATCGGGGAGTCGGCGAGCACACGCGCGGGCGGGAATTTGCGCAACTCCTGGTCGAGCAGATGCTCGGTGAACACGCCGCCGTCGCGATCCTCGGTCAGCTCGGGGCGTCCGAGCATGGCGATCGGCCGCCACGACGAACCGGACAGCCGCGAGTCGGACAGGACGACGGCGACCTGGTCAGCGGTACCGACGTCTCGCCCCAACTCGGCGTAGGCATAGGGCAGGGCCAGCGCGGGCCGGTCGTCGAGGACGAGCGGTGTCGCCGCGGCGACGTCGAGGCTCCCGTCGGTCCGCAACCAGGCGACCTCGCACACGCCAGCAGCGTGCACGGCGGCCACGAACGCGGGTGCGGCCATGAGCGGTCGAGTGCTCCTCGGGTCGGAAAGTCTTGATCGGAATGTGAGCCACGTCATAGGGTGCCTGATGCCAGCCGCCACGTGGCTCGGGGGCATGTGGTCGAACCTCGAGGAGGTCGTGTGCCTGCCATCGTCATCGCGGTCGTGGTTCTCGCACTGTTCGCCCTGGGGTACGTCTATTACTCGCGGTACCTTGCCGATCGCGTGTACGGGCTCGACCCGTCGTTCGTCACCCCCGCGCACGAGCTGTCCGACGGCATCGACTACGTCCCCACCAACAAGCATGTCGTGTTCGGGCACCATTTCGTGTCGGTCGCCGGAGCCGCGCCGATCGTCGGCCCGGCCATCGCGGTCTTCTGGGGATGGGGCCCGGCGCTGGCATGGGTCGTGATCGGCACGATCTTCGCCGCGGGCGTCCACGATTTCGGGGCGTTGGCGGTGTCGGTCCGGCACAAGGCGCGCAGTATCGGCACGCTGACCCAGGACGTCATCAGCCGACGGGCTCGGACCTTGTTCCTGCTCATCATCTTCTTCCTGCTCACGCTGGTGAACGCCGTGTTCGCCGTCGTGATCGGGAACCTGCTGGTGGCCAATCCTGGCGCGGTCATCCCGATCTTCGTCGAGATCCCGCTGGCCATCGCGATCGGTCAGTACATCTACCGCAAACGCAGCGCCGCCTTGGTCCCGTCGATCATCGGGGTCATCGGCCTGTACCTGCTCATCTGGGTGGGCAACGAGGTTCCCATCGAGATCACCGGCTTGGCCGATCAGCTCGGCTTCGACCGGGCCCGGGATCTCTGGGTGATCATCCTGTTCGTCTACACCTTCATCGCCGCACGGCTACCGGTGTGGATGTTGCTGCAGCCCCGCGACTACATCAACTCCCATCAGCTGTTCATCGCGTTGGGCATCGTGTTGCTGGGCGTGCTGGTCGGCTGGAACAGCGTCGTGGCCCCGGTGTTCAACGACGTCCCGGACGATTCGCCGAGCATCTTCCCGTTCCTGTTCATCACGATCGCCTGTGGGGCCATATCGGGCTTCCATTCCCTCGTGTCGTCCGGGACGACGTCCAAGCAACTCGACAAGGAGACCGACGGGCGCTACGTCGGGTACATGGGCGCGTTGGGCGAGGGCAGCCTGGCCATGTGCTCAGTGCTCGCGGTGACGGCCGGGGTGGTGGCCTCTCGAGCCGAGTGGGACACCCTGTACGGCGACTTCTCGACAGCCTCCGACGGCGCTGCGGGCAATTTCGTGAACGGCGTGGCGGTCTTCGCGAACAATCTCGGCATCCCGCTCGACCTCGCGGTCATCTTCGCTGCCGTCGTGGTCATCTCGTTCGCGGCCACGACGATGGACACCGGGGTGCGGCTGCAGCGCTACGTCGTGCAGGAGATCGCGACGCTGGCCGGCTGGAACGCGTTGTCGCGCAACCTCACCCTGGCCGGAATCGTCGCTGTCGCGGTGCCGATGGCGATGGCCCTGCTTCCCGGCGGCGGGGACGCGGGCTACACGTTCGGCGTGTTGTGGCAGCTGTTCGGTACCACGAACCAATTGACCGCGGGGCTGGCCCTGGCGGTGGTCGCCGTCTGGGTCGTCAGTCGCCGGCGCAACCCCGTGGCCGTCATCGTGCCATTGGTATTCCTGCTGGTCATGACGTCGTGGGCGCTCATCGTCAATCTGCGGAACTTCATCGAGGCCGGCGAGTGGGTGCTCGCACCGCTCGACGCGATCATCTTCGTGCTGGCGATGTGGCTCATCGTCGAGGCGGCGATGGCACTGCGGCGTGCCTACACCGACCGGGCCGGCAGCGCGGGCGAGCCGGTACAGCCGCGGCTCGATGACGACGACGCCCGGACCGGCTGAGCGGGATGAGCCGTCCGGCGCATCGGATCCTGCTGGTCGGGCCGTGGCGCGCCGGCTCGTCCAGCGGCGGATGCTGCAGCGCTGAACCGGCCGGCATCGGCGGCGAGCACGCCCACCGGCCTCCCGCCGAGGCGGATCGCCGCGAGGGCGACGCGGCCGGCGTCGTCCGGGCGTTGCGGTCGTCCGCCGGACCGGCCGTCGACGTCCAGCTCGTCGACCCGCGAAACACGCTCTACCTGCTTCCGGTGGTCTATCGCGATGCCCGAACCGCGGGTGTGAGCATGGTCCGTGCGGCGGTGACGGCGATACGCGCGACGACGCCGTGGACGTTGGTGGTGGACGGCAGGATCGTCAGCCGGGGGGACATGCTGGACCCGGTCGGGGCGGAACGGCGCTGTTCACCGCTCCTGGCGTGAAGATCGCTCAAAGCGGACCGATACAGTCGAGCCCGTGACGGAGGAGCCGCAGGAGTCGGTCGACCCCATCCTCGAGGAGCACGACCACCGGTCTGGCATTTGGCGAACTGGCCCGATCTGGATGGCCAGTGACCGCCGCCTGGCCAAATTCGTCGCGCGACCGATCGCGTCCTTCCTCCGGGTGGAGGTCGCCGGAGGGGTCGTGCTGCTGGCTGCGGCCGTCATCGCCCTGGTGTGGGCGAACTCACCGTTCGCTGATTCCTACCAGCAACTGTTCGAGACCGAGATCACCCTGCGCATCGGCTCGTTCGAGCTGGCCGAAGATCTGCGGCACTGGATCAACGACGCCTTGATGGTGATCTTCTTCTTCGTCGTCGGTCTCGAGATCAAATACGAGATGGTCGCGGGTGAACTGCGGGATCCTCGGGCGGCGGCGGTCCCGATCATCGCTGCATTCGGCGGCATGGCCGTTCCGGCTGCCATCTACTTGGCGTTCAACAGCGGTGGCGCCGGCGCCGACGGGTGGGGCATCCCGATGGCCACCGACATCGCATTCGCCCTGGGGGTGCTGGCCGTGCTGGGGCGGCGGATACCGGCGCCGGCCAGGGTGTTCCTGCTGACACTGGCGATCGTCGACGACATCGGTGCCATTGCCGTCATCGCCATCTTCTACACCGCTGACCTGCAGCTGCACTGGCTGGCGCTGGCGGCGGCCGGGGTCGCGGCCGTGGTGATCCTGCGCCGCATGCGGGTGTGGTCGCTCTACGTCTACATCATCCTCGGCGTGTTCGTGTGGTTCGCGATGTTCCAGTCCGGCGTGCACGCCACCATCGCCGGCGTGATCATGGGCCTGTTGACGCCGGCCAAGCCGCTACTCGACGAATCTCAGGCCCGTGCGTACGCGCGCGAATCAGCCGCCGACGAACTGACCGCCACGGAGGTACGCCGCTACCGGTTCCTGCTCGGTGAATCCGTTTCGGTCGCTGAGCGGATGGAACGGACGCTGCATCCGTGGAGCAGCTACGTGATTCTGCCCATCTTCGCGTTGGGCAATGCCGGCGTCTATCTGGGCGGTGGTGTACTCGGCGAGGCGCTCGGGTCGTCGGTCACGCTCGGAGTCGCCACCGGCCTGGTGGTCGGCAAGATCGTGGGCATCACCGTCACGTCGTGGCTCGCCGTTCGACTCAAGCTCGGCCGGCTGCCCACCGACACCGGGTGGCCGATGATGGTCGGCCTGTCCGCGGTTGCCGGTGTCGGATTCACGGTGTCGCTCTTCGTCACCGGGCTCGCCTTCGGCGACGACAGCATGTTCGCGGCCGATGCGAAGGTCGGCGTGCTGGGCGGGTCGGTGATCGCGGCGGTGCTGGGTGCGGTCGTCCTGGTCGTAGCCGCACGGCGGCGGGACTTGCACGTGCGTGGCGACAGCGGCGCAGGGGTTTCGAGTCAGCCGTCGGAGCACTCCGCGTGAACCGCTTCGCGCTGCGGGCCGTCGCGGCCCTCGTACTGTCGGTGGCCGTCGCTGCGTGTGGAGCCGACGGCGCCGGTGGCGACGACGCGGAGGAAAGCCCGTCGAGTGAGCCGACCGAGACCCGCCTCGCGTGCGACGCGCCGTGCTACGGCGACGCCGCCACCCTCGGCTCCGTGTCCGCCGATACCGCCATCGAGGTCAGCGGGATCGCGGCGAGCGTGCGCACACCTGGTGCCTATTACGTCGTCAGCGACGAGGCCGGGACGTCGCAGGTCGCCGTCGTCCAGGCCGACGGCGAGCTCGTCGGGCGTATCGAGGTGGCGGGTATGGACGCCGCCAACGCCGAGGCGCTGGAGGTGGGGCCGTGCGGCGACGCGCCGGACGAATCGTGCCTCTACGTGGGCGACATCGGCGACCACGTCGGACGCGATGATGTCGTGATCTACCGGCTCCGAGAGCCGGCTGTCGACACCGTCGATCCGGTCCCGGCCGACGCGCTGCGCTACACCTACGCCGACGGGCCGACCGATGCCGAGGCGCTCATGGTCGACGACGAGGGCCGCCCGCTGATCGTCAGCAAGGGCGAGACCGCTCGGCTCTACCACGGGCCGGCGAGCGGCGGCGTCCTCGAGCGCGTCGGCGAGATCGATCTCCCCGAGCCCGAGAACGGGCTGTTCGCCGACGTGGTCGGCAACGTCGTCACCGGCGCGTCCACGGCGTCCGGGCGGGTCCTGCTGCGCA
Source organism: Actinomycetes bacterium (assembly GCA_021793295.1). GTDB lineage: Bacteria > Actinomycetota > Actinomycetes > Jiangellales > Jiangellaceae > Haloactinopolyspora. Next base: position 37,782 of record JAJYTA010000022.1, read on the forward strand.
CGTACGACGAGGTTCTTGAGTACCGAGCCGAGGACGACGAAGGCGCCGACCTGACACAGTTCCCCCGCTGGTCGTGGTGGCGAGTGCCTGCGGGACTCCTGGTGCAGGCCGAGGCGATCACCTACCGCGTCGACGAATGCGGCTACCTGACGGTCTCTGAACTGACCGGAGCGATCGCCGGGGTGCCCTGCGCGGGGAACGTTCCCACATCGTCGTAACGTAGGCCCGAGCGCACCGCCCGACGTCGACTTCGCAGGAGCGAACCCCCATGCACGACAATCGCGCCCTCATCGAGAAGCGCCTGAACCGTGTCCTCAACCAACGACTCAAGCCCGCTGTGCACCGCAGCGTCGCCCCGGTCCGGCTGTCCGTGTGGCATGTGGACGGTGGACAGGGCGAACCCGTCCCACCGTCGGAGGCGTTGCCCGGCGGGCCCGCCGTCGCCGAAGGGCGCTACCAGCCCGCCGACGTGGGGCTGCGATGGGGACCGGCCTGGGGCACGTCGTGGTTTCACGTCGAAGCCTCGGTACCCGCGGAGGCGGCAGGTCGGCGCGTGGAGCTGTTCGTCGACCTCGGCTGGGAGAACCGCTTCGCCGGGTTCCAAGCCGAAGGGCTGGTGTACCGCCCGGACGGCTCGGTGGTGAAGGGTCTCAACCCCCGCAACCTCTGGGTGCCGATCGCCGACCCGGCGACCGGCGGCGAGACCGTCGACCTTTACATCGAAGCCGCGGCGAACCCGAAGGTCGACCACGGTGACACCCCGTTCGCCGCGACGCCGCTGGGCGAGAAGTCCACGGCCGGCACCGACCCGATCTACCGCGTCAACCGGGTGGACGTCAGCGTGTTCGAGCAGGACGTGTGGGAGCTGTGGCAAGACCTCGAAGCGCTCGGCGGGCTGATGCTCGAACTTCCGGACGGTGAGCCGCGGCGCTGGCAGATTGCGCAGGCGATCGAACGCTCCCTCGACGCGCTGGACCTGCAGGACCTGGCCGGTTCGGCGGCGGCGGCACGAGAGCCGCTCCAGCCGGCGCTGGGCAAG
>JAJYTA010000183.1 GCA_021793295.1 Actinomycetes bacterium
GGGCCCACGCTGGGTGACGAGCGCACCACCTTGAGCGAAGCGCTGCGCTCGGCCCGACTCACGTTGGAACTGAAGTGCGCTGACCTGGACGCCGAGGCCATGGCGCGAGCGGATCGACGGCCGTATCGGTCAGTAGCCGGCGTCGTCGTCGAACCTCGTCCGGGTTGCTGCTCGCCCGCCGTCGTGCTTGCCCTGACGTGAGCGTCAAGGTCTACCGTCATGGTCATGCGCATCGGCGACCTCGCCTCCGAGGCGGGCATCACGACACGGGCACTGCGTTTCTACGAGTCGCAAGGGCTCATCACCGCGCAGCGCGCGCCCAACGGCTATCGCGAGTACGACGAAGCCGACCTGCGCCTGGTCCGCGAGATCCAGGCCCTGCAGAGCATCGGGTTCAGTCTGGACGACACCAGGCCGTTCGTCGACTGCCTCCGGGCCGGGCACGACACCGGCGACTCGTGCGCGGAATCCATCGACGCCTACGAACGCAAACTGGCCGACATCGACGCCTGCCTCGGCGTCCTCTCAGCGCGGCGGGCCCAGGTGGCGGACAAGCTCGAACGTGCCCGAGCCCGTCTGGCCGCCGGCTGTCCGACGACCACCACGTCCACCACCGAGCAGGAGCATTGATGCCGAGGACAGACTCCGACAGCGCCGTGACGATCGTCACCGACGCCACCTTCGACCACGCCGTACTTCAACATCCTCGACCGGTCCTGGTCGACTTCTGGGCCGAATGGTGCCCGCCGTGTCACATGCTCGCACCCGTCCTCGAGGCCGTTGCGCGCGAGCGTGCTGACTCGCTGACCGTGGCGACGATCAACAACGACGAGAACCCCACGACCGCAGCGCGGTACCGGGTGTTGTCGCTGCCGACGCTGATGGTCTTCCGCGACGGGCAGATCACGATGGCCGTCGTCGGAGCACGCCCGAAAGCACGGCTGCTGGCCGAGATCGACGAAGCACTCAGGCCGACAGCGCCTGGACTGGCTCAGACACCTGGACCGCGGGGCTGACCAGATCCAGGCCCACTGTGCATCAGAACCGCAGCCAGGTCCCCGCCAGGCCCTGCTGCTCCACGCCGGGCTCGGAGTAGTCACACACTCCGTCGGCGAAAATGGCCTGCAGCCGGTCCCACTGCTCGTCCGTCCACTCCACGGCGTAGTCCGCAGGATCTGGATCCTTGCGGCGGCATTTGATGATGTCCGCCGCGACGCTCTCGCCGGCGACCTCACGGGGGAACGACGCGGATGGGTACAGCTGCTCGCAGGTGCTGTCCGGGTCGCGGTCCAGCGGCTCGGCGATGAACGTCGGGTTCGGCTCCCGGGTCTGGCAACCCTCGACCAGCTCCGCCGGCCGCGCGCTGGCGATCTTGTCGATCTGCGCCCGGTCGGAGTCGTCGGCCGCGATGTTGCGCAACCACCGGTCCATCTGGGTCACTGCATGCACGACCAGCGGATTCTGCGTGCTGAACCATCCGTGCATACGGTCGTCGAGCAGGCTGACGTGGTTGACACTCGTGCCGTTGGCCTTCTCGAGCCGTTCCCGCATGGAGAACGTGTGATACCGGACGTGGATGTCGCCGTTCGGGGCGTCGTCTGCGTACGAACGGTGATCGATGATGGGGATCTCGGCCAATCCGCCGCCGCCGTTGGTCAGCCGCCCGGTCCGGTAGGCCGCGCGTACGGCGTGCAGGTCGGCTTCGCTGCGCTCGGGGCCGATGGTGGCGTCGTCGTCGAACCCGCCGACGTTCTCGTTGAGATCGAGGAACTGCTCGGGCGTGATGGTCGCGTCGTTCAGCGCAGCCAGGCCGTACTGGATGCCGACGTTGTCCAGGGGTCGTCGGGCGAACCCGGTCTCCGGGTCGACGCCGTAGACGTTGACGGTGTGGTCGTACACCCCGCAGCGCACCCCGCCGGGGTTGGTGTCCGGGTGGTATCGCTGCTCGGCCGGGACGCTGTCGCAGAAGGCACGGGGGTCGATACGCCGAGCACCCCAGGCGACGTTGGGGGCGGTGGCGTAGGTGACGAAACCTGTCACCGCACGCTGCTCCTCTTCCGTCCAGGCCACGTCGGGGTCGCTGGTGAAGTAGTGGTCGAGCAGCCAGGCGTCGGTGATGAAGTTGACGGTACTGAACCCGACGTCGGGGAACGAACACCCGACGACGATCCCGTCCAGGATGCCCGGGTAGTTGTCCGCCATCTGATGAGCTTGGTACGAGCCACCGGAGCAACCGAAGCCGATGGTGTGATCCATCGGGCCATGACGTTCGACGAAGAGTTCCTTGACCATCATGGCCGACTCCGCCGCCGTCACGTCCGAGCAGTTGTTCCCGAAGACGTTCAGCGACGACGACATCAGTGCGTAGCCCTGCCCCAGCAACACCTCGTCCGTCACGCCGCCGGTGGTGCTCCCCTGCCGGTACCACCCTCCGGCGCACCCGCCTCCGAGCGTGTAGATGGCCGCCCCGTTCCAGCCCGCCGGCCGGGTGGTGACGTCCGGCTCTGGCTCCGGCTCGGCCAGCGGATCGTGCAGGATGCTCGTCTGGTACACGGCACGGTTCACGGTGCCGGTCTCCATCCGCACGATGAACGGCACCTGCGCACCGTTCACCGTCGCGGTCGCCAGATCGTCCGGATAGGCCGACGCCTGGGCCGGCCAGGGCGCGTACTGGTCGGATGTCGTCCGATAGAAGTAGTCGACCCTGGTCTCGATGGAGCAGTCCTCGTCCAGCGGCGCGCCGAGGGTGCCACCGACAACTGGCACCTCGAACCCCTCGGTCTCGCAGGCGAACGGTTGCTGGTGCGGCCCCGAGAAGACCGGACCCTCGATGGGATGGTTGATCAGCGTGAGCTCCGCCGACGGCCGGTTCGAGCCGCCCGTCGTCACGTGTAGTTCGTTGGGACCTTCGGCCAGGCCGGTGACCAGTCCGGTGAGGGTCCGTTCGGCGTCGTCGAACTCGAAGGCGCCGGTGACGTCGCGACCGTCGACGGTGACGTCGACGCGTCGCGGCGGAACGTGGCGCGGCAGGTCGACCTGAACGAGCGCGTCGCCGCCGGTGACCATGTCCGCGCGGCCGGACAGCGTATCGACCCGCAACTCCCCCAGGCGCGCCGGAGGCCCGTCAGCGACAGCGGCGCCGGGCAACCACAGCACGGGCATGATCACGGCGGCGGACGCTGCTGCGGCGACGACACGGCGTCGGCGGATGACTCGGATGGGTCTCGACATGGGCGCACCTCTGGGTGGAGACGGCGGGTTGCAGGCGGATTCAGCTTCGCCACCGGTGCCGCGCTGTGCAGTCGGCGTGCCGCGGGCCCTGCCCGCGGTTGCTGGACAGCGTGGCCCAGGCGCCCTCGAACGTCAAGATCTAATCATAAATTACTTTAAATGCACTTCTGGTTGTGGCGATCATGAGGCATCAGCGGCCGCACCACGCCGCAGACGACCCATGATCCACCCCAGAGCGGTGACGCTGCTCAGCCGAGTAGTGCCCCGAACGCCTCATACACCAGGAACGCAGGCCAGACCAGCGCCTTGAGCACCGCCAGCACGTACTCGCCGAACGTCGAGGCCTGTTGCCAGAAGTAGACCAGCGCCCCGATGAACGCCAGTCCGTAGAACGCTCCCCCACCTGCGCCTGCCGTGCCGGACCTGTCGGTCATGGCGACCTCCCCCTGTCAACACTATTGTCCTCCTGCCGGCGCCGATGATCGAGAGCTCAGCCGCGTAGCCGGATCGTCCGCGTGCCGCCGTAGAGGTGATGGGTGTCGACGTCGAGGCGGGTGCCGTCGTCGGTGTGGCTGACTCGTACGCCTCGCCCGGAGGAGATCTTCGTCAACCGCCGGCCGCGCAGCACGACGGTGACGGAATCGCGCCGCATGGTGGGGTCGGATACGGCCACGGTGGTCACACGGTCGGCCCGCGTCTGTACGAGCACCGATGCCGCCCCGTCGATGACGATTCCGGCCGCCTCGTGGCTCCCTGGGCCGAACGTGTTCGCAGCCACGAGGTTCAGCCCGCTGTGCGTGATCGCCTGCACCTGCACGTCGTTGGCGACGACCGACAGCCGGCCGTCGTCGTAGACCTGCATCCCCTCAGCCGTGGCGTGCGGCACCAGCGCGTACGCCAATGTCGCCGGCTCGGCGCCCGCAGCGTGCTCGTACGTCACGCCGAAGACGTTCTTGGTGACGTCGGTGTCGCGATTGGACAGGCGGATCACGCGGTGGCTGCGGGTGACCTCGTCGAGTGCGACATCGACCGGTCCGCCGCCGAGGAACAGATAGCCGACCGCCGTCCCGTGTGTGGCGTTGGCGTAGCGCAACCAGCGCAGGTCGGCCGTCCCCGGCCCCGCCCACTCGTCGCCGGAACGCAGCACTCCGTGCACGGTCACGTCGTCCGACGGTTCCGCCAGCCGGGAGTCCACCGTCGTCGTCACCGCGCGCCCGGCTTCGTCCCCCACCCCCGCGGCCAGCACCACGATCTCGTCGTCGAGCAGGAACCACGACTTGGTCGCGTTGGCGTTGCGGTAGACGACGAAGTCGTCGGGCAGGATGCCCTCCTGCTTGTCGGCGTAGGCGACGTCGTCGGACTGAATCAGCGCGGCCGCGCCGTAGGCGCCCAACGTCGCCCCGCCAGAGTGCTGATTGGTACCGCGCGGGAAGTACACGTACGTGTTCTGCGACTCCGACGACGACGTGAACTCCAACGGGTGGTCGGGGTTTTCGTACCATCGCTCGCCGTAGAGCTGCGGGATCGTCTGGCGCTGCTCGACCGGGGCCGTGACACCGGCCAGCCGGTACGGCGACACCACGGTGTAGTAGTCGACGCCGAACGCCTCGGCCTGGTCGACGCCGGACAGGTACAGGTAGTACGCGCCGTCGCCCTGGAACCACGGCATGAGGTTCTCGCCGTTCATGTACTCGTACTTGCTGATCCGATCCGAGCTGCGGGCGAGTGCGAACGCGTAGCCGGGACGACGATGCACGGTGCGATCCATGGCGTTGAACGCCACGGTGCGCGAGGCAGGGTTGAGATCCGCCGGCACGATGCTGTCGTCGTCGACGATGTCGGCGTAGCGCGCGATGCTGATCGGGGATTCGAAATCAGACGGGTCGAGCGTGGTGCGTGAGCTGGCCCGGATGAAGGCGACGTAGCTGCGCAGCGCGGCCGCGTCGGCACCTGCGGAGTAGGCGGCGAGGTCGACCACGGCCTCGACGATGACGGCGACGTCGTCGTAGCCGCTGCCGGTCCGCGACACCGCGCGGCCCTTGACGATCTCCATCATCCAGCCTTCGAAGATCAGCGGCGCGAACCCGTTGGCCACCCACCTGTGGACCACGGGCACCAGCGCCTCGCCGTTGGCGTATCCGCTGCCGTCGAGGATCTTCAGGGTCTGGACCACGCGGGTGAGCAGCGCTTTGCCGTAGGAGCCGGTGTAGGCGACCGAGTGGTGCTGGATGAACGAGCCGTCGGCGTAGTAGCCGTCGGTGTTGCCGTGCTTCAGGTTGTACGGGTCGATGGTGGCGAAGACCGTGAGCTGGTCCTCGATCGCCTTGTGGATGCGCTCGTCGTCGCCGAGGACGGCTCCTTGCAAGATCCGGTTGGTGGTGATGTCGGCGAGGTTCGCGCCGGTGTGGAAGCGCGAGTCGAGGTCGACGTCGCCGTCCTTGCCGCTGCGCAGATAGGCGTCCATGGCGGCGACGTAGGTGTCCACGAGGCCCGGCCGTTGCGTACTCACCACGTCGGCGAGCAGGACCAGGATCCGGGTGACCGAGTTGGAGATGCCGATCTCCCAATGGAACCAGTTGCCGTAGTAGCCCGCTGACTGGTCGCCGTAGTAGTTCTCATACAGCCAGACCAGCCCGTCCAGGACCCGTCGCTGCACCTCGATGTCGCCCTGCAGGTCCGAGCCCGGCGTCCGGGTCGCCAGCGCGATCTCGTAGAGGTACTGGTACGCCGCGTTCAGGTTGGAGCTGTCGGTGCCGAGCGGCTGACCGGCGAACAACTCGCCGTCTCCGGCGGTGTCCAGGCGGTGCAGGCGGTCGGCGGCCGTGCTCACGATGGCGGCGACCTTGTCGGCGACCTCGGGCCGAGCGTTGGTCTGCTCGGTGCCGGCGAAGATCGCCACGGTGTTGGCCAGCACGCGGTCGGCGTCGGTGGCGGCGGCCGCGCCGGCGAGGCGGGGCGCCAGGACGGGCAGGACCCCGGCGGCAGACAGGAGCGACAACAAGCGACGGCGGGAGAGATCCATGGGTGCCCCTCGAAAAGGTCTAGACCTGACGAGGCGTCAGTCAAACAGACGAGCGGCGCGGCGGCAAGCGCTTACCGTCGCGCCTATGGCGCGCTTCCGTGCCGCCCCTGTGCATGCACTGTGCGTGCGCTGTGCGAGATCTGCCAGGACGGTTCGGCAGGCTCCGGGACATGAGCTTTGCATTCCGAACAGAAGGCCTGGTCAAGCGGTTCGGGAAGACGACCGCGCTGGACGGTATCGACCTGGCGGCCGAGCCGGGCACCGTCCTCGCGGTCCTCGGGCCGAACGGCGCGGGCAAGACGACGGCCGTGCGGATCCTGGCCACGTTGCTCCGCCCGGACGAGGGAACGGCGAGCGTGCACGGCCTCGACGTCGTCAAGCAGGCTGATCAGGTACGCCGACGAATAGGGCTGACCGGGCAGTACGCCTCGGTGGACGAAGACCTGACCGGCCGGGAGAACCTCGTCCTGTTCGGCCGGCTGCTCGATCTGCGCGGGCCGCAGGCGAAGGCGCGCGCCGACGAGCTGCTCGCCCGGTTCGAGTTGACCGACGCCGCTGGGCGGCGAGTGTCGACGTACTCCGGCGGGATGCGTCGCCGCCTCGACCTGGCAGCGAGCCTGATCGCCCGACCGAGCGTGGTCTACCTCGACGAACCGACGACCGGACTCGACCCGGGCAAGCGCGACGAGGTCTGGCGGATGATCCGGTCGATGACCGACGACGGCGGCGCGGTCCTGCTCACCACGCAGTACATGGAGGAGGCCGACGCCTTGGCCGACCACATCGCCGTCATCGATCACGGCCGGCTGATCGCCTCCGGGCCTCCGCCGGAGCTCAAGCGGATCGTGGGCGGGCAGACCCTCGTCGTATCTCCCACCGATCCGGACCGCTTCGCCGAAGTGGCCGGAATCCTGGAAGCCGTGACGGGCCGCACGCCCGACACCACCCGCCGCGACGTGCTCACCGTGCCGGCCGACGGCGACGCAGCACTGATCGCCGCCGTGCGCCGCCTGGACGAAGCCGGCATCGGCATCACCGAACTGTCCCTGCGCCTGCCCAGCCTCGACGAGGCGTTCTTCGCCCTCACCGGCCGGCACACCGACGACCAGCCCCAGGACCAGGAGGACGCAGCATGACCGACGCGTTGACCACCACCGAGCACACGGCGGCGACACAGCAGCCGGTGAGCCGCCCGCACGCCTTGGCCCGCCACAGCCTCGCCCTGGCCGGGCGCAGCCTGACCAAGGTGCGGCGCAACCCCGGATTGTTCATGGACGCCATCTTGTTGCCGGTCATCTTCTTACTGCTGTTCGTCTACCTGTTCGGCGGCGCCGTCGCCGGCTCGACTCAGGAGTACCTGCAGTACGTCTTCCCCGGCATCCTGGTGATGACGGCGATCCTGACCGGGCTGACCTCGACGGGTCTCGCGATCAACCTCGACATCAAGAA
>JAJYTA010000184.1 GCA_021793295.1 Actinomycetes bacterium
TCGTCGACCGATTCGCCGCCGGACTGGACGGCGTCGACGCCCCCGGTCCGCGGGCCGCATGGCAGGTCAGCGCCGCGATCGTCGCCGAAGCGCGCGGGCGCCATCGCGCCGCGGCGGACGAGTTCGCCCACGCCGCGCGGGCATGGAGCGAACTGCCCCGGCCCTACGCCGAGCTCCTCGCCGTCGAACGTCAGGGCCGGGCGTTGCTGGGTGCTGACCGGGCGGGCGAAGCATTGCCGATCCTCACCACCGTGCAGGAGCGCCTGCACGATCTCGGCGCGCGGTGGGATGCCGACCGGGTGGCGCACCTGCTGCGCCGGCACGGGGTCGAGGTCAGGCGTACGTGGCGAGGTGGACGTCGCGGCTACGGCGATCGGTTGTCACCTCGGGAGCAGGAAGTGGCCGCCTACGTCGCGCGTGGGTTGACGAACCGGCAAACCGCTGAGGCGCTGTTCCTGTCCACGCGCACGGTCGACCGGCACTTGAGCGCGGCGATGCGAAAGCTCGGCGTGACGTCGCGGACAGCGCTGGCGGTGGCGCTCACCGATGCGCAGGGATTTGCGGAGTGAACGTGATCATTCGACCTGCTGGCGTGGTGGACGAGCCCGGGAGTGGCGGATCGGCTGAAACCAACGCGCCACACCGTGGGCGGCGGTGCTGATGCTGAGAACTATGGGTGATCTGCCCACTCGCGATGCGTGTCGTGCCCGGTGCAGGGTGGGCGGTCATGGACAAGGAAGAACTGTCGGAGGAGCCGTCTCGTGCTGCGGAGGAGACGCCGGTCGCCGGCGAGGCTGACGATCCTGCCGCGGCGCCGGAGACCGATCCGGCGCCGGAGCAGGGGGATGAGGCCGGTGCGCGTTGGGAGCCGCTTTGACGGTTCGACGCCACGGTGGCGCGGGCGTTCGGTTGATGCACCACGAGGGTTTGTGTCGCACCACCAGGGGTGGATGGGTGGTGCGGCAGGGAATTGCGTAGTGAACATGATCATTCGGCGAAAAATGGGTGAATCGCACACTCGCTAGGTCTGTGTCGCGGGGGCCAGGGTGGTCGGCGCAAGCACGTGACTGCTTCGCTGCCGTCGGAGGACATCATGCGCGCCCTGCCCCATCATCGCCAGGTTTCCCGTCATTTCGGCCCGCGCGCGGTCGCGGCCATCGTCGCCGCAGTTGCCGTGCTGCTGGCGCTGGCGGTGAGCCCGCCGTCGTCGGCTGCGGGTGGTGCCCGTCCCGGCGCGCGTCTTCCGGCCGCCGAGCCGGAGCGGCCGCCGTCCGATACGTCGGCGCCGGCCCCCGGAACTTACCGGGTGACGTTGTTGACCGGTGATGTCGTGGTGTTGCATGTGGCGGCCGATGGGCGGCAGGCGGCATCGCTCGAGGACGCCCCGGCGGACGGTTCGGGGCGTGATCCGCAGATCTTCGAGCGCGATGGTCATGTGCACGTGGTGCCGGCTGAGGTGTCGGAGTATCTGGCTGCTGGCGTGGTGGACGAGCGGTTGTTCGACGTGACCGCGCTGGTGCGGCAAGGGCTCCACGATGCGGCGGCGCCGAAACTGCCGTTGGTGGTGTCGGTGCCGGAGGGGGTTACGACGTTCTCGGCGCCGTCCGGGGCTGAAGTCGGGCGTCGGCTGGGCAGTATCGGTGCGGTGTCGATGACGGCGGCGAAGGATGCCGTGCGGTCGGTGTGGGAGTCGTTGCGTGGCGCGTCGCCGCTGGCCGACGACGCCACCCCGCGCGCAACGCTGGCCGGTGCCAACTCGGTGTGGCTGGACGGCGTGGTGCACGCGGCGTTGGACGAGAGCGTGGCGCAGGTTGGTGCGCCGGCGGCGTGGGCGGAGGGCCTCGATGGCTCCGGCGTGTCGGTGGCGGTGCTGGACTCCGGCTACGACCCGTCGCACCCGGATCTGCAGGACCGGGTGGTGGCCAGTGCGAACTTCAGCGCGGAGAAGTCGGCGGTCGACGGTAACGGGCACGGGACTCATGTCGCGGCGACGGTGGCGGGTTCTGGTGCGGCCTCCGACGGGACGTATCGCGGGGTGGCGCCGGGCTCCAAGCTGTTGATCGGCAAGGTGCTCGACGACTCCGGCTCCGGGTTCGAGTCGGAGATCATCGCCGGAATGCAGTGGGCGGTGGATCAGGGCGCCGACGTGGTCAACCTGAGCTTGGGGACGGACTTCGCCAGCGACGGATCCGACCCGTTGAGCCTGGCGGTGAACCAGTTGACCGAGTCGTCGGACGCGTTGTTCGTGGTGGCCGCGGGCAACACCGGACCGGCGCCGTCGACGGTGACATCGCCGGGAGCTGCCGATGCGGCGTTGACGGTGGGCGCAGTGGACAAGGCGGATCAAGCGGCGTGGTTCTCCTCGCGCGGTCCGCGTTTCGGGGACGGTGCGATCAAGCCGGAGATCGTGGCGCCGGGTGTGGGGATCGTGGCGGCGCGGGCGGCGGGGACGTCGCTGGGGAATCTGCTCGATGAGCATTACACGGCGTTGAACGGTACGTCGATGGCCACGCCGCACGTGGCTGGGGCTGCGGCGATCCTGGCTCAGCAGCACCCGGACTGGGGCGCTGAGGAACTGAAGGGGCGGCTGGTGTCAGCAGCCACCCCGCTGGACAACGAGCCGGTCACCTTCCAGGGCGCCGGCCGGCTGGACGTCGCGGCCGCCGTCGGCGACACCGTCGGCGTCGACCACGGAGTCCTGTACCTCGGGAGCGTCGACCACGACGCCGAAGCCGTCACCGCCGAGCTGACGTACCACAACCCGACCGACCAGCGAGTGACGTTGCGGCTGTCCGCGGACGTCGATCACACCGGGCCCGGCGGCGCCCGGCGCCCCGCACTGCGGTTGAGCCGGTCGGCGCTGTCCATCCCGGCCGGCGGCGAGGCCACCACGACGGTCTTGCTCACCCCGAACCGGGCGGAAGCGGGAACCTACGAGGGACACATCACGGCGGTGGACGTCCGCGGTCGGCAGACGCCGGTCCACACCGCCACGTCGTTCTCGATCGTCCCGCCGAGCCACACCGTGACCCTGGAGGCGATCGATCGCCACGGCGGGCCGGCCACCGGACCGGTCGATCTGCTGAACATCGACACTTGGGAGGAACACCGGACCTTCCTGCTCGACGGCTCGGGGACCGTGGACCTGCCGGCCGGCGACTACACCGTCGTCGCCGCCATCGAGACCGCCGGCGACGGCACCCATCCGGCCTCGGTGACCGTCACCGGTGACACGCAGGTCACCGTGGAGGGCGACGTGCATCTCAGTTACGACGCCCGCGGCGGTGAACAGCTCGCCGTCGACACACCACGCCCGGCGCAGCTCGACAATGTTCACGTCATCTGGCGCCGCAGCATCGGCGATGCCGCCATGACGTCGTTGTTGTGGAGCGCGAGAACCGGCGAGAAGATCTACACCATCCCCGGCGACCCGGCCGAGACCGGAGACTTCGACGTCTGGACGACCTGGCAGCTGGCGGAGCCGCTGCTCACCCTCGACCTCTTCGACGACCCGGACATGTTGCCGCAACTGGCGTCGATGGATCACCCGTACGTCGGCAACGGCGAACTGCCGGTCGTCGATGTCGGTACGGGAACACCGGAGGAGTTCGCCGCGGCCGACGTCGAAGGCAAGATCGCCGTGGCCACCCGGCCGGATGGTGATGTCAGCGAGCAGGCCGTGGCGGCAGAAGCCGCCGGCGCGGAGTTTCTCCTGGTGATCAACAACCGGCCCGGACCTTGGGCGACGAGCATCTGGCCAGAAGAGTTCCCGACCTACACGATGCAGCAGCGGGCCGGAAAGATCTTGCGGGACGCCATCGCTGCCGACCCGGATCCGCGGCTGGACGTCGACGCCATCCACGACTCGACCTACGCCTACGAGCTCGTCTTCACCGAGGCCGGCGGCATCCCGTCGGGCACCACGTACGACGTGGCCGACGAACCACTGGCCACGGTGCGGTCGGACTATCGCGACGACTCACCGGACCAGGGCCGCAGGGAGTCCTGGATCCCGTTCGTCGACGGCGTCGTGCTGGGGACCGCGTTGGGCTCGGTCCGCAACGGTCCGGTCGAGCGGACCGAGTACGTCAGCACCGACGGCGTCGAGTGGCAGCGATTCGGCCAGCCGCACGGCGAGTTCCTCAACATGTACTGGACCGAGACGGCCATCGAGACCTACGTGCCCGGCCAGACCTACGACCAGGTGTGGTGGGGGCCGCTCGTGGCGCCCGGGGTACCGGTGACCAACGGGCTGGACGAGCTCGGCTCACCGCTCGCGCGGTTCCGCGACGTGATCCGCGTGCTCATGCCGCATTATCGCTACGGTGCCGGCACGTTGGCCGGAACCATCCAGGAGCAGCTGGGCGACGCCTCCGAGCTGACGCTGCGCCGCGACGGTGAGGTGGTGGGCACGTCGACGTGGCCCGAAGCGCAGTTCACCGTCGCACCCGAGGCAGCGGAATACGAGCTGAACCTGCGTGTCGACAGCGGTTCGGGGACCTGGCGATCGACGTCGGTGGCCACCGAGACGACATGGCGGTTCACCTCCCAGCGCCCTGACGAGGAGCGGGTCGTGCTGCCCCTGGTGCAGGCCACCTACGAACTGGCCGCCGGTGAGCGGAACCAGATGCCGGTCGGTTCGCCGTATCCGTTGATCGTGCGACCGGAGTATCAGCCGGGCGCCGCGGGGCCGGGCGGGTTCGACGTCACCGTGGAGGTGTCGTTCGACGACGGCGCAAGCTGGACCGCCACGGCGGTCGAGGCCGACGGCGACGACCGGTTCGAGGCCACCGTGCCCGCCACGGCCGAAGCGGGATTCGCCACCGTCCGCGTCACCGTCACCGACGACGACGGCAACGCCATGACCCAACGCATCGACCGCGCCTGGCGAGTCGGCTGAAAACGAACGATGGCAGGTTGGTTCAGGCGCTGTCACGCCCGAAACCAACCTGCCATCGGTGGCTCGTGCCGTGCCGTCAGTCTGCGGTGAGGCGCATCGTCATCTCGGCATAGCCGTCGTGGCTACGCGCGGACACGCCGAGCGCCTGCAGCGTCCGGATCGACTCGAGCGTGTCCTCGCCGATTCCCTGCTCGCCGAGGGTGTCGAGTACGGCGTCCTCGAACGAATCGAAGTTGACGAAGAACACGGCGTCGGCGTCGGCGGCGTCGCGCACCGCAGTCGTGTAGACGTCGGCGTCGGCGAGCGCTCCGCCCTCGCCGAGGGTGGCGGCGTACTCGTCGTTGGAGGCGACGATGTAGCCGTCGTCGGTTTCGTGGACCGGGACACCGTCCAGTGACTCTCCGGCCTGCGCGGCCATGTCCTGGATCTGCGCCCAGATCTCGCTGAATGCGCCGGCATCCGTGGCGACCTTGACCCCGGCGTTCAGCGATGAGAAGTCACCCATGAACACGGCCGGCACGTCGAGGCCGTTGCCGTCCAACGCGACGAGAAGGCTGTCGCCGAGCAGCGTGGCCAGGTCGTCGGGCAACGTGAAACCCGTCTGAGCCTCGAGCGCGTCGATCTGCTCCGTGGCGTCGGGGTACGACTCGAGAATCTCATCCCAGTTGTCCAGCAGCGCGTCGCCACCACCGGCCATGCCCATCAGGAGGCTGGTGTCGTCGGGCACGTCGGCCTGGACGCCGCCGGTGCCCATGTCCTTGTAGATGTCGCCGGTGGTCACGGCGGCGATCTCGGCGTAGCTGTCGTCGAAGCGGAACGTGGCGGCGAAGCTCTGGTAACTGCCCTCGAGCAACTCGCGAGACTCTTCCATCCCCGGCAGGGACTCGTCACCCGGAAGCGGCTCGGTGTTCTCCAGTGCCTCGCCGAACACGTCGAGCATCCCCGTGCCCGAGACCCAGAAGGAGACGACACCGGGGTCGCCGAGCAGGTCCATGGTCTCAGCGAAGTCCTCGTTGTCGGCCAGCGACGACTCCTGCGCGGACTCGACGTACGCGTCTGCGTTCTCCTGCGTGTCGGTGATGATCAAGTAGCCGTCGGCGTAGGAGAGTCCGATGCTCGCCTCGTCGCCGCCGCATTCCTGCGCCGTCTCGAACGTCTCGCGCGCGGCGTCCTCGTCGTCGGCCTGAAGGGCCAGCGCGAACCCGGGCGTGCCGCCGTCGTCGGACGGCGGAAGAGCCGCTGCGCCCACCCGGTGGCCGAGCCACGGCTCGACGTCTTCGGCGAAGTCGAGGTCACAGCCCTTCGCGTCGCTGAACTCGTCGATGAACAGCTCGCGCAGATCGTCGTCCTCGTCGGTGATGCCGGTGGCCTCTTTGAAACCCGGGAACTTCCGGAGGAAACGGAACGCCTCGACCTTCTGCGCTGCCGACGGGTCCATGTCGATACGGACGTAGCCGATGGAGTCGGCGGGCAACACGTCGTGCGGCTGCGGGCCGCCTCCGTCGAGGGCACGCCAGGCGAACACCGCACCCGGAACCAGCAGAACGGCCACCGCGGCCAGGATCCCGACCGTGAGAGCCCGCCGGCGCCGGGGAGGCTGCTCAGCCGTGGCTGGCTCGGCCCCGGACGGTGGCGGGGGAGGAGGGGACGACGGCCCAGGCGGCGAACCCGGATTCGACATCGATATTGACCTTTCATTTCGTGCCTCTGAGGGACCGGGACAGGTTAGCCGAGTACGCTGATCTGCGCGTGTCGAGCGAATCGCAGGTCATTGCCCAGGTGATCATGGTCGGGCGGCCGGGTGATCATGGTTGGACGCTGAGTGAGCCGGACGCGGCCTCGGGCCAATGTCGCCGGTCGACCCGGTGATCAGTACACTTGACGCAAGTGACCGAACCCGCCCAGCAATGGGCGTTGGAGGAGTGCGATGCAGAGCAGTAACCCGGCCTTCCGACGCGCCGCCGGCTTCAACGGTCGGCAGGCGGCCGACATCGCTGCACCGAGCGCTGAAGAACTTCAGGAGATGTACGCCGCCCCTTCGGCCACGGCCACCCAGACCGGGCGGATGACGTATGACGACGTGGTCGTCAAGACCGGTATCACCCTGGGTGTGCTGCTCGCGGGCGCTGTCGTCGGCTGGCTGAACCCGCAGTTCGCGCTGGTCGGCCTGGTGGTCGGCCTGGTCCTCGGTCTGGTCAACGCGTTCAAGCGCAACCCGAGCCCGGCGCTGATTCTCGCCTACGCGGCCTTCGAGGGCCTCTTCGTCGGCGGCATCAGCTGGATGTTCGAGAACATGCAGATCGGCGGGTCGTCGCTGAACGGCATCGTCGCGCAGGCCATCCTGGGCACGCTCGGTGTGTTCGCGGTGGCTCTGTTCGCCTACCGCAGCGGCAAGGTCCGCGTCACGCCGAAGTTCCGCCGCGGAGCACTGATCGCGCTCGGTGGCTATGCGGTGTTCTGCCTGGTCAATCTGCTCGCTCAGGTCTTCGGCTGGTCCGACAGCCCGTTCGGGTTCCGCGACGGATGGTTGGGTATCGCCATCGGGCTGTTCGCCATCGGCCTGGCAGCGGTCATGCTGATCCTGGACTTCGACTTCGTCGAGCAGGGCGTCAAGGCTGGCCTGCCTGCGAAGTTCGCCTGGACCGCGGCCTTCGGCCTGACCGTCACGCTGGTCTGGCTCTACATCGAGATGCTGCGTCTGTTGGCGATCCTGCAGAGCGGCGACTGACCCCGCTAGGGCG
>JAJYTA010000185.1 GCA_021793295.1 Actinomycetes bacterium
ACACGCGTCGCGGCCCGGCACGGTGTCCCGCGCCGGGCCGCTTGATGGATCCCGCGTCGTGTTCTGTCGGCTACGGAGTCAGCCGCCTGAGCCGTTCACATGTGCGCGCTGGCGGCGCTATCCCCCCGCAGCCCTCGGCGCTTGGGGACAACGCCGGAGTCAGTGCGCGAACTCGCCCCGGTAGTACTCGTAGACCCAGCCCACGGCCGATATCGCAATCAGGCACAGTCCGATGATGAAGATGAACCAGGCGAAGACCAAGCCCAGGAACATGACGCCGATCGCCGATGCCGCGGCCAGTGGCCACCACGAGTGTGGGCTGAAGAAGCCGTACTCGCCGGCGAGTTCCTCGACTTCACCGTCGGGACGGTCCTCAGGGCGGGGCTGGATGCGGCGAGAGACCAGCGTGAAGTAGAACGCGATCATGGCGCCGAGCCCGAAGGTCAACGTCAGCGCGGTCGTACCGGTGGGATCCTCGGACATGAACCAGTAGACCGGCGTGACGATCGCGAAGAAGATCGTCACGAGCACGAAGATCGCTGCTTCGATCCTCACTTCTGGCCACCTTCCACATCAGCGGGGCCGAGCGCCTCGGTCAGCGGCCCGGCGTTGTCCGGCTTGCCATGGGAGACGGCAGCCACCTCGGGGTACTTCAGGTCGACGGCAGGACGCTCGCTACGCACCCGTGGCAACGACGTGAAGTTGTGCCGCGGTGGCGGGCTGGACGTGGCCCATTCGAGCGAGGCTCCGAAGCCCCAGGGGTCGTCGACACCCACCTTGGGCGCCAGCCTGGTCTGCCACACGTTCCACAGGAACGGCAGCGTCGAGGCCGCCAACAGGAAGGAGCTCACCGTGGAAACCTGGTTGAGCAGGGTGAAGCCGTCTTCTGGGAAGTAGTTCGAGTACCGGCGTGGCATGCCCTCGACTCCCAGCCAGTGCTGGACGAGGAACGTGCCGTGGAAGCCGAAGAACAACATCCAGAAGTGGATCTTGCCGAGGCGTTCGTTCAGCATCTTGCCGGTGAACTTCGGCCACCAGAAGTAGAAGCCGGAGAACATGGCGAACACGACGGTGCCGAACACCACGTAGTGGAAGTGCGCGACGACGAAGTACGTGTCGGAGACCTGGAAGTCCAGCGGTGGCGAGGCCAGGATGATGCCGGTCAGCCCACCGAACAAGAACGTCACCAGGAACCCGAGCGCGAACAGCATCGGCGTCTCGAACGTGATGGACCCCCGCCACATGGTCCCGATCCACGCGAAGAACTTCAGGCCTGTCGGGATGGCGATCAGCATCGTGGTGGCCGCGAAGAACGGCAGGCTCACCGCGCCGGTGACGTACATGTGGTGGGCCCACACCGAGATCGACAGCGCCGCGATGGCGAGCGTGGCGAACACCAGGCCCTTGTAGCCGAACAGCGGTTTTCGGCTGAACACCGGAATGACCTCGGTGATGATGCCGAAGAACGGCAAGGCGATGATGTAGACCTCGGGATGGCCGAAGAACCAGAACAGGTGCTGCCACAGAATCGCCCCGCCGGTGGACGGGTCGAACAGGTGCGAACCGAGGATGCGGTCGGAGAACATCCCGAACAGCGAGGCAGCCAGCGGCGGGAACGCCATCAGCACCATGATGCTGGTCACGAGCACGTTCCACGTGAAGATCGGCATCCGGAACATCGTCATGCCCGGGGCGCGCATGGTGACGATGGTGGTGATGAAGTTGACGCCACCGAAGATCGTGCTGAACCCGCTCATGGACAGGCCCGCGACCCAGAGGTCGCCGCCGACGTTGGGGCTGTAGATCGGATTGTGCAGCGGAGCGTAGGCGAACCAGCCGAAGTCCGCCGCGCCGCCCGGGGTGATGAACCCGGCACACACGATCAGCCCGCCGATGACGAACAAGTAGAAGCTGAACATGTTCAGCCGCGGGAACGCGACGTCGGGCGCACCGATCTGCAGCGGAACGATCACGTTGCCGAACCCGATGAACAGCGGGGTGGCGAACAACAGCAGCATGATCGTGCCGTGCATCGTGAACAACTGGTTGTAGAACCCGTCGCTCACGAACTGCCGGCCGGGCTCGAACAGCTCGGCCCGGATGAGCAGCGCCATCACGCCTGCGAACAGGAAGAACCCGAACGAGGCGATGAGGTACATATAGCCGATGACCTTGTGGTCGGTGGACGACATCCACCGCACGGCGACATTGCCTTTTCGCTTCGGACGCACCGCCGACTCGCCGCCGGTCACCGCAGTCCGCTCGACGTACGTGGTCACTGGCTGCTCCCCGCCTGGTCCTCGGAGTACGTACCGCGCAGGGGTACCTCGATCAGACCCGTTTGCCCTGCGTCACGTAGGGCATCCATCTGTTCGTCGAACTCCTCTTCCGACACTACCTCCACGTCGAACACCATGGACGAGTGGTACGCGCCGCACAATTCGGCGCACTTACCCGCGTACGTGCCCTCGCGGTCGGGGGTCACCTGGAAGGAGTTCGGGTGGCCCGGCACGACGTCCATCTTCATGTAGAACGACGGAACCCAGAAAGAGTGCACGACGTCCGGCGAGGTCAGCTCGAAGCGCACGGTTTGGCCGACCGGGAGGTACAGCGTGGGCTGCTCGGTGGTGGTGCCGACCTCGTGCACGTCTTCGTCGATGTAGTTGAACGTCCACGACCACTGCTGGCCGACGACGTTGACCGTCAGGTCCGGCTCCGCCGAGGTGTCGACGATCTGTTCCTGGTGATCGACGGTGTAGTAGAACAGCGCGGCGATGACCACCAGCGGTGTGACCGTGTACAGGAACTCGATCGGCATGTTGAACCGGGTCTGACGCGGCAGGTCGTCGTTGCGCTTCCGGTAGGCCACAACGGCCCAGATGATCAAGCCCCAGACCAGCACACCGACGCCGAACGCCGCGATCCACGCGCCGATCCAGAGATTGCCGATCAGCGGTGCCTCTTCGGTGGCGGCCTCAGGTAATCCGAGACGCGCCCATTGCGAGCTCGACTCGGTCGAGCATCCTGTCAGTGCCATGACGGCACCGACGCCGGCGGCAGCCGTGACCCGGCGACGTGCCGGGCGAACCCTGCCAGACTGACCCACGACGCGCCCTTCCCTATGACCGCAAGCCCCGAGGACCGGCGACTCGCCACCGGATCGCATTCGAGGGCAGACTCTTCTCTGTCGCGCACCACTTTAGCGGTAGGTGTACGGCAACAGACCGGGAGGTTCGACGATGCGCACAGGTGGTGTGCCTACCCATCCACACCAGCCGGCCGCCAACGCTGTGTCCGGGTATTTCGACGTCGCATCGGGCGAGCCGCTGCATCCTGCCGCCCGGGAGGTTCTGCTCAACGCCTACGACGAAGGCTGGGCCGATCCGGCCCGGCTGTACCGCAGTGGCCGGCGCGCGCGGATGCTGCTCGACAACGCCCGCGAGGTGGTCGCCGCGGTGCTCGGCTGCCGACCCGACGAGGTGTCGTTCACACCGAACGGCACCCAGGCGGTTCAGCTGGGGATTCTCGGCCGGTTCGAGGCACGTGAGCGCGACCGCACCGAGCTCGCGGTCTCCGCCGTCGAGCACTCGTCGGTGCTGGCCTGCGCCACCCGCCTCGAATCGCGCGGAGCCGTCGTCCGGCACGTCGGCGTCGACGCTGCCGGCCTCGTCGATCCCGACGAGTTCGCCGCCGCCGTCGGCCCGCAGACGGCCCTGGCCTGTCTGCAGGCGGCCAACCACGAAGTGGGCACCGTCCAGCCGGTCGACGACGTCGCGGCGGCCTGTGCCGAGCACGACGTGCCGGTGCTCACCGACGCCGCCCAGGCCGTCGGCCGCGTCGGTCTACCGGCGCATTGGTCGATCCTGGCCGCCAGCGCGCACAAGTGGGGTGGTCCGGGCGGGGTGGGCGTGCTGGCTGTACGGCGAGGCGTGCGCTGGCGCTCACCGTGGCCGGACGACGAACGTGGCGACGGGCGGGTGCCGGGGTTCGAGAACGTGCCGGGCGTTCTCGCGGCCGCGGCTGCCCTGCGCGCCCGGCACGAGGAGGCGGCCGGCCTGGCCGAGCGGCACTGGCCGTTGGTCGAGCACATCCGAACCCGCGTTCCGCAGGTGATCGACGATGTCGACGTCGTCGGGCACCCCACCCGCCGGCTGCCGCACCTGGTGACGTTCTCGTGCCTGTACGTGGACGGCGAAGCACTGGTCACCGAGCTCGATCGAGCCGGATTCGCGGTGTCGAGCGGCTCTTCGTGCACGTCGAGCACGCTGCAGCCCAGTCACGTCCTCGCCGCGATGGGGGCGCTGACACACGGCAACGTGCGGGTCTCGCTGGGCGCCGAGGTGACCCACGACGACGTGGAGCGATTCATCAGCGTGCTCGCCGACGTCATCACCCGTCTTCGCGAGCAGGCAGGTATGTCGTGAACGACACGACCGCCGAGCTGACGCTGGATTGCCGAGGCACGCGCTGTCCGTTGCCGGTGATCGAACTGGCTCGCCGCATCGGTGACGTCGGTGTGGGCGCCGTCATCGCCGTCGCCGCCGACGACCCCGCCGCGGCCTCCGACGTGCCGGCATGGTGCCGCATGCGCGGACACGAGCACGCCGGCACCGCGACCGCGCCCGACGGCGTCGCGGTGTACCTCGTCCGGCGGTTGACGTGACCGCCGGACCGGCCCCAGAACGTGCAAACGCCGCTGATCATGGATGATCCATGATCAGCGGCGAGTGACGAACGGCTCAGTGGAAAGAGTCTCCGCAAGCGCAGGAGCCACCGGCGTTGGGGTTGTCGATGGTGAACCCCTGCTTCTCGATGCTGTCGACGAAGTCGATGGTCGCGCCGCCGAGATAGGGCGCGCTCATCCGGTCGACCACGACGTTGACCCCGCCGAAGTCCTTGACGATGTCGCCGTCGAGAGACCGCTCGTCGAAGAAGAGCTGGTACCGCAGACCGGAACAGCCGCCCGGTTGCACGGCGATGCGCAACTGGAGGTCGTCACGGCCCTCTTGGTCGAGCAGGCTCTTGACCTTGACCGCTGCCCCCTCGGTGAGGACGACGCCATCGGTCGCCTGTTCCTGAACCGTCATCGTTGTTCTCCTGACGAGTGTCGACTACGTCCTGGGGCGTACAACGCACGCCCGGCGAACATCATTCCTCGTTCCCTGTGTCCATGGTTGCACACGTTCGCCGCGGCTCCCAGCCGCCTCGGCAGCTGCGCCGGCCTCAGCGGCTCCAGGTCTTGGCCACCCGCTCGGCCACCGCTGCGAGACTGCGGCGCGGATAGGCGAACGATTCGCTGGTCCCGACCATGTCGACCATGGAATAGGCGGCTTCGATCCCGTTCGCCCGAAGTTCGCGATTGCCGACCTGAACAGCGCCGGCCATCACGATGCACGGGCGTAGCGCCGGGCCGGCCAGCGCGGCCACCCCGGAGACCACCTTGCCGCTCATCGACTGCCAATCCAGCTTGCCTTCGCCGGTGACGACCAAGTCGACTCCGGCGACGAGGTCGGCGAGATCGACCGCCTCGGCCACGGTCGCGAACCCCTCCTCGCGCCGGCCGCCGAGCAGCAACAGCGCGTACCCCAGCCCGCCGGCGGCCCCGGAGCCCTTCTCGTCGGCCAGTGGCCGGTCGGCCAGATCGCTGAACCGGGCCAGAGCGCCGTCGGCGGCGAGCTTGGCGTCGTCGGAGACGATTCCCTTCTGCGCCCCGAAGACGTTGGTGGCCCCGCGCAGGCCGAGCAGCGGGTTGTCCACGTCGGAGGCCGCTATCAGCTCCACACCGCGGGCGCGGGCCCGAGCCGGCTCGAGATCGAGCGCGGTGAGCGTGGCCAGGCCGCGCGGACCACCGGTGAGCGCGTCACTGGGGTGGGCGGTCGCGCCGAGGGCGGCGAGCATGCCCGCTCCCGCGTCGTTCGTCCCCGAGCCGCCGAGCCCGACGACGATGCGCCGCGCTCCAGCTTCGATGGCATGCCTCACCAACTCGCCGACGCCGAACGTCGAGGCGCGCTCGGCCGCCCCGGGTTCCGGGTCGCGCCCGTCCGGCCCGTGCGGCAACAACGCCAGACCGCAGGCCTGCGCCGACTCGATGTAAGCGGTGTCGCCGGCGAGGAGGAACGTGGCGGGGACTTCGGTTCCCAACGGTCCGTGCACCGTCACCGCGAGCAAGTCACCACCCAGGCACGAGTGCAGCACGTCGACGAACCCAGGCCCGCCATCGGCCATCGGCACGGTGACGACGTCGTCGTCGGGAGCGGTGCGAGTCCACCCCTCGGCGATGGCGTCAGCGGCTTCGACGGCGGTGAGCGTGCCGGCGAATTTGTCCGGTGCGACGAGGATGCGCATGAGGCAGAGTGTGCCCCATGCGCGTCCGGCCCATGAAGACGACCGACCTGGGCGCGGCCGAGCGCCTGACGGCTCGGGCCTTCACGTGGTCCGGTGACGACCAGACGTGGTCTGCGCGCTCGCCGGCCGCGGCGCGACGCTGGATCGAGCGCATCGACCATCTACTCGCCGTCGACGCGGCCGGGTGCTGGGTGGCTGACGACGACGCCGGACGACTCGCGGGGGTCGCGGCGTCGGCGCGTCGCGACCTGCTGTGGATCCTGTCCACCTTCGCCGTGGACCCGGCCGGTCAGAACCGCGGGCTCGGCCGGGCACTGCTCGACGCCGCGATCGGCTACGGCGCGGGCTGCCTGCGCGGGATGATCTGTGCCCTGCCCCACCCCGGCGCGCTACGCCGGTACCGTCGAGCCGGGTTCACCCTGCACCCCACCATGCGGCTTCGCGGCGTCGTCGACCGTGCCGAGCTTCCGGTCGTCGACGGTGTCCGCACGGGTACGGCGGCCGATCTGGATCTCGTGGACTCCGTCGACCGGCAGGTTCGGGGCGCCACCCACCGCGGCGACCACGCCATGCTGGGTCGCGACGGCCACCTGCTCGTCTGCGACCTGTTCACCGGCTCCGGATACGTCTACGTCGGCACCGACACCGTCACCGTGCTCGCCGCGACGAGCCGCGCGGTGGCCCAGCGACTGCTGTGGTCGGCGTTGGCCTTGATACCTCCGGGTAACGAGGTCAGCGTGCGGTATCTCACATCCGGCCAGGAATGGGCCGTGGACGTGGGCATGGCCGCTGGACTCGGCGTCTACCAGGACGGATACATCGCCCTGCGGCACATGCGCCCACCCGCGCCCTATGTGCCCTCCGTGTCGTTCGGGTGAACGTCGTGGGACGATCAGCGGTGGAGCGCGTGTTGTACATGACGCCGAATCGATGCGGCTGCGCTGCGACGACGACGTCGCCGGCCCGGCCGCCGGATGAAGGGCTGAACAGCCGTGACCGTGACTGACAGCGGTCGGGCGCCCGCGGGCGAACCGGCCACTCCCCTACCGTTGTTGCTACTCGGACGTAACGCCGACCCCGCCAGTGAACGCGGTGTCGAATGTCCCGGCGACCTCCCGGCGGCCAGCGACCCGGACCTCGTCGAGCGCGCCCGGCGCGCCCGCGCTGCCCTGGGCGAGCGCGCGTTCATCCTCGGCCATCACTAC
>JAJYTA010000186.1 GCA_021793295.1 Actinomycetes bacterium
CCACGGCGCCGGCGGCCAGGACACCGCGGTCGCGCAGCCCCAGCCGCGAGGCCGGCAGCGACGTCATCTTGCGCACGGCCTCAGGCAGGGTCAGCACGCCGAGCTCGCGCACGTAGTGGCCGAGCACGCGCGGGAACGTGCCGAAACTGCGCGGGTGCGGGCGCCCGGTGCCGTGTGGGCGCAGCACCCAGCCGTCGCTGGCGACCGCGACACGAGGGTGGCGCAGGACGGTGACGACGTCGTCCTCGCTCATCCCGTGGTTGACCACGGCCACCGACGCGTCGTGCGACTCGAGCACGCGCAGCACCGCTTCCGCGGCATCCACGCCGTCGGCGCGCGCGACGTCGGCGATGCTGGTGCCCACGGCGTCGGCGTAACGGCCCGGCCCGAGCTCGGCCAGGACGACGTCGGCACCGTCCGGGCCCGCGCTGTCGCGCAGCTCCTGCAGCAGCTTGTCGCGCTGGCCGGCGTCGGCCAGGCGGCGCAGCAGGCCGGCCGCCCCGCCGTCCATGGCCCAGGTGGGCAGCCGGGCGGTCAGCGTCGTGCTCGACGCGGTGTAGGGGTACACGTCGGCGGCCACGTCCAAGCCTCGCGCGGCGGCATCGTCGATCAGCTCGAGGGCGTGCGAGACGTCACCATGGTGGGCCGGCCCCATCGCTTTGAGGTGTGAGATCTGCAGCCGGGCGCCGCCGGACTCTGCGGCGTCGATGGCCTCGCGTACAGCCTCGGCCAGCCGGTCGGACTCGTTGCGGATGTGCGTGGAGTACAGCAGCCCGCGTGCCGCCGCGGCGGCCACCAGACGACGGACCTCGTCGGCATCGGCATACGTGCCCGGTGCGTAGATCAGGCCGGTGGAGAACCCGTGCACGCCGGCCCGCGCGGATTCGTCGATCAGGTCCGTCATCCGGGCGAGCTCCGGCTCGCCGGCCGCGCGCTCGTCGCCGCCCATCGCAGCCAGCCGCAGCGACGAATGCCCGGCTTGCAGCGCGATGTTGATCGCCGGGCGGACTTCGTCGACCACCGCGGCGAACCCGTCGGCGTCGGTCCACGCCCACGCCAGCTCGGGGTCGAGGAACGCCGTCGCGGCGATCAGCTCGTCGAGCCGGCCCACCGGGAACGGCGACCAGCCGCAGTTGCCGGTCAACAGCGTCGTGACGCCCTGGTGGATCTGTGTCGTGGCCGCAGGCCAGCCCTGCAGGGTGAAGTCGGCATGCGAGTGCAGATCGATGAAGCCGGGTGCGATGACCTGACCGGCGGCGTCGATCACCCGGTGTCCGGCCGGGCGGTCCACGCCCCGGCGATGCGGCACGATCGTGGTGATGCGCCCGCCGTCGACGGCGACGTCAGCCGGCATGGACCCGCCGCCGGTTCCGTCCACGACGACACCGCCACGAATGACCAGCTCGTGCTCGCTCATGTTCCTCCCTCACCTGGCGGAATCTCGCGCGCCGCCGTGACGACGAGGCGCGCCGCGGTCGCGATGATCTGCCCCGCCGGCCCGGTGCCCGAGCCCTGCGACGTGGGATCGCTGAGCTGCGAGCCGAGCGCGGCCAGAATCACCTGCCGGCCGTCGAACTCGAGGATGCCGACATCATGGCGCACCCCCGGCCGCTCCCCGGTCTTGTGCCGGCACGTCACGTCGCTTCCCAGTGCCGCGGGCAACCGGTCGTTGAACTGCTGGCGGCCCAGGATGTCGAGCGCGAGCCGGCGTTGCGGTTCGGGCAGCAGGCCGGGACCGGCGAGCAAGTCGAGCACGAGCGCCTGGTCGTCGGCCGTGGTGACGTTGTCGCGGCCGGCCAGCGCTGCGGCGGTGTCCATCAGCCGGCGTCGCAGCCGGGTCGAGCGCGCTCCGAGCGCGATGATCCGGTCGTGCGCATCGTCGAGGCCCAGCATGTCGATGATCATGTTGGACGCCGTGTTGTCGCTGACGCCGATCATCAGCTCCAGCGTTTCGACGAGCCGGATCGAGCGCACTGACGGAAGTACGTCCAACACTCCGGTGCCGCCGGCGCGATCGTCCGGAACCTGGCACGGCTCGTCCAGGGATCGTTTTCCGGCCGCGACGTCGGCGAGTACCAGCGCCATCAGGGCCACCTTGATGGTGCTCGCCGCCGACATCACCACGTCGCCGTGCACCGCGACGACCGAACGGCCGGACTCGCGCACGCTGAACGCCCAGTTACCGGCGCTCCGGTCGGCCAGCTGGGCCAGATCGTCACGCAGCCCGTCGGCGACGTCCTGCGGCCATGTCGTCGTCACGTCCACCCGCCTCACAGAATCAGGAACAGCCCGGCGAACAGCACCAGGTTGGCTCCCATGATCGCCCACCCGTTGAGCAGCATCATGCGCAGATTCGCCGAGCGGGCCAGGCCCATCTGGCCGATCATGTCGGCGTTCGGGAACGGGCCGAACCAGTCGATCTGGCTGCCGCCGAGCAGCGCCGCGCTCCACGCTCCGGGCGCGACGCCGATGCTGGCGGCCACCGGCCACAACAGTTCGTCGATCAGGACCACCTGCGCGACAGCCGCCCCGGCGACCCCGATCCAGCCGACCACCAGCGCCAGCATCAGGAACGGCCACGGACCCGCGTCGGCCAGGGCCGGTTCCAGGGCGTCGAGCAGGGTCTCGTACGCGCCGGAGTTCTCGAGCATCGTCAGCAACGGGTTGAACAGCCAGAACAGGAAGAACAGCCACAGCAGCGACGACGCGCCCGCGTAGAAGGAGTTCAACGCGTCGGCCGGGCGCATCCCGCCAGCCAGGGCGGTGACGATGGCCGTCACCAGCATGACGACGATGGCGTAGGCGTAGCCCGCCTCGAGGATCACGCCGAGCACGGCCATCGCGACCAGCGTGCCGATGAACGCGAACGCCGCCCGCCGTTCGCTGGCGGTGGGCTCGGCCGGATTGTCGAGGCCAGCGATCTGTTCGGCGGTGTACTGCTCGGTCTCGGCGGTGCGCCGCTGGATGTAGCGGGCCATCGCGAACCCCACGCCCCAGGTGACGATGGCCATCGGCAACCCGGCGGAGAGCAGGTAGCGCACATAGCTGATGTCAGCGGCGCCGGTGATCGTGACGACCGGCGGGGTGAACGGGCCGATGATCAGCCCGGCCGCACCGCCCGCGTGCAGCATCGCCGCCACCGACGGCCGAGACCGGCTGACCGCCGCGGCGACCGGGATGACGATCGGCGCCAAGATCGCGTTCGCGCCCGCGAGCGTGCCCAGCGCGCCGACCAGGACCGTCGAGGCGAGCATGATGCCGACCTGGATCCGCAGCGGGCTGTCGATGCCGACGCGATGCAGCAGTTCACGCACCAACGTCTGCGCCGCGCCGGTGTCGGCGGCGATGCGGCCCAGCCCGGCGCCGAGCATGATGATCAAGCCGACGACGGCGATGAACGAGCCGAGCGACTCGGCCATCATGGTGCCGAAGTCCAGCGGCCCGACGCCGTTGAGCAGCAGCCCGACGATCAGCGCCGCGCCGGTGGCCAGCACGACGTCCAACTCGAGCAGGACCAGCACGGCGTACACGACGATGGGCAGCAGACCCCACAGCTGCAGGTCGTCGGTGGCGAGATTCACCACGACCGCGGTGATCAGCGAGGCGATCAGCAGGCCGACAGCGACGAGCTTCTTCGGGGCGACGGCGGACAGGCTCCGCTCGGGGGTGTGTTGCGTGCTCATGGCTACTGGCTCCCGACGGTCACGCGATTGATCGTGGCGCTGGCCAAGTACTCGACGTCCACGTCGTGGCCCAGACCGGCGCCGGTGGGCACGGTCACGACACCGGCGTCGGCAACGACCGGTGGCCGGATGATGTCACGTTCGTAGTACTTCGCCGAGGCCGACACGTCCGACGGCAGCGTGAAACCGGGCAGGCTGGACAAGGCGACGTTGGCGGCCCGCCCGATGCCGAACTCGTGCATGCCGCCGCACCACACCGGGAGGCCGTGCTCGGCGGCCAGATCGTGGGCCGCGACCGCGGTGCCCAGCCCGCCCATCCTGGACACCTTGATGTTGACCACCCGGCCGGCGTCCAGCGCGATGGCGGTACGCAGGTCGTCGACGGTGTCGATGGACTCGTCCAAGCACACCGGTGTCGCGATGTCGCGCTGCAGCGCCGCGTGCGCAACCAGATTGCGGGGCGCGAACGGCTGCTCGATCATCGTCAGGCCGAACTCGTCGAGCGCGCGCAGCGTGCGCAGCTCGTCGCTGGCCTCGCCGTAGGCGCCGTTGGCGTCCACGTGCAGCAAGAGCTCGCCGAACTCGGCGCGGACCGCACGCACCGGCTCCACGTCCCACCCGGGCGCGATCTTCAGCTTCACTCGTGGGTATCCGGCCTCGACCTGGCGCCGGACCTCGTCGAGCAGCGCGTCCACGCTCGCCTCGATGCCCAGCGACACGCCGGCGACGACCTCGCCACGGGTACCACCCAGCGCGCTGGCCAGCGGGACCCCCGTGTGCTCGGCCCACAACACCCACGCCGCCATGTCCACACCGGCCTTGGCGAACTGGTGCCCGCGCACCCTCGACCAGAGCTCCGGCACCTGCGCCGGGTGCTCCCACCGCTGGCCGATGACCGCAGGCAACAGGTACCGCTCGGCGATCAGCAGGCAGGTGTCCACGGTCTCCGACGAGTAGTAGGGGTGTGACGGCGAAGCGATCTCCCCCCAGCCGACGGCGCCGGATTCGTCGACCAGGCGGACCAGCACGTGTTCGAGATAGTCCTTGGCATGTGAGCTGGTCTGGAATCGGTGGACCAGGGGCAACCGGACGACGTGCAACGACGCGTCGGTGACGAGCAAGAATCAGCCCTCCCAGTAGAGATCGAGCTCGCGGCTGAGGCGGTCGCGCTCGGCCAGGCGGCGCCGAGCTCCTTTCGCGCTGGCCGTGGTCACCGTGGCCAGCAGGTGGACGACGGCGGCCACCGCGGTCGGCGAGTCGGCGAACGACGCGCTGCCGGTCGGCACCACGATGGCCTGGGCCGCGATGCCGGCCACGGGGGCGTCGGCCGCGTCGGTCACCGCTACGACCGTCCCGCCGGCCTGCGCGAACTGCTCGGCGATCAGGACCGTCTCGCGCCGGTACCGGCGCAGCGACACCGTCACGAGCACGTCGGTGTCGCGCACGTCGCTCAGCACGTCCAGCGGGCGCACCACGGTGCCGTCCACCAGGGTCACGTTGGACATGCCGGCGGACAGGTCGGCCGAGAGCAGGCAGGCATAGGCGAAGGCTTTGCCCGTACCAGCGACGAACCGGCGCCGGGCGGCCACGATGGTCGCGGCGGCGCTGATGACCGAACCGTCGGCGGTCACCAGGTCGAACGCCTCCGCGAGATTGCGGGTCTCCTGGTCGATCACCCGCGACTGCAACGCCACTGCCGACGAGGGCCGTTGCAGCCGAGCACCGAAGCGTTGCCCCGGGCTCGCCAGCCGCCGGTTCTCGGCGTGATCGCCGCCGGTCACGAGGTTTCCCGGACGAATCGGTAGGCCGCAAGCATGCCACCGAGTCGCTGACACGACACGGCGACGTAGCCGTCGGCCATCAACTCGCTGATCACTCGGGCGAGTTCATGGCGCACGTCGAGCGTGGTGCGGCCCAGCCGCTCCGCCGCCGCCGTCAGGTCCTCGGGCACCGGCACCCAGACGTCGGCGCCGTCCGGGCACCGCCTGAACCACCCGGCCGGTCCCCCGGCCCTGGCGGCCGGCGGGGCGCTCGCCGCAGGTGGGGCGTGGCGGTCGCGCTGCTCATCGTCCAGATCCCAGTCGACGACGATGCGGTCGGTGCCGGGTGGGCCGTACAGATCGGCGTGGAACCAGCGCCCCACCGCACCGAGGACGTCGAGGTTGAAATGAGCGTTGCGGGTCAGGGCAGGATCGTAGGACCAGCGCATCCGGTGCTGCCGGTGGGCGATGGCGACCTCGCGCTGGGCCTGTTTGAGCGCCCGGCCCAGCCCGTGGCCTTGATACCGCGAGTCGACGACGGCGGCTTGCGAGTAGTGGTACAGCAGATCGTCGTCGACGGCGGCGAAGCCGTAGGCGAAGGCGACCAGCTCGCCGCCGGCATGTGCGCCCACGACCGATCCGCCGTTGTGCGCCAGGGAGATCAGCAGGCGCGGATTCACCGAATGCGAGGGATCCTGGTACCCGAAAACCCGGCGGTAGAGCGCCGCGGCGCGGCGCATGTCGTCAGCAGCGATCAGGCTGGTCACCACCGGGGTGTCGGTCGGCGTCATCCGCGTTCCTCCCCCGGATCCGACGGGGCCACTATGGCGAAACTGAGGCATCGATACGAAACGTAAAGAGCTGCCAGCATGCTGGCAGCACCTTGGTCAGCTGTCAATCAATACAGAGACGGACGATGATATGAAACGTATGCTGGACCACATGCGCGAGCACACCCCGGACGCCTCCGCCATGCTCGAACGGCTCGAGACCTATGTCCGGCACGAAACGCCGACGGGCGATCCGGTCCGGCTGAACGCGTTCGCCGATCTTCTGGCCGACCGGCATCACGAGCTCGGGGCGCAGGTGCGCCGGGTGAGCGCAGCGACCGGCGACCATCTGGTCGCCGACCATCCCGGTGCCGGCGATCCGGCCGCGCACGCGCCGATCCTGCTCCTGGGCCACCACGACACCGTGTGGCCGGCCGGGCACCTCGACTCCGCGATGCCGTGGCGCGTCGACGACGGCGTCGCCTACGGCCCCGGCGTCTACGACATGAAGAGCGGACTCGTCGTCATCGAGACCGCGCTGGCGCTCTTGCGGGCGCGAGCGGCGCCGCACCCACCCGTCCGGGTGCTCGTGGTCGCCGACGAAGAGGTCGGGTCACCGACGTCGTCCGGTCTCGTCGCAGAGTGCGTCGCCGGGGCGACGGCCGCGCTCGGTTTCGAGTCGCCGCACCCCGACGGCGCGCTCAAGGTGGGCCGGCGGGGCAGCTCGCGGGTCCGGATCAGCGTGCGGGGGCGAGCGGCGCACGCCGCGCTGGACCCGCAGGCGGGCGTGTCGGCGGTCGACGAACTGGTGGACCAGCTGCTGGCCGTGCGCTCGATCGTCGCTGCCGCGCCCGGAGAGGTGCTGTGCAACGTCGGCACCGTGCAGGGCGGCGGCAAGACCAACGTCGTCCCCGCCGAGGCCTGGGCCGACATCGGGCTGCGGTTCCTCGACGCGGAATCCGAGGACGCCGTGCTCGGTGGGCTGCGTGCCCTGCGACCGGTGCGCGACGGCGCCGACGTCAGGGCCGAGATTCTGTCGCGGCGGCCCACGTGGTCACCGCACGAGGCCGACCAGCGCCTCGTCGACGTGTTCGCTGCTGTCGGTGCCCAGCTCGACCAGGACGTCTCGGGTCACCCCGCGGCCGGCGCCGCGGACACCAACACGACCGGCTCGCTCGGCGTTCCGACGGTGGACGGCCTCGGCCCGTTGGGCGCGGGCGCGCACGCCCTGCACGAGCAGGTCGTGATCTCGTCCCTGCCGCAGCGCGCGGAGCTGGTGGCGGCGGTGCTGGCGCACCTTCGGTGATCACTTCAGCGCGTCGCGC
>JAJYTA010000187.1 GCA_021793295.1 Actinomycetes bacterium
CGTTCCCCGCTCATGCGCTGATCTCCTCGACAGTGTCGGAGCCGAGGAAGGCGGTCAACGGCTCGTCGCGGGCGAGCATCCGTAGGGCACGCCGGCCCAGCATCGTCTCGTGGATCTCGCTGGTGCCGTCGAAGATCTGGGTCACCTTGGCATCGCGGTGCATGCGGTTGACGTCCTCGGCGGTGACGACTCCCAGCGCGCCGTGGATCTGCATCGCCTCGTCGGTGTGCCGGCGGGCGGCGTCGGAGGCGAACATCTTCGCCATCGACACGATGTCCTGGTCGCCGCCGTCGCCGTGGGCGAACGACTCGGCGGCGCGCCGGGTGAGCTCGTGAGCCGCGCGGTAGTCCGCGGCCATCCGGCCGATCTTGCGCTGGATGATCTGCAGGTCGCCGATCGGCCGCCCGAACGCGTGCCGGGCATGGGCGCGGGTGAGGCTGGCCAGGAGCGCACCGCGCAGCAGCCCGCAGGCGTAGGCCGCAGCGTCGATACGGGCCATGTTGAGCCCGTCCATCATCCCGGCGAAGCCCTCGACGTCGAGGCGGTCGCCACGCGGCACCCGGACGCCGTCGAAGTGCAGCTCGCCGTTGGGCATGCCGCGGAACCCGGACAGTTCCGGCCCGGGCCGGCCGGCCGCGCCGGGGGACTCCATGTCGACGACCAGTGCCACCATCGGCGCGTCGCGCTCGGGGCTGCCGACCTTCGCCAGCACGATCGCGACGTGCGCGACGGGTGCGAAGCCGACCCAGCACTTGTGGCCGGTGAGGACATAGTCGTCCCCATCGGGCACGGCGACGGTGCTCAGCGCGCGGATGTCGGTGCCGGCCTCGGGCTCGGTGATGGCGAACGATCCGTAGGTCCGCGCGGCCAACGTCGATGCCACCCACCGTTGACGCAGGTGCGACGGTGCGTACTTGGCCAGCAGATACGCCGACAACCTCGCCCCGGCGATACCCAGCGCCACTGCCGGGCTGTGCGCTGAGATGCGTTCGGTCACCTCGCGGGCCAGATCCATCCGGGTCACGTCCAGCCCGCCGTTGTCGTCGTGGACGATGCCCTGCAGTCCCAGCGCCGCCGCGTCGGCCAGGAGCTCGGGGAAGAAGCCGGCCTCGGCGTCGATGGCGCTGGCCGCCGGCGCGACCCGGGTGCGGACGAAGCGGTCGACGTCATCGAGCATCACGTGTCTTCCTCCGGTGGGTAGCAGTAGAGGACGTGGGTCCCGACGAGGCATGGCTCGCCGGCCTGCGTGGTGGCGGTCATGGCGGCGAACGCCTTGCGGGCGCCCGGGTCGACCCGCTCGATCACGTAGTCGACGGTGACGGTGTCGCCCAGGTACACCGGCCGCAGGAACCGGACCCGGTCGTAGCCGTACGAGACCGCCGTCACGCCGTGGGCTTGGCACAATCGGGCCGAAGCGGTCGAGGTCAAGCCCAGCGTGAGCACGCCGTGTGCGATCCGGCGACCCTGCGGGCGCGAGCGCATGTACTCGTCGTCGACGTGCTGTGGGGCGAAATCGCCGGTGATGCCGGCGAACAGCCCGACATCGGACTCCGTCACGGTCTTGCGGAAGACACTGCGGGCACCCACCGGCGGTAACCAGGTCGCGTTCATCGCCGCACCTCCGTCGACGAGGTCTGGACGACGCCGTCGGCCAGCAGCGCATCGGCGTCCAGCCCCAACTCGGCCAGCAGTTCGGCGGTGTGCTCACCGAGCAGGGGAGCCGGGCGTCGGGCCGGCAGTGGCTCACCGTCCAGTGTGATCGGGTTGCCGACCAGCTCGACCGTTCCAGCAACGGGGTGCGTCACCTCGAGACGGCGCCGGTCCCACCGCACGTACGGGTCGGTGGTCATGGCGCGGTGGTCGTTGACCGGTGCGCACCACACCCCGGCCGCGTCGAGCGCGTCGAGCACGTCCTGAGCGCGGCGAGTCGCGATCAGCTCACCGACCAGCGCGTTCAGTTCGTCGCGGCCGGTGGTCGCGGCCTGCTTGTCCGGGAAACGGTCCAGCAGCTGCGGTGCGTCGAGGCCGGCGGCCAGGGCTTCCATCGACGTCAAGGAGATGGCGACGTAGCCGTCGGCGACCGCATGCACACCGTAGGGCGCTTCGAGATACGCGCTGCCCGGCACACTCGGGCGGCT
Source organism: Actinomycetes bacterium (assembly GCA_021793295.1). Taxonomy (GTDB): domain Bacteria; phylum Actinomycetota; class Actinomycetes; order Jiangellales; family Jiangellaceae; genus Haloactinopolyspora. Next base: position 2,139 of record JAJYTA010000187.1, read on the forward strand.
CGGGGGTTCGCCGGAGTTCAGCGTCGAGACGACCTCCTGCACGGTCTGGTGCAGCATCGCCCCGACGAGGTCGACCTCCACGAGGCGCCCGCGGCCGGTACGGCCGCGCTCGGCCAGGGCTGCCGTCGCACCGAGCGCCAGCATCGTGGCGGCGTGGACGTCGGCGACGAAGGGGCCGGCCGGCGTCGGCGGGTCGTCGGCGGTGCCGGTGAGCCAGAGCGCGCCGGTCCTGGCCTGGGCCAGCAGGTCCTGGCCCGGTTTGCGCGGGTCGGGTACATCGGCTCCGTAGCCGCTTGCGGTGCAGTAGACCAGGCGCGGGTTGAGCTCGCGTGCGCGTTCCCACCCCAGGCCGAGCCGGTCCATGACCCCTGGCCGGAAGTTCTGGATGAGCACGTCGGCGCTGCGGATGAGCGCCTCGGCGACCTGCAGCCCGGCGGGATGTTTGAGGTCCACGGCCAGCGAGCGCTTGTTGCGGTTCATCGCCAGGAACTGGGCACTGACGCCGTTGAGGAACGTCGTCCCGGACTGGCGGCCGCGTTCGCCGCTGTCCACCACCTCGACCTTGACGACGTCGGCGCCCAGGTCGCCGAGCATCTCGGCGGCCCACGGGCCCTGCATCATGTGGGCGAAGTCGAGGACGCGGACACCGTCCAGCGGAAGAAGCTGCGCCATGGTGCTCACCTCCCGTCGAAGACCGGCGTGCGCTTCTCCAGGAAGGCGGTGGTGCCTTCCTGGAGGTCATGCGTGGGCAGCGTCTGCTCCACGAGAGCCGTCAGCGCGCGGCGGACCTTCGGCAGCCCGGTGGTGACGAGCTCCTCGTTGAGGAACTTCTTCGTCATCCGGATGGCGTGCGGCGACGCGGCCCGGATGCGCTCGACGGTGGCGCGCACCTCGTCGTCGAGGTCCGCCGGGGCGACGACGCGATTGACGATGCCGAACCGGCGAGCCTCGTCCGCGTCGAGCCGGGCCATCTCGTAGGCGAGCTCGTTGGCGTGCTTGCGGGCGCCGACGTGCGGCGCAACGCCGACGGCCACGGTCGGCCAGGCGCCGATGCGACCCTCGGGCAGGCTGAAGGTCGCGTCCGAGGAGGCGATGGTGAGGTCGCTGACCAGCACCAGCTCACAGCCGCCGCCGAAGGCCAGCCCGTTGACGGCGGCGATCACCGGGTACGGGTGGGTGGCGATCGCCTCGATCGTCCGATACAGCCCGCCGATGAAGAAGTCCATGCCCTGCTCGGGCGTGGCGTGTTCCTGGAACGTGGCGATGTCGTCGCCGGCGCAGAAGGCTCGCCCGGTGCCCGTCAGCACCACCGGGCCCGGGGCGTCATCAGCCGCCCGGGCCAGGTGGTCGGTGATGGCGTGCCAGCCGGACAGGTCGAGCGCGTTGAGCTTCTCCGGCCGCTCGATCCGGATCCAGGCGGTCCCTTCGCGGACCTCGTAACCGACGTACATGCCTTCCCTCTCTGCGGTGATCTACTTGATGGCTCCCGCGCCCCAACCCGCGACCAGGTACTTCTGGACGAACAGGAACGCGATGAGGACGGGGAGGTTGATGAGGACGGCGGCGGCCATCAGCAGCGGCCAGTCCTGCAAGCTGGCGTTGTAGAGATCGTGCAGGGCGATCGGCAGCGTCTTCAGCTCGTCCTGGGTGATCAGCACCCGGGCGAACAGGTAGTCCTCCCAGGCCAGCAGGAACGTGAACACCGAGACGGCGATCAGCCCGGGCACGGCCTGCGGGACCACGACGTACCACGCGCTCTTGACGCGGTTGGCGCCGTCGACGAATGCGGCCTCCTCCAACTCCGCGGGAATGGCCCGGAAGAACGGCTGCAGCAACCACAGGCTGAACGGCACCCCGAACGAGGCGTAGGCGAGGATCATGCCGAGGTAGTTGTTGATCAGCCCGGCCTCCCGGAACATCCCGTAGAGCGGCACGACGATGACGATCGGCGCGAACGTGTAGGCGTAGAGGATGGCGGTGCTGAACGCGCGACTGCCGGGGAAGGGGAAGCGCGTCAGTCCGTAGGCGGCGAGGGCCGATACCGCCACCGACACCGCCGTCGCGCCGGTCGCGATGATGAGACTGTTCTTGGCGTAGCTCAGGAAGTTCGTGGTCTCGAACAACCGCTGGAAGCCGCCGAGGTCCGGCGCCGTCGTGATGAAGGTCGGCGGGTACGAGAACAGCTCGGTCCCCGGCTTCAACGAGGTCAGCGCCATCCAGTAGAACGGGAACCCATTGATCGCGACCAGCACGACGATGCCGGCGACCAGGTACCAGCGGACCCTGCTCAGCCGCTGCAGTGCGGTACTCATGCCGTCTCCTCCCGCTCGCGGTAGAGCGTGCGCAGATAGACCGTGGTGAAGATCATCAGCAACACGAACAGCACCATCGCCACCGCGGCGCCGGAGCCCAGCCGGGCCTCGCCGAAGATGCGCTGGAAGGTCAACACCGGCAGGGTGCGCACTTCGGTGCCGGTACCGGCGAACAAGTACACGATGTCGAACTTGGTGAACATGAACATGAAGCGCAGCAGGATCAGCGTGTAGAGCACCGGCTTCAGCTCGGGCAGCACGATGTGCCAGAACCGGCGCCACGCCCCAGCGCCGTCCACAGTGGCCGCCTCGACCGTCGACGGGTCGATGGTCTGCAGCCGGGCCAGCACGCTGATGACGATGAACGGGGTGAACATCCAGACCGAGACCACGACCAGCGACCAGAAGACGAGGTTCGGGCTGAGCAGGTTCGGCGGCTCCGAGCCGGGCCAGACCTTGTCGACGAACCACGAGTACGCTCCGGTCGTCGGGTCGAGCAACCAGCGCCACACCAGCGCCACGACGATCGACGGCACCATGTAGGGCGCCAGGGCGAACAGCCGGATCACGCTGCGGCCCCGGAAACGCTGATGAAGCATCAGGGCGATCAGCACCCCCAGCACCAACTGCAGGCCCACCGTCAGGCCCGCGTACCAGACGGTGGTGCGCACGCTGTCCCAGAAGTGCGGAGCCTTGAGCAGCCCGACGTAGTTGTCGAACCCGACGGCGCTGAACTTCGGCAGGTAGGCGTGTGCATCGGTGAAGCTGAGCCGTACCAGGTAGCCGATCGGCGCGGCGATGACGCCGAGCACCAGGAAGAACGCCGGACTGAGCAGGAGGGCGCCCCAGAACCAGCCGGGCATGCGACGCCGGGGTGCAGGGGCGACACCACGGGTCCCGGCGCGGGGCGCGCTGGTCGTCGTTCGCGTCAGAGACATCGTCGTTCCCTTCGCGCTTCTCGGTCGCGGTCAGTCGTCGTAGAGCGGGGAGAGCAGCTCGTCGGCGCGGGCCTGGGCGTCGGCCATCGCTTCGTCGATGTCCTTGTCGTTCTCGACCACCTCGCTGACCATGTCGACGAGGATCTCCGAGCCGTAGAGGTCGCTCAGGTACGGGAGCTCGAGGTCGGAAGGCTGGGTGACCATCAGGGGATACGCCCGGCCGGACTCGAGCATCTGGCGCTGCATGTCGATCCAGAAGCCCCAGGTCCGCACCTCGGGCAGGGCCTGGTACTCGGGATCGTCGAACGTCGACGCGCGCACCGGCAGCAGCTGGGTGGGCACGCTGCCGATCCAGCGGCGGTAGTTCTGCCGCTCGAAGAAGAAGGAGAGGAAATCCGCGGCGGCCTCGGCGTCCGGGGAGTCCTTGAAGACCACCCACGGCTCGGCGTCGAGCTGGGTGATCCACTCGTCACCGGACGGGCCGACCGGTCGGTTCGGTGCCACCTTGATGTCCTTGCCGGGCACCAGGTCCGGCGCTTGGTCCTCGAAGGTGTAGGTCGCCCGGCCGAACGAGAAGATCGTCGCGGCCTCGCCGCGGGCGAGTGCGCTCAGGCTGTCGGCGTAGGTCTGTGACGACCACGCCGGCGACAGCGCGCCGCTGTCGCGCAGTTCCACCCAGTACTCCAGCACCTCACGCATCTGCGGCGTGTCGATGGTCACGTGCCCGTTCCGGTCGAACAGGCGCCCGCCGTTGGAGCCGAGCCAGAGGTAGACCTCTTCGTTGACGTTGTGCGCGGCGTCCCCGGCCAGCATGAGCCCATGGGCGCCGTCGTTGGCTTCGGACACCGCCTCCCACTGCTCGATCGAGTCGTCCCAGGTCTCGAGGTCTTCCGGGGTGCCCGCACCGGGTGCCTTCGCGTACAGGTCGGCGCGGTAGACGACGGAGTCGGTGCCCCACGCGTGCACCACCCCGTAGTCGTGCCCGTCGGGCAGTTCGAACATCTCGCGCAACTGCGGCAGGTAGTCGTCGCCGAGGGAGTCGACCACCTCGTCCAGCGGGACGAGGAGATCTTGCGCATAGAGCGTGCGGACGAACATCGGCTCGACCTGGGTGATCTCGGGCAGGTCGCCGGCGGCGAGGGCGGCTTGGAACTTCACCTGCAGATCACCCCAGCCGACCGACTCCTGCGTGATGGTCACGTCGGGATGGGCGGCCTCGTAGTCGGCGATGATCTCGTCGAGCGCCTCGACGGTGGTCGGTGTCGATTCGGTGTGCCAGACGGTGATCTCGACCCGGCCGTCGTCGGTCGTGTCACCGCCGCAGCCGACGAGCGCCGCCGCCAACGACGTGGCTGCCGCGGCAGTGGCGATCCGGACGGGGTATCGGCCCTTCGCGCGCATGTGGCCTCCCTTGGCGACATCGTGCGGTGCGGGTGGGGGCTGGTGGGTGGAACAGTGGATGGGGGATCACATGGGATGGAAACCGGTATCCGCCGATGATGGACATCGGGTTTCGTCATGTCAAGACCTCACTGCGACGGATTCAAGCGCCCCTTTGGTCCCGTGACCTGGCCGCTGTGCGTGTGCTCGAGCAGGGAGATGTGGCAGCAATCGTCAATGGCTTGACATTGCTGACATACCCGGACCGATCGAGGATGGAGGCATGACTCAACGCCGTCGGGTCGTCATCCTCGTGGCCGATCACTTCCAGCCGCTGGACGTGATCGGTCCGGCCGAGGTGTTCGCAGGTGCCGATCAGCTACGCCGGGGCAGCTACGACGTCGTGGTGGCCTCGCCGGTAGGCGGCTTGGTGCGCAGCGACTCCGGGGTCGTCGCGCTGGACTCGGTGGCCGTGTCGGAGCTCGATCAGGGTCTGGACACCTTGCTGGTGGGTGGTGGCTTCGGGGCGCGGCACGTCGGCCCGGACGATCCGGTGCCGGCGCTGGTGCGGGCGCTGGCCCCGCAGTGCCGACGGGTGGCCTCGGTCTGTACCGGGGCGTTCGTCCTGGCGGCCGCGGGCGTCCTGGACGATCGACGGGCGGCGACGCATTGGCGCGCGGCTGAAGAGCTCGCCGCCCGCTATCCCGCCGTGC
>JAJYTA010000023.1 GCA_021793295.1 Actinomycetes bacterium
CGGGTGGTGTGGCAGGGAATTGCCAAGTGAACATGATCATTTGACTATCGCGGAGTAGGGTGTGTGCAGGTAGTTCGGTAGCGGCAACGGCGCCGGGAGGAACTCGTGGAAATCGGTGGAATCATTTCCGCACTGATCGTCGGTATCGTCATCGGTGCACTGGGCCGGCTCATCGTTCCGGGCAAGCAGAAAATCGCCATCTGGCTCACGATCCTCATCGGCATCGTCGCCGCACTCATCGGGACGGCCATCGTCGGCCCGCTCCGGGACACCTCCGGCATCGACTGGATCGAGCTCATCGTGCAGGTCGCCTTGGCCGCCTTCGGCGTGATCGCGGCGTCGAGGTTGATGGAGTCGCGCAAGAGCTGAGCGCTTGCGGCCCGGTGTCGTGGCCGCAGGTAGCGCTCAACCCTGCGCGGTGACGGAGCCGGGCTCGATCCGGGCCACGACGTCCAGATCGGCGACGAAGGCCGCATGATCCGCTGCGCGCTCACGCGAGCGCAGCACCGCGGACGGGTGCACGGTGGCGACCACGAGCGCGTCGTCGATCGGCAGCTCGCCATCACGGGCCAGCGGGGAACCGTCCGCGAGGTCCGACCACGCCAGCACCTGCCCACGCTGCCGGCTGACCCGGAACGACGAACCCAGCGTCGTCGCCGCGGCCGTGGCGCCGAGCACGACGACGATCTCCGGTCGTACGGCCGCGAGTTCTGCGCGCAACCACGGCCGGCAGGCGGCGAGTTCGGCCGCGTTCGGCTTCTGGTGAATCCGGCGCTTGCCACGCTCGGCGCGGCGGAACTTGAAGTGCTTGACCGCGTTGGTCACGTACAGATCCGTCCGCACCAGGCCGGCCTCGTCCACCGCCTGCCACAGCAGCCGTCCGGCCGGGCCGACGAACGCCTGGCCCGCACGATCCTCCATGTCGCCGGGCTGCTCGCCGATCATCATGATCCGTGCCGTGCGCTGCCCGTCGCCGAAGACGGGCTGCGTGGCGTCTTCGAACAACGAGCACGCCCGAGTGCCGGGCGCGGTCGTCACCGCCAGCCATGAGCCGATCCGTTCTCCCTGAACCAGGCGATCGTGGTGGCCAGACCCTCCTTCACCGGTACCCGCGGCCGCCATCCCAGCACCTCGCCGGCCAGCGTGATGTCCGGGCGGCGGGAATGGCCCAAGTTGGGCGGCGCCTCCACGAAGGCCGCGGGAGAGTGGCCGTCGGTGAGGTCGATCAACTGCTGGGCGAGGGAGAAGATCGAGACGTCGTCCGGGTTGCCGACGTTCATCGGGCCCGGATGTGCGCTGTTCGCCAGCGCCAGCACGCCCGCGACGGTGTCGTCGACGTAGCACAGCGAGCGGCGCTGTGCTCCGGAGCCCGGAATCGTCACCGCGCCGTCGGTGAGGACCTGGCGAATGAGCCGGGCCAGGACCCGCCCGTCGTCGAGGCGCATCCGGGGCCCGTAGGTGTTGAAGATCCGGGCGATGGCGGTGGACAGAGAGTACGCCGCGCGATACGTCGAGGTGGCGGCCTCGGCGAACCGGCGAGCCTCGTAGTAGGCGCCGTAGGCGGCCACCGGGTCGATCGCGCCCGGATGCGCCTCGTCCAGCGGCTCCGGCGTGGGTGGGCCGTACGTCTCCGAGGTCGACAGGAGCACGAACCGGGCGTGGTGATGGTGGGCGAGTTCGAGGGCGTTCAGCGTGCCCACACTGGCAGCCCGCGTCGCCCGTACCGGGTCGAGCAGGTAGTCGCTCGGCGTGGCCGGTGCGGTGAGGTGGTAGACGACGTCGACGGGGCCGGCGATCTCGATGCCGTCGAGCATGTCCTGCCGCAGCAGCCGGAAGCCCGGTCGTTCCACCAGGGCACGCAGGTTGGTCAGACGCCCGGTCTCGAAGTTGTCGACGCAGGTGACGCTGGCGCCGGACTCGGTCAGTGCTTCACAGAGGTGCGAGCCGATGAAACCGGCTCCCCCGATGACGACGGCCCGAATGTGCCTGTTCGTCTCCTTGCCCATGGCCCTCACAATCCGTTCGGCGACCGGTACCGGGGAACCTTCGCTGAAGGACATACCCAGCGCGGCCTGAACGACACGATGGAGCGGTACGCTGGGCAGCGTCGGGGGCACAACTGGAGACGCCTGCCCGTTCTCCCTGTTGGGGCTGTGGTTGACGGAGTCAGGAGGCAGGGCTGTGCACGAACCGGACGCCAACGAGTTCGCGAAGATGGCGCTGGCCATGTTCAACGAGTCCGACACCGAACACACCCTCGACCGGGTGGTCGAATACGCGCAGCATGCCACCGCATGTGACGATGCCGGGTTGATGTTGCTGCACTCGCGCGGGCGCATCGAAACCGCCGTGGCCACCCATGACCGGGTCTACCAGGCCGACCAGCTGCAGGTCGATCTCGCCGAGGGGCCGTGCATCCAGGCGATCTGGGACCGCGACGTGTTCATCACCGACGACACCGCGTCCGACGAGCGGTTCCCGAACTGGGGCCCGAAAGTTGCTGAGCTGGGGCTGCGTAGCGTCCTGTCGATTCGGCTGCACACGGCGACCGCCACGGTCGGTGCGCTCAATCTCTACGGCCACCAGCCGGGCACCTTCGATGACGACGATCTGGACGTCGCCGACATCTTCGGCCGGCATGCGTCGGTGGCCCTGGCGTCGGCGCGTGAGGAAGAGGGGCTGCGCCAGGCCATCGGCGCCCGGCACCTCATCGGGCAGGCGCAAGGCATCCTGATGGAACGCTACGGCCTCGATCACGATCGCGCCTTCGCCCTGTTGCGGCGCTACTCCCGCGACAACAACATCAAGTTGCGCGTCGTGGCGCAGCGCGTCATCACCAACGGCAAGCTCTCCGAGGAGCCCTGAGCCGGCTTCACGGGAGATCGTCGGCGATGCTCGGGTCGAGCGCTGCTCGTACGCAAGCCGCCGTCAGCCGGGGGAACTCGGCGTTGGGCACGAGTTCGGCCAGTTTCTCGGCCGACTCCGGCAGGCCGAGCTTGCGGGCGCCGTCGTGCACGCGCCGGTCGGCATACGGGGCGACGTCGGGCCAGACGCCCTGGACCTCGCGGCAGAAGATGGCCGAGCCGGTGGGACCGACACCGGGGAACCGTTGGATCAGGCTCTCCAGTTGCCGGGTGCTCGTGGCCGCACCGTGCAGGCGGCGAAGGTCACCGGCATAGTCGTCCAGAAGCAACTGGGCACCGTCGCCGAGCATCGTCGAGGTCCGCTCGTCGTAACGGCGGTAATGGCCGCGGCCGAGAGCGTCGACCCGCTGTTGCCAGGTGGCCGCGGCCATCCGCTCGGGCGTGCGGAAGCCCGCCTTCGACAGTTCCCGGGCCGCGGCCGTCGCGATGCCGGCGTCGATGCGTGCCGAGAGCAGCATGGACAGCACGAGCAGCCGATACAGCGCAGAGGGTTTGTCGCTCAGCTTGATGCCGGCCTGCTCGGCATAGGTCTTGCCGTGCCGGTCGAGGACGGCTCTGGCACGATCGCTCGGCTCGGTGGTGGCCATGCCCGTGGGCTACCCGCGCGGGGCTGAGGCAAACCGCGCCGCTGGCGTTTCGGCAGCGCCGGCGCGGGTACGCACCCCGCATGACTATTGCCGATGCTCCGTCCGTCGGTCGCGCCCGGTCGATGCTGGATGCGCCGTGGTGGGAGTACGCCGCCTGTCGATCCGTCGACGCCGATCTGTTCTGCGTACCCGACGGCGTGCCCCTGCGGCGTAAACGCGAACAGGAGCGTCAGGCGAAAGCCATCTGCAGTCGGTGCCCGGTACAGAAGTCATGCCTCGAGGAGGCATTGGAGCGCGACGAGCAACACGGTGTGTGGGGCGGAATGGACACCTCCGAGCGTCGGCAGTTGCGCCGGAGAATGACGGCCGAACGCCGGCAGGCTCGAACCGGCGACAGCTGACCAAGCGGGTCATTCCGCGTCGGGTGGTGGTTGCGGGTCCTCCCGGACCACCTCGGTGGGATCCTTGTCGTCGCGCAGCCCTTCGTACGACGGATGCCGCAACGTGCCTGAGCTGGTCCATTCGGCGAATTCGACTTCACACACGAGCCGGGGCTCCACGAACACGGCGTCGCTCTGCGGTTGGCGCCCAGCGAACGGGCTGTCCGCCCGGCGCAGCGGATCGAGCGCGGCTTGCAGTTGGTCGCGCGCGGCGCGATCGAACCCGGTGCCGACCTTGCCGGCGTAGCGCAACTGGCCATCGTCGTAGTAGCCGACGAGCAACGCGCCGAATCCGCCGCTCAAGCGGCCCTTCCCGGCGACCCAGCCGCCGATGACCACCTCTTGGCGCCGGACGTTCTTGATCTTGAGCCAGTCGCGGGTGCGTTTCCCCGGTCGATACCGGCTGGCCAGCCTCTTGGCGATGATGCCTTCCAAGCCTCGAGTCCGGGTGGCCTCGAGCAGCGCTCGTCCCTCGCCCGGGTGATAGGCGGGCACCTGCCAGTGCGGGCCGCCGAGGCCCAAGGCCTCGAGCTCGCGGCGGCGGTCTTCGTATCCCAGCGCGAGCAACGAGCGGCCGTCGTCGTACAACAGGTCGAACATGACGTAGACGACGGGAATCGTGCGCTGCCGCTCCCGGACGTCGGCGTCGGAGCTGACGTGAATGCGTGGCTGCAGCCGCTGAAAGCTCGGCCGGCCGTCGTCGTCGAAGGCGACGATCTCGCCGTCCAGCACCGCCCGGCGCGACCCGAGCTGCTCGGCGAGGCCGCCGACCTCTGGATAGCGTTTCGTGAAATCGCTCCCGGTCCGTCCGGTCAGCCGGAACGCGCCGCGGTCGCAGAAGGCCACGGCGCGTACCCCGTCCCACTTGATCTCGAAGCCCCAGCCGGACTCGTCGGCCGGCAACACCGACGGCGTCGCGGCCATCGGGGTCAGCGATCGAGGCATCGGGTCGGTGCCCGCCGTGGAAGCGTCCATAGAGGCATCATCGTCCAGCCACGCCGGTGGTGGTCAGAAGACGGGCTTGCCCCCGGTGACGCCGAGCACCGTGCCAGAGACGTAACTGGCCTCGGTGGGCGAGGCGAGGAAGACGAAAGCCGGCGCGACCTCAGCCGGTTGCCCGGCCCGGCCGAGCGGGGTGTCCTGGCCGAACTTCTCGACCTTTTCCGTCGGCTGGGTCGCCGGCTGCAGCGGCGTCCAGATGGGACCGGGCGCCACGGCGTTGACGCGGATGCCGCGCGGGCCGAGCTCGGCTGCCAGGTTGACCGTGACGTTGTTGATGCCCGCTTTCGTCGCCGCGTAATCCAGCAGGGACACCGACGGCTCGTACGCCTGGATCGAGGAGTTGTTGATGATGGCGCTGCCCGGGCCCAGTGACGGCAACGCCGCCTGCACCATCCAGAACAGCGCGTAGAGGTTGGTCCGGAAGACTCGGTCGAGCTGGGCGGTGTCGATCTGTTCGATGCCGACGGTGCGGGCCATCTGGTAGCCGGCATTGTTCACCAGCACGTCGAGCCCGCCGAGCTCGTTGGTGGCCCGGGCGACGAGGTGGGCGCAGGCGTCGGGCTCGGTGAGATCCGCCGCGACCGCCAGTCCCTTGCGCTCGGCCGCGACGACGTGGGCCATCGTCGCCTCGGCATCGGCGGCCTCGCTCGGCAGGTGCGAGATGACGACGTCGGCGCCTTCGCGGGCGAACGCGATCGCGACGGCCCGCCCGATGCCGGAATCGCCACCGGTGATCAGCGTCCGCAACCCTTCGAGGCGGCCGTGGCCACGGTAGGTGTCCTCGCCGTGGTCCGGAACCGGGGTCATGGCGTCGGTGGTCCCGGGGGGCTGTTGCTGCTGCGGCGGGAAGCCGGTCGGGCGTTCTCGGCCAGCAGCGTCGGTCACTGATTCGTTCGACATGTCCTTGGCTCTACCCCCGCTCGTCGAGGGCAAACGACAGGTCGGAACTGTCCGGGTGCGCGTCGTACCTGCAGATGCCTGCAGCACGGGTGTCTGGATCACAGTGGCGGGTACGGGACGGTGGGGTCATGGCGGCAACCGCGAAGACCAGCTCTGTTACTCGAACTCGGCCGGAATCCGATGGACTGGAACCGCCCCCTGTGGCGCGTGTCGTCGGAGCCGAGCCGGCCGGCTCACGACGGAAGGTGGCGCCAACGATGGGCGCGATCGAACTACGAAGCCCCGATTTCGAACACCTCGGGGTGATTCCCGATCGGCACGCACACGACGCCGGCAACGTGTCGCCGTCGCTGGAATGGGTCGGTGTACCTCCCGATGCCGTGGAATTGCTGTTGATGTGCGAAGATCCCGATGCGCCTGGTGGATCGTTCCTCCACTGGCTCGTCACTGGAATAGATCCGCATGCCGGTGGCGTTCCAGAACATGTAACGCCGGCCGGAGGCCTAGAGTGGCCCAACGGTTTCGGCGAGAACGGGTGGGGCGGTCCTGCGCCGCCACCGGGCGACGGTCCGCATCGATACGTCTTCACGGTATATGCGCTGTCCGCCCGGGGTGACCTACCTGACGCACCCACCGTCGAGGACATCTACCGTGCTGCCGATGCCGCCATGCTCGAGCGTGGCACGTTGGTGGGTTTGTACGAACGCTGAGGAGAGGCGATGACGATGGTGACTGAGCGCGGCATCGAGGCGGCCGCGCGCAACGAGCCGCGCGAGCTCGACCAGGATTACGACCTCGTGGGCCACTACCTCAAGCAGATCGGTTCCACGCCGTTGCTCTCTGCTCAGGAAGAGGTCGAGTTGGCCCGCCGGATCGAGGCCGGCGTCTACGCGGCCGAGCTTCTGCGGCGAGCTGACGAGGAGGGGCAGGAGCTGGCTCATCCCCGCGCGGAGCTGCAGGCCATCGCCGAAGACGGAGAGCGCGCCAAAGACCACATGATCCGGGCCAACCTGCGCCTGGTGGTCGCGGCGGCGCGAAAGTACTACCGCAACACGGGGTTGTCGTTCCTCGACGTCGTGCAGGACGGCAACCTGGGCCTCATCCGGGCGGTCGAGAAGTTCGACTACACCAAGGGGTTCAAGTTCTCCACCTACGCGATGTGGTGGATCCGCCAGGCGATCGAACGCGGCCGGGCCGAGAAGGCGCGAACCATCCGGTTGCCGGCGCACGTGGTCGAGAGCATTTCCAAGCTCGCCCGCGTGGACCGCAAGCTGCAGGTGAGCTTGGGGCGTGAGCCGACGACCGAGGAGGTCGCCGAGGAGGCCGATCTCACTCCGGAGCGCGTGGAGGAACTGCGCACGATCTCGCGCGACGTGGTGAGCCTCGACCTACCGGTCGGCGACGACGGCAGCGCCAACGTCGGCGACCTGATCGAGGACACCGAGGACCTGCGGGCCCCGGACGTGGTCGAGTTCCAAGCGCTGGGGGAGGAGATCCGCTCGCTGGTGGCGACCCTGCCGCCGCGCGAGGCGCTGATCGTCAGCCTGCGCTACGGCCTGACCGACGGCCGCCAGCACACGTTGCAGGAAGTCGCCGAGCGGGTGGGGCTGACCAAGGAGCGCGTGCGCCAGCTCGAGAAGCAGTCGATCGCGGAGTTGCGTGACCCGCAGCGCCGGGAACCGCTGCTGGAGTGGGCCGGCTGAGCCCGCCGGACATCATCAGGCCCGGTTCGACACCGACGGTCGCTGGGCTAGGTGGTCGATCAACCAGTCGCCGGACAACCGGGCGACTTCATCCAGTGCGCCGGGCTCTTCGAACAGGTGTCCGGCGCCGTCGACCACCTCGAGCCGCTTCGGCCCGCTCAATTGCTCCAGCGCCTGCCGGTTCAGGTCGAGTACCACTTCGTCGCGCCCGCCCACGATCAGCAAGGTGGGCGCACTGACCTGTCGCAGGGCGTTCCCGGCGAGATCCGGGCGCCCGCCGCGCGACACCACGGCACTGACCTGGTCCGCGGCGCGGGCCGCACAGATCAGCGCGGCCGCGGCGCCGGTGCTCGCGCCGAAGCAGCCCAACGGCAGCCCAGCGGTCGAGGCCTGATCGCTGAGCCACTCGCGGGCCAGGTCGAGCCGGTCGGCCAGGAGCTCGATGTCGAAGCGCAGGCTGCCGGTTGCGGCGTCCTGCAGTTCCTCGGTCTCGGTGAGCAGGTCCATGAGCAGCGTCGCGAGCCCGCGGCGGCGCAGGGCCCGGGCCACGTGGCGGTTGCGGGGGCTGTTGCGGCTGCTTCCGCTGCCGTGCGCGAACAACACCACGCCCACCGGGTCCGGAGGGCTCTCCAAGTCGCCGTACACACTGCCGCCGCCGGGCACGGCGATCTCGGCCTGCCGGGGTCGCCGGGTGGCCAGCAGCGCCACCACCTGCTCGTCGCTGGTCTGGGTGAAGTTCTCATACCACGAGCCGATCGAGCCCATGCCAGGTTGCGACTCCACCGCGATGACCTGGTCGGCGATGCCCGTCAAACGGCGGGCGGTCTCGGGCGGGCACACCGGGACCGCGAGGATCAGCCGCTGTGGCCGGTGTCGCCGTAGCGCGCGTAGGGCGGCTTCGGCGGTGACGCCGGTGGCCAGGCCGTCGTCGACCAGGATGACATCGCGATCTTCGAGGTCGGGCAGGTCAACGGTGCCGCGGTAGGTCTCGACCCTGCGGTTCAGTTCGCGGCGTTCAGCCGCGGCCAACGCACGCATCCGGGCACCGCTGATCCCGAGCCGGCGGGCATCACGGGTCTCGATGATCAGGTCGTCGCCCTCGGCGATGGCGCCGATACCGAACTCCGGCTGACCGGGTGCGCCGATCTTGCGGGCGACGAAGACTTCCAGCGGCGCACCCAAGCGGTCGGCGACATGCGCGGCGACCGGGACGCCGCCACGCGGCAGCGCCAGCACGACGGGCCGATCGAAAGGTTTGCCGCTGAGCTTGTCGGCCAGGCGGCGACCTGCGTCGTCACGGTCTCGGAACGTCATGGGTACTGTCTCCAAGGACGATCATGGCCGGCCGCCTCCGCGTGGACGGTGTCACTGCCCGAGCAGGTGCAAGACGGCCTCGTTGATTGCGGTGTGGTCGATGCCGGCCGCGCGCAGCTGTTCTGCGGGCGATGCGGAACCAGGCATGCCGTGCACGGCCAGCTTGAGCACGTGCGGCGAGGGCTCACCGTGAGAGAACACCTCGAGGACGGCGTCGCCGAGTCCGCCCTCAGGCCAGTGGTCCTCGATCGTGACGATGCGCCCGGTGTCCGCCGCGGCCCGGCGCAGGGTCTGTGCGTCGACCGGTTTGACCGAGTAGAGGTCGATGACGCGCGCGGCCACGCCCTGGCGGGCGAGCTCGTCCGCAGCTTTCAGCGCCTCGTGCAGGGTGATGCCGGCCGAGACCAGGGTCACCTGGTCGGCCGGAGACGAGCGCAACACCCGGCTGCCGGCGATGGAGAATTCCTCGTCCGCGCCGTACAGCACGGGCGTGTCACCGCGGGTGGTACGCAGGTAGGCGATACCCGGATAGTCCGCCAGCCCCGCCACGAGCGCGGCCGCCTGATTGGCGCACGACGGATAGAGCACCACGCTGCCGTACACGGCTCGGAACGCGGCCAGATCCTCCAACCCCATCTGCGACGGACCGTCCTCGCCGATCGACACGCCGCAGTGCGAGCCGATCAGGCGGAGATCGGCACCGCTCACCGCTGCCATCCGGACGAAGTCGTGTGCCCTGGTCAGGAAGGCGGCGAACGTCGCCACGTACGGAATCCAGCCACGGCTTTGCATCCCGACGGCCGCGGCCAGCATCTGCTGCTCGGCGATGTAGAACTGGAAGAACCGCTCCGGATGCGCATCGGCGAAGAACTGCATCCGGGTGGAGTCGGCGACCTCGGCGTCCAACCCGACCACGTCGGGCCGAGCGGTGCCGAGAGCAGCCAGCGCCTCGCCGAACGCGGTCCGCGTCGCCACCTCGGTGCCCACCTCGTATTCCGGCAGCTTGATGGCTGAAGCGGTGCCGAAGTCGTGCGGCCGCGTGCCGGTCTGCGGTGGCGACACCGTGACCCGCAGGTCGCTCGGCCCGCCGAGTTCCGCGATGGCGTCATCGGCTTCGGCCACCGGCTTACCGTGCTTGCCTTCTTGGTCGGCGACGGCGGCCACGCCGGCGCCCTTGACGGTCCGGGCGAGGATCGCCGTCGGCCGGTCGGACTGCACCGCCTGTGTGTACGCCTGATCGATCTCGTTCACGTCGTGGCCGTCGATCTCGATGGTGTTCCAGTCGAAGGCGCCGATGCGGCGGGCGTAGGCCGCGGTGTCCCAGCCGTGTCGGGTGGGTCCACGCTGGCCGAGCCGGTTCACGTCGACGATGGCGACGAGGTTGTTCAGCCGTTCGTAGCCGGCATGCTCGAAGGCCTCCCACATCGATCCCTCGGCGAGCTCGCTGTCGCCGCAGAGGACCCAGACCCGGTACGGCAGCTGATCGAGGAACTTGCCCGCCATGGCCATGCCCACGCCGAACGGGAGCCCCTGGCCGAGGGAACCGGTGGCGACGTCGACCCACGGCAGCCGTGGAGTGGGGTGACCCTCGAGCCGGCTGCCGAGCGTGCGGAAGGTCAGCAATTCCTCGTCGGTGATCGCGCCGGCGGCTTTGTACAGCGCGTACAGCAACGGCGACGCGTGGCCTTTGGAGAAGACCAGGTGGTCGTTGTTCGGCTCGTCCGGGTTGTCGAAGTCGTACCGCAGATGGCGGGCGAACAGCGTCGCCATCAGGTCCGACGCCGACATCGACGACGTGGGGTGACCCGATTCGGCGGCGGCGGCGCAACGCACGGCGTCGACCCGCAGCTGTCGCCCCAGCTCGGTGATGTTCAGCTCTGGGCTCAGGCTCTGGTTCGTCACACGCGGTGGGTACCCAGCCGCGCGCAGTTGATTCGTCCGGGACGCCGGTCAGGATCCGTCCGAGGCAGCCTCTGGTTCAGCGGTGGCCAGGACCTCGCCGTCGGCATCCAACGCCTCGACGGCCACATACGGCTCATCCGGGACCTCGGCGGAGGTCTCGAACCCGTCGCGTTCGACGGTGGCGACTTCGGTGGCGCTGTCGGCATCGGCGCCGGCGAGGAACCGCCACGACGCCACGTCGGTCGCGCCGTTCCAGCTCACCCAGGCCGTGCCGTCCTCGACCACCATGGCCGGCGGTTCGCTCGGTTGCCCACGCCAGGGAAATCGGTAGGCGCGGTAGCTCTGGCCTCCGCTGAACTGCCAGTCGGTCAGCAACTCGCCGTCCGCGGTGTACTCGGAGTAGAAGGGCTCGGAGCCCCAGCCGACGACGACGTTGCCGTTCTCACGGACCTGCAGGTTGCCCTGGCTCGGCGCCAGCCGCCCATCGGGAGGCAGGTACTCGGTGACCACGCGGGCGGTCATGGTCTCGGTGTCCACATCGAGGCGCATCCCGCGGGACTCCTCGCCGACAGCGGGCGAGCTTTCGTTGTCGAACAGCGTGATGGTGCCGTCGGGTTGGCGCTGGGCGTCGTGTTGCCAGGCGAAGACCGCATCGTCGTCCATCTCGAAGTCGCTGGCCGAACCGCCGAGCGTCCAATCGACCTCGCCGGTGCGCCGGTCGATCCGGTAGATGGCGTGGGTACTGCGCGCCGAGGCGAGCAGGTGGTCACCGTCTTCGGTGACGGAGTTGATGTGGAAGTAGTCGAACGGCTGTTCCTTGCTGCCGTCCTGCTTCTCGCGATACTCGAACTTGTTCAGCGTCTCGGACAGCTCGACGTGGTCCAGCGCGCTCCACTCCCACAGGACCTCGCCGGTGGCGATGTCGATCTCCTGGATGACGCCGTCGAGGACGTAGCCGTCCCGCGGGCCGTCGAGCTCGGTGAGGTCCTGGCCGCCGACGGTGGGATAGCTGACCAGGAACGCGGTGCCGTCATCGGTGATGGTCATCTCGTGCAGGTCGGCCTTGGTCCCCTTCGTGGTGACCGTGGCGATCTCTTCATACGAGGTGTCCAAGATGACGAACTCACCGATGCCGTAGCCCTGCTCCCTACTCTCCCCGCGCCAGTACGTGAGCACCGGCTCGCCCTCATACTGCTGCACGCGGAAGTCGTAGCTCTTCCCGTCGGTGTCCTGGATCCACACCGGCTCGCCCTCGGCGTCGGCGATGAGCAGGGAGTTCATCGGTGACTCCTCGCCCTTGGGCGCCACGAGCATGAGGTCGTCGTCGGCCGGGTCCACCTGCCCGGACGTCTCGACTTCGATCAGCGGGGGCGTCAGCTCCGGCCGTGTGACGAATTCCGCCGGGGCACCGACGTGGGGTTCCTCGGTCGGCGACGACGCGGCGGGCTCGTCGTCCTGGCAGGCAGCGGCGGTCAAGGCGAGTGCTGCGGCGCCGACGGTGGCGGCTCGCAGGGGGGAACGTTGGCGTCTCATCGGTGCCCATCATGCCCAGTTGAGGCGAAAGTACTCACCAGACTTCGCGCCGTACCGTGCCGGGCCGCGCCGCCGCCGGGAAGCCCGGCGCGCTAGTCTGCCCATCGGTGCACGTCATGCAGGGAGGGGACGATGCCGGCGACCTCAGTGACCATGATCGGCGCGGGCTTCTGATGCTCACCGTTCTCGGCGCGAGCCCGGACGAAGACCGGGTCTACGGGCATCTGGTCACGACGATGTCGGCCACGGAGGCGGAGATCGCGCAGGCCACCGACCTGTCGCCGGCGGCGATTCGCACCGCCCTGGCCGCCCTCGCCGGGCGTGGGCTCGTCAGCACGACCGGCGATGTCCCGCCGCGGTTCGTGGCCGCTTCGCCGGGGGTCGTCGAGTCGATGATCGCCGAGCGGCTACGCGAGCTGCGCGAAGCGCAAGACGCCCTGGACCGGCTGTCGGCGCATCACCGGGCCACCAGCCTGGCGATGGACGCCTCCGGTGTCTTCGAGATCGTTCGGGGTCAAGAAGCGTTGCGGCAGTGCACCATGAACCTGTTCGCCTCGGCGCGCCACGAGGTGCTCAACCTCATCAAGCCGCCGGCCATCGTCGTCGAGTCCGAGGAACGCGTACAGGCTCACCCGTCCGCGCGCGGGCGAGCGGTCTTCGAGACCGAGGCGCTGGAGAACCCGGGCAGCCTGGCGGCGGTGCAAGAGGGCCTGCGCGACGGTGACCTCGTACGCGTACACACGAAACTGCCGATCAAGATGCTCGCGATCGACCGTTCCATCGCACTGCTGCCGTTGGCGCAGCGCGACAGCACGCCGGTCGGGGTGCTCATCCGACAGGGCGCGGTGTTGGACGCGCTGCTGGAGCTGTTCGAGTTCGTGTGGGCCGCGGCTGTCCCGTTGCACGTGGACAGCGAGCACACCCCGCCCGCGCGCAACAACTCGGTGCTCGGCGACGACGATCGGCGGTTGCTGTCACTGCTGCTGTCCGGGTTGACCGACGAAGCCATCGCGGCACACCGGGGTACCAGCGTGCGCACCGTTCAGCGCCGGGTGCACGCACTGATGGACCTCGCACACGTACGTACCCGCATGCAGCTGGCCTGGGAGGCCGCCCGGCAAGGCTGGGTGTAGTTCGCCGTCGCGGCTCACACGCTCAGGTGAGCGGGTTCGTGGGTGATGTCCTCGATCTCCGTCGCGGCCCGGTCCATCAACTGGTGCACCATGTCCGCCAGGGCCCGGGCCGCGGCGATCTCCTCACCGATGCGAGGCCGCGCGGGGTCGTCCGGGTTGCGCTTGGCCGTCCCGTGCGCCCGCAGTTGCGACCCGTCGGCCAGGGCTAGCGTCACGGTGGCCTCCGTACGGTCGGTGTCCTCCTGAAACGCCACGTCGATGTCCCACTCGACAGTCTGCATGACCATCACCTCCGTCGGATGGATGGTCCGTACCCACGAATCGGCTCAGGACACGCCTCGGCGCGGCCGGTCGTGCGACGACGGCTGCGAGCTCAGCCGGCGACAAACGACAGCCGGAGCTGCCGGTGGTGATTGTCGACGTTGCTGTCGACGACGACCACGGATTGCCAGGTCCCCAAGGCGGGCATGCCGTCGACGACCGGAAGGGTCAGAGACGGAGAGATGAACGCCGGTAGCACGTGGTCCCGGCCGTGACCGGTACTGCCGTGGCGGTGTCGGTAGATGTCCTCGCGTGGCAGCAACCGGTCGATGGCCTGGCCGAGATCGGGCTCAGTGCCGGAGCCGGTCTCGATGAGCGCGAGGCCCGCCGTCGCGTGCGGGACGAACACGTGACACAGGCCGTCGCCACGGCCACGGCAATACTCCCGCACCAGGCCCGTCACGTCGGTGACCAGCTCGGTCCCGGTCGTCAGGTCGAACGTCTCGGTGTCCACCCCGCCATTGTCGACCGAGCCGGACCGCGGGTCGAGCAGACCTGGCGACGCGGAACCGCCGGCGGTGTTCATTTCGGACGGGATCTCGAAGAATCGGCTACTTGCCCGTAACCTCGTGATCGCACCGTCCGTCCGGCGGTGCGGCGAGGAGGACACTCTGTCCGTCGGCGAGGAGTTCGGCCCGATCATCGACGCGGCGCGCTGTGGTGCGTCGTGGGCGCTGGAACGCCTGTACACCGACCTGGCCCCGGTCGTGACGGGCTACGCCAGGCTGCAGGGCTCGGACGAGCCCGACGATCTCGCCAGCGACGTGTTTCTCGGCGTCTTCGCCGGTCTTGCCGCCTTTGAGGGTGATGAGCGGCAGTTTCGTTCCTGGGTTTTCACCATCGCGCACCGGCGGCTGGTCGACGAGCGGCGTCGGCGGGCCCGCCGGCCGGTCACGGTGACCGACCGTATCGATCTGCTCGACCGCAGACATGGCGACGCTGAAGAGGACGCGTTGGCGGCGCTCGGCCGCGGCCGGGTCGACGAACTGTGCGCTCAGCTCTCCGCGGACCAGCGCGAGGTGTTGCTGCTTCGGGTGGTGGCCGACCTCACCGTCGACCAGGTGGCCGAAGTCCTCGGCAAGTCCGTCGGTGCGGTCAAAGCGCTGCAGCGGCGAGGCCTGACGGCGCTGCGGAAGAAAATTCTGCTTGAAGGCGTACCCCTGTGAGCGCGCCCAGCGATGACATGAACGAGATGCGTACTCAACGCCAGATCGACGACGCCACGGCTGAGGCTGTGCTGCGTGGCGACGTCGTCGTGCCCGAATTCCGGCCGGTCGCCGAGTTCGTGCAGGAGGTCAAGGCCGCGGGGACCGTTCGCGTCGCGCCGAGCCGCGAACTCGCCCAGCGCATGGCCACCGGCGATTTCAGCGGCATCGAGCCGGTAGCGCCGCCGGATTCGGTGGGCCGGCAGACGCGCCGCCGCCGGATGGCCGGAATGGGTGCTCGGGCGCGTTTCGCGACCGGGATGGCCGTCGTGCTCACCGCCTGCACCGGGGTGACCATGGCCGGTGCATGGCCCGACGGAGCCCAGCGCACTGTCGACTCCATCATCAAGACGGTGCTGCCGTTCACAGCCGATGAGCGGGATGAGTCCGACGAGATCGCCGACGATGTCGACACGGAGTCGCCCGGCGTGCTGGAGCCGGCCGCAGACCCCGAACCCTACTCGGGCATCGGCCGGGCCGAGCAGAGCGGCGAGTCCGGCCGCTCCGCGTCGGGCACCAGCGAAGACGAGCTCCCTGCGAGCCGGCCGTCGGATCATCCGGGGCGGGGGGACTCCGACGGCAAGGGTTCGCCTGGGCAGAAGCCGTCGGAGCACCCCGGACAGGGGAACTCGAACGGCAAGGGTTCGCCCGGGCAGAAGCCGTCAGAGCACCCCGGACAGGGGAACTCGTCCGGTCAGTCGTCGAGCGCTGACCAGACGGGCGGGAAGTCAGAAAGCCGCTCTGCCGTTCGACGACGGTAGGGCCCATGAGCGCCCGGCCGACGCGAAAGCGTCGCAACCGGGTCACGGGTTGCGGCCCCGGCTCGCTGCGGAGGCCGGGGCCGCAACCTCCTTGCTCGTCCTGGCGCGTTCGGGGCGCGCATGCCGTGGGGCCGCCTTCGCGGGTCGGCGAGGCGCTATTCTGCGACTGCATGGATGCCGAACACGTCATCGTGATGTCGACCACCGACAGTGAGCAGGCGGCTCAGCAGCTCGCCGCTGGTGCGGTCCGCGAGCGGCTCGCGGCGTGCGCGCAAATCGTCGGCCCCATCACCAGCGTGTTCCGCTGGGAAGGCGACGTACAGACCGAGGCGGAGTGGCGCCTGGAGTTCAAGACGGCGGCCGACCGGAGCGAGGCGTTGCGCTCCTACATCATCGAGCACCATGGCTATGACGTTCCTGAGGTCGTCGTCGTCCCGGTCACCGCTGGTAGTCCTGAGTACCTGACGTGGGTGCGCGACGAGACGCGCTGACGTTCTCCTCTGACGGCAGGCCCGCGCGCCAAACCGGACGACGCCGCCAAACTAAACGATCTTGAAATGTGCCGTCCAACGTGCGAGAGTGACGGCGCGTGATCTTCCGAGACGCTCTTGACACGTTCTGTCACTCTCGGTAATCGTAGGCGTCGGATCTTGGCACCGATGAAGGAGCGCACCCGGTGGTCTCTGTGCTCTCAGCCCGGATGGTGGTGAGGCGGCAGTGAGCAACGACGTCACTGTGACCTACCGAGACTTCGGGGGATGCACGATCGTGACGGTACCTGGCGACGTCGATCAAGGAAGCGCGGACGAGATCAAGGCGTCCGCGGCTGCCGACGACGTCCGCCATGTCGTCCTCGACCTCGGCAACGCCAGCGCGGTTCATCCCGCGGCGGCGGACGTGTTGGCGGCGCTGCATCGGCGCACGCAGGAGCGCGGGGGCGGAGTCTGCTTCGTCACGCGCGAAGACGGCGTGCGCTCGCAAGTCAGCGCGGCCGCGGCCGGGTCGCCGATCTCGCCCTCGTTCTACGACGAGATCGGCGATGCCCTCGAAGCATCCATGGCCGCGCGCCAAGCGGCCCGGCGCGACTGTGACACCGTCAACGCCGCGGGCTGACGGTCACCGCGGCGGTGGTGGCCCCGCCGTCCGGCGAGGCCACCGTGGTTGGTGCATCACGGCGCAGGTGTCGCCGCAGCCTTTCCGGTGGTCGTTTGCTCGTCCACCCCGAGGTCGCGACGCAATTGCGTCAGGATGCGCGCGAGCAGACGTGACACCTGCATCTGGGTGACGCCGAGTTCCCGAGCGATCTCCTGCTGGGTCCAGCCGCGGAAGAACCGTAGGTACACGATTCGCCTGTCCCGCTCGCGCAGGCCTCGGCAGGCCGGACCCAACGCGACCACGGCCTCGGCCCGGTCGAAGCCGGTCTCGTCGTCGCCGAGCGCATCGGCCAGCGGGGTGTCCTCGCCGTCGGTGCCGCGGTAGTCGATGGAGGCCACGGTGAAGCACTCGTGCGAGGCGCTGGCCTCGAGCACTTCATCGAGGTCCACCTCGAGGTGTTCGGCGAGATCTGCCGCGGTCGGCGACGTGCCGAGCCGCTGGGCCACCTCTGACGAGGCGGCGGCGAGGGCAGAGTGCAGCTCCTGAACTCGCCGCGGTGGTCGTACCGCCCAGCCGTGGTCCCGGAAATGCCGTTTGACCTCACCGGTGATCGTGGGGACGGCGAACGAGGCGAAGTCCTTACCCATGTCGGGGTCGAACCGCCGCGCGGCGTTGACCAGACCCAGGTAGGCCACCTGGACGAGGTCGTCGCGTTCGATGCCGCGACCGCTGTAGCGTTTGCCGATGGACTCGGCCAGGCCGAGGTTGAGCAGTACGGCCTCGTCGATGAGTCGGCGTCGCTCGGGTTCTGACGCGCTGGCCGCGGCCTTGAGGAGGCGATTGGTCAGCTCGTTGCGGTCGGCGTGCGGGTTTGTCGTACGTGCATCGACGGGGGGCAGTGCCTTCATGGTCATGGCCAAGCACCTCTCCAGATCGAAGCGGAGTGGCGTTTGCTTGACCACGTAGTCACACAGAATCACGTTATCGGTCTGTTATCAAGTACGAGTCGGCGAAGTTTTTCGGTTGGTTCGTACCAGCATCGCTGGTGCAACCGATGGCATTGACCGGCCCGCTACGGCTCGGAGCAGCCCAGTTGCGGGTAGACCGGTGAGCTGCGGAGGTGGCAGAGATCATGGCGGTGACCCGCGGTATGGCGAGCCTGCGCGCGGCCTGCCGGCTCGTGCCTGGCGTGCCGGTGCCCGAGCCGGCCACCGCGATCGCGAACCCCGGCTCGACGACGTGGGTCCCGGCCGCGCGGCTGGGTGAGCCGACTGTGGTGGCGACGGCGTTCGACGCTCTCCGCGCGGTGGGCGGCAGTCGCAACGCTGCCGCGATGGCCTTCCTCCAGGGCGTGGCTTACGCCGTCGTCGGCCCGACCGTCGCGGGTTCGCTGGGGCCTGGGGTGGTGCCGCCGCCGCAACCGGCTGGAGCGTGGTTCGGCTTCCGGGCCGGTGGGTTCTGTGACCGGGTGGCCTACGAGGCTCTCGACGTCGTGCCCGCTGAGCCGGGCGAATTCGAGGACCGGGTGGCGGAGTCGGCTCTAGAGGTGCTCACTCCGGTCGTCGACCACCTTCACCGCAGCAGTGGGCTGGGCGGTCGGGTTCTGTGGAGCACGGTGCCTGACTCGATCATGGCGATCGGACTGGCCTGGGCTGCGCGCTCCGCCGGCTCGCCGCGTGCGCTGCCCGCCGCGACGAGGCATGCGTGGTCGCGTTCCACCGCTCTGATCGACGCGCTGGCCCAGCGGGTGCCCAGCATGTCCGCGCGCCCCCGGCGCTTGCGGGTGACCGGTCCGGGCGGGGCCGTGACCTGGATGGTGCGCGGCGGATGTTGCTTCGTCTATCGCGACACGGCCCAGTACTGCTTGGCCTGTCCGGTCATGGACGATGACGCGCGCGGCGAGCTGCTGATGGGCTGGTTGCTCGGATCCGACGGGTGAGCCGGGCCAGACGCACCACTGCCCCCTCACCTGGATGGTGAAGGGGCAGCGGTGTGACGGGTTGGTCAGACCGGACGCACCAAGTCCGCCTGCGGCCCCTTGGGGCCCTGGGTGATCTCGAACTCCACCCGCTGATTCTCGTCCAGCGTGCGGTAGCCCTCGGTCTGGATCGCCGAGTAGTGCACGAAGACATCGGGCTCGCCGTTGTCTTGCGCAATGAAGCCGAAGCCCTTCTCGGCGTTGAACCACTTGACGGTTCCCTGTGCCATGTGCTGTGTCCTCCTACGGGACGGTGTCGGAAGCCGCACCGTGCGACTCCGGGTTGCTGCCGCCGTCTCCCGCTACCACAGTGCTGGGCACAGAGAAGCGAAAAACGCCCGCGATAACATCCCACGGGCGTTCAAGGACGTGCGAGGAACTGTTACTGCAACCGCCGAAACAGTACCACCTTGGGCCCGCGCCGGGAAGCATACGATGGTTCGAGCCTTGATGCACAAGTGCGAATCTCGCTGTGTGAACAGGGGAGAGCCCGGGTCTCAGGGCAACTTCCAATCGACCGGCGGCAGCCCTGTGTCCTGCAGCAAGGCGTTTGCGCGGCTGAACGGCCGGGAGCCGAAGAATCCGTTGCGAGCTGACATCGGGCTCGGGTGGGCGGATTCGATGCACGGAATGTTATGAAGAAGTGGCCGAAGGTTTCTCGCATCGCGTCCCCAAAGAATGGCGACGAACGGCGTGGGACGGTTGACGAGGGCTCGGATGGCCTGTTCGGTCACCTGCTCCCATCCCTTTCCCCGGTGTGACGCCGGCGAACGCGGCGCGACCGTGAGGGCGCGGTTGAGCAGAAGCACGCCGTTGTCCGCCCACGGCGACAGATCGCCCGTGCTCGGCATCGGATGACCGAGGTCGGACACGTACTCCTGGAAGATGTTGACCAAGCTCGGGGGTAGCGGGCGTACGTGCGGCGCGACGGAGAAGCTCAAGCCGACGGCATGGCCGGGCGTCGGATAGGGATCCTGCCCGACGATCAGCACGCGTACGTCGTCGAACGGCTGGGTGAAGGCCCGCAGGACGTTGGGGCCGGCGGGCAGGTAGCTGCGTCCGGCGGCGAGCTCGGCGCGCAGAAACTCGCCCATCTCCGCGATCTTTCCCGCGACGGGCTCCAAAGCCCGGGCCCATCCGGGTTCCACGAGTTCGTGCAGTGGTCGGGCGGTCATGGCGCACACTGTATCGATGGGTGATCCACCGACACGGAGTCCGGCCGTCAACACGCTGCTGATCCTCGGGGGCCACGGTGACCTCGCGACGCGATACCTGCTACCGGCAGCAGCGGAACTCATCGACGCCGGCTTGTTCCCGGCCCGGCTGCGGATCGTGGCCGTCGACCGCGCCGAGATCGACACGGCCGACTACCGCGATCACGTCGTCGACGAACTGCGCCAGCACGCCCCACACCTGCCCGAGCGCACTCGGGCCGAGCTGTGCTCGCGGCTGGATTACCGGCCTGGCAGCGCCACCGAGGCCGGCGACCTCCGCGCCGCGGTGGCCGGGTTGGACGGAGCGATCGCGGTCTACCTCGCGCTGCCCAACGCGGTGTTCCATGACACCATCGCGTCGCTGGGCGAGGTCGGCCTGCCGCCGGGCAGCCGGCTGGTCGTGGAGAAGCCGTTCGGCGTCGACCAGGCTGATGCACAGCAGCTCAACGCATTGATCCGGCAGGAGTTCAGCGAGGATCACGTCTTCCGCATCGACCACGTCCTCGGCGAGCAGATCGTCCTCGACGTGCTCGGCTTGCGGTTCGGCAACCGGCTGTTCGAATCCGCCTGGACCGCCGAGCACATCGAATCGGTGGACATCGTCTTCGACGAGACCATCGCGCTCGAGGGCCGCGCGGGATACTACGACCACGCGGGCGCGCTGCGTGACATGATCCAGAACCACTTGCTGCAGATGCTCGCCGTGGTCGCCATGGAGCCGCCCACCGAACTGAACGAGCGCGAGTTGCGTGACCGCAAGGCCGACGTGTTGCGGGCGGTACGGCCACCCGAGCCGGCACGGATGCGCGAAGCGTCGCGCCGGGCCCGCTACAGTGCCGGACGGTCTCCGGACGGCTCGGCCGTACCGGCTTATGTCGACGAACCCGACGTCGACGCCGATCGGGCCACCGAGACCTACGCCGAGGTGACGTTCAGCATCCACAACGTGCGATGGGCCGGCGTGCCGTTCCGGTTGCGCACCGGCAAGGCACTCGGCGCGGATCGCCGTGAGATCGTCGTCCGGTTCCGGCCGCCGAATCACCAGCCGTTCGACAACCGAGGCGCTGTCGAGCAGTTGCGGTTCACCATGGGGCCGGACTCCATCCGCTTCGACGTCAATCTGAACGGCGCCGGCGACCCGGCGGAGTTGCAGTCGCAGGCGTTCGTGGCCGACGTGGGCGAGCAGCGTCTGCCTTCCTACAGCCGGCTGCTGCGCGAGGTCGTCGCGGGCGATACCACGCTGTCGGTCCGCGGCGACGAGGCCGAAGAGTGCTGGCGCATCGTCGAGCCGGTGCTCGCGGCATGGACGGCAGGAGAGGTCCCGCTGGAGGAGTACCCGGCCGGATCGGACGGACCGGGGGCGCGCTGAACCGGCGCGTCAGCTCGTCCCGGCCACCAGCGGTTCGAGCACGACGTCCGGGTGCCGGCGCTGCACGGAGGACAGTCGCCACTTGTCCGGGAACAACGCGAGCAGGGCGCCGTCGCGGCGCTCGGCGACCTCGACCCCGGCTTCACCGTTCAGTAGCGCCACGTGCTCGGCCGCGGTCCGCCTGGCCAGCGAATAGGGCAGCGAGTCCAGCGCGACAGGCACGCCGAACTCCTGCTTCAACCGGGCGGTGGCCACCTCGAATTGCAACGGGCCGACCGCGGCCAGCATCGGCGCGCCATCGCCCCGGCGGTCGGAGTGCAGGATCTGCACCACGCCCTCTTCGGCCAACTGCTCGATGCCGCGCCGGAACTGCTTGGCTTTGCCGGTGTCGGTGGTGCGCGCGGTGGCGAAGTGTTCGGGTGCGAAACTCGGCATGCCCGGGAACGTGACGGGGGCGTCGTGGTCGTGCAACGTGTCGCCCACGGTGAGCGCCGAGGCGTTGACGAGCCCGACGATGTCGCCGGGGAAGGCGATGTCGACGGTTCCGCGCTCGCGGCCCAGCATGGCGCGCGCGTACTTGGTGGCGAACGGCTTTCCGGTGGCGGCATGGGTGACGACGGTCCCGCGTTCGAATCGCCCGGAGCACACTCGCACGAACGCGAGCCGGTCGCGGTGAGCCGGATCCATCCCGGCCTGGACCTTGAAGACCAGTCCGGAGAACGGGGCGTCGACGGGGCGGGGCGAGCCGTCGACGTCCTCGCGAGCTGACGGCGCCGGGGCCAGCTCGAGC
Source organism: Actinomycetes bacterium (assembly GCA_021793295.1). Lineage (GTDB taxonomy): Bacteria > Actinomycetota > Actinomycetes > Jiangellales > Jiangellaceae > Haloactinopolyspora. The sequence continues at coordinate 22,172 of JAJYTA010000023.1, forward strand.
AGGGTGTTCAGCAAGGCACGCACGCCGATGTTCGACACGGCCGCTCCGAAGAGCATCGGGGTGGAGTACCCGGCGCGGAACGACTCGTCGTCGACGGGGTCGAGCAGGGCGAGCTCGTCCAGAGCAGCGCTCCACTCGTTCGGGTACGCCGCCTTCGCCTCTCCCGCGGAGAGCACGGACTCATCGGCGATCCGGCTACCGCCGGGGGCGCGCTCGAACGTGATCATCGTCTCGGTGCCGCGGTCGAGCAGGCCGTGGAACGTCCCCGCCTCACCCACGGGCCAGTTGACCGGCGTCGCGTGCAGGTCGATGCGTTCGGCCAGTTGGTCGACGAGGTCGAGTGCGTGCAGGCCGGGGCGGTCCCACTTGTTCACGAAGGTGATGACGGGCACGCCGCGGTGGCGGCACACGTCGAACAGTTTCAGCGTCTGCGGCTCGAGGCCTTTCGCGGCGTCGAGGAGCATGACGGCGCAGTCGACCGCGGCGAGCACGCGGTAGGTGTCCTCGGAGAAGTCGGCGTGGCCGGGGGTGTCGAGCAGGTTGATCACGTGTCCGTGGTATTCGAACTGCAGCGCGGCCGAGGTGATGGAGATGCCGCGAGCCTGCTCCATCTCCATCCAGTCCGAGATCACCGATTTACGGCCGGACTTGCCGTGCACGGCGCCCGCCTCACCGATGACTCGGGCATGCAGCGCCAGCGCCTCGGTCAGGGTGGACTTACCGGCGTCCGGGTGGCTGATGACGGCGAACGTGCGACGGCGGCGGGCCTCGGCGGCGATGTCCGCCGGGGCGGATGCGGGTGCTGTGACCATGTGATTTCTGATCCTACATTCGTCGATCAGACCACCGATGAGGCCACCGATCAGGCCGCCGATCCGACCGCCGATCAGGCTACGTCGGCGAACGGCTCAGACGACGTTGACGAACGGCCGGTTGAGGTGCGCGGTGGCGAGCAGGGCGCCGCGGCGCCGCGCGCGGTGCAGTAACTTGCGGCGAGTGCCGCGTGCGCGTGCGTCGTCGTCTTCGAACGCGTAGCTGACGTCCGGGTTCACCAACTGCACGGCGTGCACGAGGACGTCGCCGGTCACGACGATGTCCGTGGCGCCGTCGCTGACGACGAGCGACTGGTGCCCGGGGGTGTGCCCCGGCGTGGGTACCGCTGTGACGCGATGGCGTGTTCGGCCGTGCCCGCCGGCCAGCTGGGTGCGCCCGTGCACCTCGTGCAGTTGTCCGGTGGCTCGCAGCGGTTCCACGACATACGGCACCAACGCGCTGCCGGCGGCTTCCAACGCGGCCACCTCGGTGTGCTGCACCACGTAGCGTGCGCGCGGAAAGACCGGGTCGCCGTTGGGGTGGACCGCCCACCCGACATGGTCGGAGTGCAGGTGGGTCTGCACCACGAGGTCGACGTCACTCACCTCGATGCCGATGTCGGCGAGGGCCTGAGGGAGCCGGCCGGGTACCGGCGCCCATCCCGACGCGGGGCTGCCGGCGGGTCCGACGCCGGTGTCGACCAGCGTGACACGGCTGCCGGGGCCGGTGATCACGAAGCATTGGAAGTTGAGATGCCACTGGCCGTCAGCGGTGAACGCCTCGGGGTCGACCGCGCGGGCTGCCGCCCAGTCGGCGTCGGTCGCGTCCGGGAATGCCTCGTCCGGGGTGCCCAGGCCGAATGGTCCTGCGGCGTCGAGCAAGCACATGACCTCCACCGCGCCCACATGGCGCGTGGCCACCACGCCACGCGGCGGTGGCGGGGCAGCGCCGGCCGCGGCGTGGGTGAGTGCGCTCGCGCCGGCGGTGCCAGTGGCGAGAAGCAGCGTACGTCGGTCGATCAGGTGCGCGTGGTTCACAGGTACTCCGTCCGTTCGGCATCGGCTACGGTGAGTCGACCTCGGCGCGCGATGTGCGCGCCAAGGATTCGAATGACGTCGAATTCACCTCGGGGGCACGACGTGCTCACGTTCGACCTGGCCACGCACGGTCTCGCCCGCTCGAGATTCGCCCTGTCACGGCTGGTGGAGCTCAGCGACGGGTTGGAAGTGCTGACGCATCCGAGTCGTGCGCCCTACGCCGAGCGATGGGTCCGGCGAACGCGCCGCCAGGTCGACCGCTCGGCCATCTCGGTCGTGCTCGCCTTGGTCGAGCACGATCACTGGTACGTCCCCGACTTCCTGGTGCCGGTACCGGACCGATACGAGCCGACGCTCGACGAGGAGCTCGCCGCGCTGGTCGCGACTCCGGCCGCGGTGGTGCTCGCCCAGCTCGCGACGGCGTTCCGGCTGGACGTGGCGCCGGTGTGGGCGGATGCCAGGGAGCTCGCGGGGTTCGAGGGGCTCGAGGGGTCTGCGGGGGCTGCCGGGGTGGACTGGCCCGGCTGGCCCAGCGGGTCCGGCGGGTCCGGCGGGTCCGGCGGCGACGATCGTCCACCGCTGCCGCGCGAAGTCGCCGAGGTGCTCGACGACGGCGGCGTGGAAGCACTGACCGCGTGCGTGGCCGACCAGCTGCTCCGGTGCTGGAAGGTGCTGCTCGCTGATTCGTGGGACGGCGTACGCCGGGTGCTCGATGCCGACGTACGGCGGCACGCCACGCTCGCGAGCCGGACCGGGCTGGCCGACATCGTCGGTACGGTGCATCCGGCGCTGTCCTGCGACGGTGGGTGCATCGAGCTCGAGCACGCGCGCACCGCGCGTGTCGGTTGCGCGTCGGGCGTGGTGCTCACCCCGTCGGTCTTCCTGCCGACCCCGGCGGTCTGGCTGGGTCGCCGCGGGCAAGCCATGATCGGTTACCCCGCACACGGCCGCGGGCAGGTGTGGTCGCTCCCGTCCCCGCTGGTGGGGGCGGCCGGTCCGCTCGGGGCCAGCCGGGCGGCCTTGCTCGCCGACCTCGGCGTACCGCGTTCCACCGCCGACCTGGCCGCCCGGCACGGGCTGAGCCCCGCGACGGTCTCCTACCACCTCCGGCTGCTCCACGACGCTGGATTGTTGAGCCGGCACCGGTCCGGGCGAACGGTGATGTACGAGCGAACCGAACCAGCCGCGACGATCGTCACCGGGTCGGCTCCGGACCAGTGAGGACCTGGTCCGTCCGGCAGCGGTGACCGTCTTCACCAGCTACGTCCTGATGGCGCTGGCCGCCGCGCTCGTGTTCAAGCGCCGGGACGTCTGAGCTGTGTCACCGGGTGGTTCGATCGCGGGCCGTCGCGGGCAGCCAGACCCGCATCTCCGACGGTCCGCGTTCGGCCCACCGGTGGTACGGCACGAGCACGATCTCAGCGGCTTCGGCGCAACCCGGGGCGCCGTCTGCAGCCGCCGCGTACGGCCAGGACGGTTCAGCGTCGGTCTCGGGACCGACGAGGCCCCGGACCAGCACACCGCCGTCGCCGTCCATCGGCGCATGAGAGGTGTCGACGGTCACGTCGTCCAGCCGCGTCCCGGGCGGCAGGTCTACGGATTCCGCGCAGTACACCAGCGGGCCGCGCTCCACCGCGACACAGCCGCGGACGGCGTCGACGCGCCGGTCCGGCCGGGTGAACCGCGGAGTCACCGGGAGATGCAGCCGGATCTCCTCGCCGGGGACCAACTCACGGTCGACCACCGCCGTGCCCGGCGCGACGTCGTGGCGCCGTTCCCCCTCCTCCAGCATCGCGCCGTGCGCCCATGACGGCACCCGCAGCCGCAACGCCACCGCCTCTGCGGGCGCCTGCCGCACCCTGACGACCACCAGGCCGTCGTCCGGATACGACGTCGCGACCTCGAGCCCCAGCGTGCGGCCGCAGCCCAGATCCGCCGAGATCCGCATCCCCGCGTACTGGAGCAGTGTCAGCTCGCCTTCGCCTGCGGTGGCCGCGTAGCTGTGCCACGTCGCCAGTGTCCGCGCGACGTTGGTCGGGCAGCACGACACGTCGAACCAAGCCGCGCGCGCCCCGCTCTCCGCGCGCAGGCTCACCCTGTCCTCGCCGGGCCAGTTGCCGGCGACGCGCTGGTGCAGCGGGTTCGCGTAGAAGAACGCTCGGCCGTCGGAGCGCGGCGAGGTCGCAATGACGTTCAGGAACGTGCGCTCGATCAGGTCCGCGTAGCGGATGTCGCCGGTGGCGAGGTAGAGCCGCCACGACACCATCACCGAGGCGACGCCCGCACAGGTCTCACAGTAGGCTCGGTCCGGCGGGAGCTCCCAGTCCGCGCCGAACGCCTCGTCCTGGTGCCGCGAGCCCATCCCCCCGGTCAGGTACGTCTGCCGCGCCACGGCGTGCGCCCACTGCCGTCGCACCGCGTCGAGCAGCGACGCGTCGTCGTACTCGACGGCGACGTCGACCGCTGCGGCGGCGAGATACAACGCGCGCACGGCGTGCCCGCGCCACGTGTCCGCCTTCCGGACCGGCACGTCGTCCTGGAAGTAGGCGCGGCCCAGCGGGATATCGCGTAGCGTTCCGTGCCCGCGACGGTCCACGAACAGCCGCGCTTGTTCCAGATACCTTTCCTCGCATAGCGCACGGCCCAGCTCGGCGAGCCCGATCTCGATCTCCGGATGCCCGCAGACGGCGCGCAGCCCGTCGTCGCCGAACGTCTCGCAGACGTGATCGGCGGCCCGCCGCGCCACCCGCACCAGCTCGTCCTCGCCGGTGGTGCGCAGCCGCGCGACCGCGGCTTGCAGCAGATGCCCGGTGCAGTACAGCTCGTGTCCCATCTCCAGGTCGCTGTACCGCGGCTGCTGGTGTGCGTGGCCGTAGCAGGTGTTGAGGTAGCCGTCCGGGTCCTGGGCGGGCGCAATGCGCGCGGTCAGCCGGCGTACGGCCTCGTCGGCAGCGGGGTTCCCGGACCGGCCGAACTCCCAGCTCAACGCCTCGATGAGCTTGTACACCTCGGAGTCGGAGAACGACCAGCCGGGGCGGTCCGGTCCGGTGGTTCCGGCCGCCACCCGGTCGAAGTTCGCCAGCCACCCGAGCCGTTCCATCCAGTGCTCGCAGTGCTCGAACGTCGCTGCGGCGTTGGTGGCCTGGAGCGTCGCCCAGAACCCGCTGGTCAGCTGGACCTCGTTCAGCCCGAGCGGGCGTTGCCGTCCGAGCGAGGGGACGACCGGTCGCCCGCCGGTGGGGTCGGTGCCGGTCGACGTGCGGTGCGCAGTCACGGTGCTCCTTGCGGTCATGCGGTCAGGGGGATGTCGGCACCCTCGCGGGTGAAGACGGGGATGCGGTCGAGCGGGCTGTCGACGTCACGCGTGCAGCCGCCGTCGACGGCCTCGCCGGTCGCGGCGTCGATCCAGCGCGTTCCGGCGGGCAGGTAGACCCTGCGGGAGAGTTGTCCGGGATGTGTCACCGGCGCGACCAGGATGTCCGGACCGAACAGGAACTCGTCGTCGACGTCCCATGCGCGCGGATCCGCGGGATGGTCCACGAACAACGGACGCATCGGCGGCAGCCCGGTCCGCGACGCGGCCGTCATCTGCTCGTGGATGTACGGACGCAGCCGCTCACGCAGGTGCAACAGGCCGGAGATGATCTCGTAGGCCTCGTCGCCGTACGACCAGATCTCGTTCGGGCCGCCGGTCTGCGCGTACGACGTCGGCGTCCGGGGCTCGCGGTCTCCGTGCAGCCGGAACAGGGGGCAGAACACGCCGTACTGGAACCAGCGGATCATCAGTTCCCGGTAGGCGGGGTCGCGGGCGTCGCCGCCGTGGAATCCGCCGATGTCGGTGGTCCACCAGGGGATGCCGGAGATCGCGAGGTTCAGCCCGGCGCGCAGCTGCCGGCGCAGTGAGTCCCAGGTGGCCGGGATGTCGCCCGACCACACCGCGGCGCCGTACTTCTGGGAGCCGGCCCAGGCGGAGCGGGACAGCAACACGGTCGGTTCCCGCCCGGATGCGGCCATCCCCTCGGCGAACAGCCGGGCGTTGTCCCGCGGGTAGATGTTCGCGACCTCCGCCCCGGGACCCGCGTACATGGTCAGGTTGCCCGGATGGGCGGGGTTCAGCTCGGGTTCGGACGCGTCCAGCCAGAAGACCCGGATGCCGTGATCGAGATAGTTGCGGCGGATCAGCTCCCAGACGTACTCGCGCGTGGCGGGGTTGCTGGGGTCGTAGAACGCGACCGGCATCGGGGTGGCCATGCCCTTGTCCTGGATGGTCTGGTGGTACTCGACGCCCTGGTCGGAGCCGACCAGCATGCCGCGGTCACGGAAGTCGGCGAAGTTCTCCGACAGCGGCGAGACGGTGGGCCACACCGAGACCATGAGCTCGACGCCCATCTCCGCCAGCTCCGCCACCATCGCCCGTGGATCCGGCCACTCCGCGGGGTCGAAGCGGTAGTCGCCCATCGCGGACCAGTGGAAGTAGTCGGTGACGATGACCGACAGCGGGAGCCCGCGGCGCCGGTACTCCCGCGCGACGCCGAGCAGCTCCTCCTGGTCGAGGTAGCGCAGCTTGCTCTGCCAGAACCCGCTCGCCCATGCGGGCAGGTCCGGGGCGTGGCCGGTGGCGTCGGCGTAGCGGGCGAGTATCCCGGCCGGCGTCGGCGCCGCGGTGATCCAGTAGTCGATCTCCCGCGCCTGGCCTGCTTGCCAGCGGGTGCCGTTCTCGGCGAACTCGACCCGTCCGACGGCGGGGACGTTCCACAGCAGCCCGTAGCCGCGGCTGGAGAGCACGAACGGGACGGACACCTCGGCGTTGCGCTGAACCAGGTCGAGGGTCAGCCCCTTGAGGTCGAGCCGGCCGTGCGTGCGCTGGCCCAGGCCGTAGAGCCGCTCGTCCGGATACGCGGCGAACCGCTGGTGGATCTCGTACGCGCCGGACCGGTTGCCCTGGAAGTACCGCGCCCCGGGCAGCCAGAAGTGCTCCCGGCTCTCGGCGAGGAGCTCGGCGCCGGTGCTCGTCCGCGAGAACGTCAGCAGCGGCTCCGGGTAGGCGGCGTCGCGGTCGAACGCCACGTCGACGGTGAGCTCGCCGTGCACGAAGCGCGCCGAACCGTCGCCGACGTCGACGGCCGGCGGGCCGGCCGCGGGCGCGGCGTCCAGCGCTCCGTGACTGTCCGGCGGGATCCGGTACTGCGCCGCGCGGACGCGGACGCTGTCCGTCCCCCAGGCCTCGATCGTCAGCACTTCGTGCCGGTGCCGGACCTCGAGGGCGGTCGCCGTGGGGTGGAACGTGACCATGGGTGGTGCTCCTCGTGCAGAAGGGAGTGGCGGCGGTGCCGGGTCAGTCCTTGACGGCGCCGGCGGTGACGCCGCCGGCGACGTAGCGCTGCGCGACGACGAGCAGCACCGCGGCGGGGATGGACGCGACCACGGCGGTGGCCATGATCGAGTTCCACTGGGTCGTGTTGTTGCCGATGTAGCTGTAGATGCTCAACGTGATCGGGATCTTGTCGCCGTTGCGGTTGAGCGTCGAGGCGAAGATGAAGTCCGACCACGCCCACAGGAACGCGAACAGCGAGACGGTCAGCATCGCGTTCCTGCTGACCGGCAGGACCACCGACCGGAACGTGCGCCACGCCCCGGCGCCGTCGATCTTGGCCGCGTGCATCAGCTCCTGCGGGATCCCGGACATGAAGGCGGTGAACAGCAGCACACCGAACGGCACCGCGATGGTCGAGTCCGCGATGATCAGACCCCAGACGGTGTTCAGCCAGCCCAGCCGTACGTAGATGGCGTAGAAGCCCATTGCCATCACCACGCTCGGGATCATCTGCGCCACCAGCAGCGTGAAGTTCAGCGGCCCTGCTCCCCAGGGCCGGAGCTTGGCGATGGCGAACCCGGCCGGCGCGGCGATCGCCAGCGTCAGCGCCACGCAGCCGAGGCCGATGCCGAGGCTCGTGGACAGCGCCGGCAGCTGCTGCGCAAACACGTCGGTGAATCCTTCTGCCGTCGGATCCCATGGGAACCAGTGCGGGGGATCCGCGCGCATGTCGCTCGTCTTGGTCAGCGACACGTTGAACATCCAATAGACGGGGAAGAGCATCAGCGCGGTGAACAGGATGCCCAGCGCCGTCTTCCACCAGGTACGTCGTGCCGTCATGTCCGCTCCTGCCGTCGCTGGAGGTACAGATGAACGGACCCGAAGACCAGCGCGATGACGATGAGCAGGTTGCCGACCGTGGCGGCGGGCGAAAACTCCGGCTGGCCGGTGCCGAAGGCCTCGCGGTACGACCAGATCGCCAGCGTGGTCGACGAGTTGCCCGGGCCGCCGGTGGTCATGATCCAAATGACGTCGACGACCTTGAGCGTGTAGATCAACCCGAGGAGCAGCGTCACGGCCGACACGGGCCGCAGCAGCGGGAACGTGATCCGCCAGAACCGCTGCCAGACGGTCGCGCCGTCCAGCGCGGCCGCCTCGTAGAGGTCCTTGCTGATGTTCTGCAGCCCCGCGTAGAGGATCACCAGGTTGAACGGGATACCGAGCCAGATGTTGGCGATGATGACGGAGGTCAGCGCCCAGTCCGGGGAGGTCAGCCAGTTGATCTGGCCGATCCCGAACGACTCCAGCACCGAGTTCACGATCCCGTTCTCGCTGTTCAGCATCCACGACCACGTGGAGGCCGAGACGATCAACGGCAGCAGCCACGGGATCAGGAACATCCCGCGCAGCAGCCCGGACAGCCGGAAGTTGTCGTGGAAGAACACCGCCAGGGCGAGGCCGATGGTGTACTGCGCGGCGATCGAGACGAACGTGAACAGCGCCGTGTTCCGCAGCGCCAGGCCGAACGCGTCCGACGTGACGACGTCCACGTAGTTGGCCAGGCCGAGGAACTCCGGGTTGCCCATGACGAACGCGCGTGGCGTGTAGTCATGCAGGCTGAGCTCGATGTTCCGGTACAGCGGATAGGCGTAGAAGATCGTCAGGTAGGCGAGCAGCGGAGCGATGAACGCGAACGCCGCCCACCGTGGCTCGCGTAGCCGGGACCTGCGTGCGGGGGCGGCCGGTGCGTCCGGCGGGGCGTTCGCCGGGCGGTCCGGCTGGCCGGGCGGCGTCGTCGCCACCCGGCCGTCGGACGCGCCGTCTCCGCTGGTCTTGGGGCTGGTGGATCTCATCTCACGGTTCCTCGTCCGGCTCGTGCGTGATACCCGCGCCGCAGGATCACTCGGTCTCGGCCTCGGCGTTGGTCTGCGCTTCGGCCAGGGCCTCCTGCGGGCTCATCGAGCCGCTCAGGGCCTTCTGCACGGCCGTCCACAGCGCCTCGGAGATCTTCGGGTAGTCGATGCCGAGGTCGTCACTCGTGCGGCCCTTGGCGTTACGAACCGCTTCGACCCAGGGCTCGAGCGCGGCGTTCTGCGTCAGCAGCTCCTCCTGCGCGGCCTGCGTCGACGGGATGTAGTAGGCGAACGTGTTCGCGGTCTCGACGAGGCCCTCCGGCGTCGTCATGCACTCGACGATCTGGCTGGTGACGTCGTAACGGGCGTCATCCTCCTGGACCGGCGCGGTGATGAACTCGCCGCCGGTGGGCGTCTGCGCGACCCCGCCGTCCTGGCCGGGGATCTGGATGACGCCGGTCGGGAACTCGGCCTCGACGGCGGCGTTCACCTGCCAGGTGCCGTTCTCCGCGAACGCGAACCGCCCGGTGAGGAACTCCTCCCAGGTCGTGTTCTGGGAGTTGTTGATCACCGTGTTCGGCGCGTAGCCGGCGTCGAGCCACCCCTTCCACAGCTCGAGCGCCGCGACGGCCTCCGGGGAGTCGAGCTCACGCAGGTCGGCGCCTGCGCCCCAGAACCACGGCAGGAACTGGAACGAGCCCTCCTCGGTGCCGATGCCGGCGAACGTGATGCCCTCGTCGCCGTTCGCGACCACCTGCTCGAGCGCCGCGGTCAGCGACTGCCAGTCGGTGATCGACGCCGGGTCGACGCCGGCGGCGTCGAGGATCTGCTGGTTGTAATAGAGCGAGAGCGTGTTGGCGCCGATCGGGATGCCGTACGCGTCGCCGGCGACGACGCCCGCGTTCAGCAGATTCTCGTCGAACCGGGAGGTGTCCAGGCCGAACTCCTCCATCGTGGTGAGCATGCCGGCATCGGCGAGCGTGGACACGGCGGGGTTGTCCAGCAGGATGATGTCCGGCGACGTGCCCTCCTGGGCAGCCAGCAACGCCTGGTTGGTGAGCGCGGTGGTGTCGTAGGCGGTGCGCTCGATCGTCACGCCGGCCTCGTCGCCGCACGCGGAGACCCGTTGTGCCCAGTCCGACGAATCGTCGTGTTGCGGATACGGGTCCCACCAGGTGTAGGTGTCGCTGCCGGCCTGCGTGCTGTCGTCGGATGACGAGCATGCGGCGAGCCCGGCCAGGCACAGGACGGCGGTTCCGGCCGCGCTCGCGGCACGGTTCGAGGGACGCATCACGGTATTCCTCCTTGAATGGGATGGTTCAGGTGGGTGGAGCCGCGGTACTCCGGCGGTCGACGAGCTCGGGCGAGACCAACCGCACGACGTGCGGCTGTTTCCTGGCCTCCGGCGACTCGATCCGGCGGACGAGTTGGCGTATCGCCATCCGCCCGAGCCGGTCGGGTGCGCTCTCGATCGACGAGAACGGCAGCGAGAACGTGCGCGCGAACTCGTCGGAGTAGCGGCCGATGACGGACAAATCCGCGGGTGCGCTCAGCCCGCGGGCGTGCAGTACGGACGGCAGCGCGGCCGCTGCGGCCTCGTTGTTGAGCAGCAACCCGGTGGCTTCCGGGTGCGTGTCCAGCAGGTCGTTGAGCAGTCGTCCGACGGCGGGCTGCTTGGAGTCGCCGAACACCGCGTGCAGCCTGACGCCGCGCAGGCTCGCCTGCTCCAGCGCCGCGTTCTGCAGCCGCCACACGTAGGCGCCACCCCGTTCGACGACGTGCTCGGGCTGCGAGACCAGGATCAGCTCACGATGCCCGAGCCGGTACATGTGGTCGACCATCGTCCGGCCCGCTTCCTCGAAATCCAGGTCGAACACGTCGAGGCCGGAGCAGTTGCCGGGCAGGCCGACGAGCGCGCCCGGTTGCGGAGCGGCACGCAACGTGGACAGTCGCGGGTCGTCCTCGGCGACGTTGAGCAACACGACGCCGTCGACCATCCGGGAGTCGGTGATCCGGCCGAGCGCGCGGGCGCCGTCGGCCTCGGTGACCAGCAGGATGTCGTAGCCGAGCTCGCGTGCCGCGTCAGAGACGCCGAGCATGTACTGCAACATGGCCGGGGCGAACTCGTCCTCGTGGAACTGTGCCAGCAACCCGATGACCATCGTCTTCGACGTCGCCAGTGCCCGGGCTCCCGCGTTCGCGGTGTATCCGAGCTCGACGACGGCGTCGTTCACCCGCTGTCGTACCTCCGCCGAGATCGTGCGCTTGCCGGACAGGGCGTACGACGCGGTGCTCCGGGATACCCCGGCCGCTCGCGCGACATCGCCGATCGTGACCACGCGTGACTCCTCACTCTCTGCCGAACCGGTTCGACGGCTCTATCAGTCGACCCGGAGGGCAACCGGGCCGGCTCCTGGAAGTCAGTGGCCGCCCGGTTGCCCGTTTGAGGTCAACCGCCAGGCATCACGGCCGACTCGGCCGCGTCCGGCTGGAGAACTCCGTGATCGAGATGTTGTCGATCACCGGGGCGTACTGCGAGCGCAGGTGGATCCCCGGCCACAGGTCTTCGCTGTACGTGACACCGTCGAAGTTCGGCTTTTCCTCGGACGAGAACACGATGGTGTTCGTGCCTTCGGTCAACTCCACCGGAACCGTCGTCTGCCAGAAGTTGTTCTCGTGGAACGTGCCCGGGAGGAGCACGCTCTCGGCCTCCGCTCCGTTGACCGAGATGTCCGCGCGACGCCCCATCGGGTTGGGGTTGTAGTGCGACGCCTCGGACTGCTCCGGGTTGGAGTAGCGCAGCCGCATCGCGTGCATACCGCTGCGCTCAGCCGTCACCTCGAACGTCAATGTGTTCGAGTTTCCGGGTTCCCCGCCGATCCCGGTGACCGCGGAGCCCTCGCTGGCCAGTGACAACGGCGTAGCCTCGGCCGTTCCGGCCGTATCGGCGTCCTCGGCCTCGTAGACCGACGTGCGCAGGGTGCCCGAGGTCGGTTCGACGTCGATCCGGTCAATGAGCAACGTCCGGGACACCCCGGTGACGGTGACCTTGTTGATGCCGCCGGACAGTGAAACCGCGGCCGCGGCCGGGGCCGGCCCGACCGACATGACGTCCTGGCCGTTCACCGCAAGCTCGGCCGTGCCGCGGCCGAGCGTGTGCACACTGATGGTCGACTCGGCGTCCTCCGCGGAGTAGACCCAGAACGTCGCGACATCGCCCTCGGTGAGCGCGGCGGCACCGGCGCCGGATACGCCGCGACGGCTCAGCCGCGGGTCGTCGTAGACGGCTGCCGCCCCGTCGAGCTCGGCCAGTTCCGCCTCGTAGGTCGACACCTCGGCGTCCGGGTTCGGCAGCGACAACACGATCCGGTCGATGAGAGCATCGCCCTTCGTGGCGCCGGAACCGTCGAGGCTCTGCGCCGCCAGCGAGATGGTGTGCCTGCCCTCGGTGAGTTCGACCGTCGTGTCGGCGTGGTCCCAGACCACCCACTTGTAACCCAACGGCAGGTGCAATTCCTGTTCCGCGCCGCCGTCGACCCGCAGGAACACGTTGGTCGGGCCCTGCTCCTGGACAAGGTCGTGCGTGTTCAGCGAGTTGGCGAAGACGCTGAGGTCGTAGGTGCCGTCCTCCGGCACGTCGACGGTGAAGTCGAGCACACCGTCCGAGCCGGTGCGAAGCCCGCCCACGTGGAACCCGCCCGAAGTGTAGAACTTCGACACGTCGTCGGGTGAGCCTTCCGGCCCGTTCAGGCTGTAGCCGGACCCGGTGTACTCGGCGTCCTCGGCCTCGTGGGACTGCTCCCACAGCGCCGGCGCGACACCGCCCGGCGTGCCCGCGCCGGCCGGCGCCAGCACGACCTCGTAGGCCGACGACTCGGTCAGCTCCGGCAGGTCGCCACCGAAGTCGAACTCCACCGAGGCGTCCTCCACCTCGACCACGCGCTCGTCGACGAGCTCCGGCTGGGCGGAGTCACCGATCTGCCCGGTCCACGGGATCTCTCGGATCCACGCGTGCACCCGGTCGCCGAACAGGTCGGCGGGGATGTTGTCGAACCGGACGCTGCCGTCTCCGTCGTCGCCGCCGAACAGCGCCCTGGCCTGGGCCTTGTTCTCGTCGAGCGTTGCGAGGCCCTGAAGGGTGTAGTTCTCACCCGGGAACGGCGGCGTGACCTCCACGGTGTGCCCGGTCATCCGGCCGTAGGCGTTGAACAGCCACCACTGGCCGTTGGCCCGGTTGGCCTGCACGGCCGAGTCCGACAGGTTGCCGTTGATGTTCCAGAAGGCCAGCATCGCGTCGATCTTGGACTCCTCGATCGCCGAGAACCACTGGATCATCTGCCCGGGAACCGAGGTGTGGTAATTGAACGCGTACTCGTCCACGTTGATCGGCAGCTCGGTGCCTTCGTGCGCGGTGCCGGCGAACACCTCCGCCTCCCATTCGCGGTACCTGGCCACGCTGTCGCGGACGTTCTCGGGGTGGCTCAGTTCGTGCCAGGTGATGATGTCCGGAACGGTCCCGGCCTCGACGGCGTGCTCCATGAACCCTTTGACCTGCGAGTACAGCGCGCTGGTGTTCGGGCCGGCGATCCGGACACCGGGCAGCCGGTCTTTGATCATCCGGTAGATCCGGTCCCAGGCGGCGAAGTAGTCCGTCGGGTCGTCGAGCCAGCTGACCCCGTCGTAGCTCCACTGGCCGGTGCCGAACATGTTGCCCTCGGGCTCGTTGAACGGCTCGATGACGAGGTTGTCGCGGTACTCCGGGGCGAGCTGCGCGATCTGGTCGAGCTGACGCTCGACGACGTCGACGTAGCCGTCCAGCTTCTCGTCCGGGGTGTCGCCGGGCCACTGGTACGGGAAGCCGCGATAGAAGTCGGTCGGCCGGACGTAGACGTCGCCGTCGCTCGCGTCGGCCAGCGGCTTGACGACCTCCAGGGCATCCGACCCCGGATGCTGCGCTCCGTCCTGTCCCTTCGTGGCGACCGTGCGGACGTTCATGCCTTCGATGACGTTGTTCGTGGGCAGGCCCGGCCCGTACAGGCCGTAGAGGCTGCCGGAGGCGCCGCCGTAAAAGGCCTCGGTGTTCTTGGCCAGGTCCACGACCAGCTCATTGCGGACCACCCTGACGGTCGCGGTGACCGGTATCCCGGCCGCGGTCCCGTCCACCGTGAACTCGCCGGCTTCGGCGTAGTCGCCCGGTGACACGTCCGCCCAGTCGACGTCCACGTCGCGGTCGTAGCCGTCGGAGAAGGTGGCGCGGACCGTCGAGGGCAGGTCCGGAGCGGTTCCCACCGTCGTGCTCAGGTCGAACGTGTCCTGCGCCAGTCCGGTCGGTGTGGCGGTGCCGCCGCCGACAAGCGCGGCCACCTGCTCGGCCGACAACGCGGAGCCGTAGACGCGGAAATCGTCGACCGCTCCGTCGAACAGCGGATCGGGGTAGAAGCTCTTGCCGATGTAGCCGGCGACATCAGCCGAGTCGTCCACGAGCTCACCGGCGCTCACGGTGGTCGGCGCAGAGGCGACGGCGACACCGTCGAGATACGTGGTGATGCGTTCCGCAGTGGTGTCCAGGGTGACGGTGACGGTCTTCCATGCCTCGGCCGGCAGCGCGGCCGAGCCGGTGATCGTCGCTTCGCCGCCCGCGCCGGACGTGGTCACCGCGGTGCGGAGCCGGCCGTCGCCGTGGTGCGGCGTGGTGAACAGATAGCGGCTGGTGTCGGTGCCGAGCGCGTACATCCACTGCCACGGAGCCGTGTTCCCGCTCCAGCGGACGCGTAGGGAGACCGTCAGGTCGTCCGTGCCGTCGAGCGCTTCGGCTGGCAGTTCGACGTACGCGCCGCCGGAGTCGGCGGCGCCTCCCGGAAGGCTCAGGGCGTCGCCGCCATCGCCGTCGTCGACGTGCGCGGCGCCGGTACCGGCGAGCGTGCCGTCGAGGCCGTTGCCGGACGTGTCGGTGATAGTACCGCTCTGCGGATCGTCGGAGTCGAAGTCGTACTGCAGGATCGGCGCAGGCGGGTCGGCGGCGCCCGCCGGTACGGCGAAGCTGCCGGCCACCAGGCCGGTGCTCACTGTGGCCAACGCCGCGGACACTGCCACGACGCGGGTCCGTGCTGCACTTGGTCGCACCATCGTTGCTGCTCCTGGGTCGTCGCTCAGGTGGTCGTCGGTGCTCGTCCGTCCCTGTCCGAGCTCGTGCGTACTCCTTTCGTCGGACCGCGTCGACGGGTGTCGAACCGGTTCGACAGTGTGCGGAAACATCCCTTCGCGTGGATGGGTGTTTCGGGCGGGAAATGTCCTCGGTCGATTGTGG
>JAJYTA010000188.1 GCA_021793295.1 Actinomycetes bacterium
CGACGCGCACGTCTGGGTTTCGCCGAACGGGGGCGCGTGCGCGTCGAACGGGGCGAATCGATCACCGAGCTATCGGTCACTTCTGGGTCGCCGACGGCGGTACGCGCCGGTCAGGGCTCCGGGTCGGGCAATACCCGCAGGTGTCCGCGTCGCGTGCCGCCGCTTCGGTTGTCGTCGTTGGTCGACCGCGGCGGCGGGTCGGGCCGGCGGCCGGCTTCGCGCACGGCGTCGGCGAGGGCCAGCAGGTCGTCGTCGGTGGGGCGCAGCGCCGCCGGGTCGGGCGAGAGCCTGATGACCTCCCAGCCGCGCGGGGCGACGAGACGCTCGGAGTGTTCGGCGCACAGGTCGTAACTGTGCGGTTCGGCGTAGGTGGCCAACGGCCCCAGGACCGCCGTGGAATCGGCGTAGACATACGTCAGTGTCGCCTCGGCCGTCCGTGGACAGGCAGATCGGGAACAGCGACGCGTGGGGCTCACAGATCGAAGGCTAGCGCCCGTGCGTCGTCGGTGGCGGCAGGGCACGCCAAGTCGAGACAGGTCCGTCACATGACACCGGCCACCTTCCGCCCGCCGAGGCTCACATCCGACTAGTCTGCCCAGCATGAGCGGACGTCTTCCCGGCCCTGAGGAGCCCGCCGGACTCGTCCTGCCTCGAGTGCGGCGCGACCGGCACGGCAGAGGGATGCGCGGGCCGTTGGCCCCGAGTGACTCTCCGCTTTCGACGTCGCGGGCGCAGCGCTTCGACGAGATGGTGATCGCCGCCGTCGAGCGGCTGGACACGCGCTGGCAGGACCAGCTCAACAAGGTCGAGTTCGCCGTCGAAGACGTCCCGTCGCTGGACGACTGGGAGCACGACTGGGTGCCGCTGGCCCGGGCGTTCGCCGGTTCCGGCGCGTTGCCGGCGCGGGTGGTCGTGTTCCGCCGCCCGATAGAGACCCGTGCCCTGGGCCAGACACGACTACGCGCGCTGGTGAGCGACGTCGTCACCGAGCAGGTCGCTGAGCTGTTCGGGGTCGATCCGGAGGAGATCGACCCGGCGTACGGTGGTCGCGATCACGGCTCCTAGACCCGGCGATCCCGCTGGATCACTCGAGGGTCGGCTCCGGCACTGACGGCAGCTCCCCCACCACCGCCGGCACGTCGACCTCGATGGTCGGCGATACCAGCGGCATGAGGTCCGCGAGCGCGCCGTCATCGTCCTTGGCCAGGATCTCTCGCGCCGCCACGACCGAACCGGGCTTCGCCGGATCGACGATCACGGTCGCGCTGTGCATGCCGTCCGGCGCCTTCAACGGCACCGGCACGGTGGCTCCGGGCGGGAGCTCGACCTCTTCCTCGTTGACCACGCCGCCCTTGGTGTCCAGCGTGCGCACGGTGACTCGCGAGCTGGTGTCGATCACCGAGCTGACGAACAGGGTGCTGGTGTATCCAGACGTCGCCCGGCTGAGCAACGCCGTGGCCGGGCCTTGCAGCGGCTCGGAGGCGGCCGTGTAGGCGAAGTCGGGCAGCCCTTCGTCCGACGGTGTCTCGACCATGCGAACCGCCGCGGTGATCGGCTCGTCGCTGCTCAAGCGGATCCCGGACGGATCCCCGCCGACGACGTCCAACGGCACGTCCACGACGGTGCCGGCGGGCGCGGTCAGCACGTCCTGGTCGAGCGGGCTGAACGCGCCTTCTGGGCCGAGGATCTTCATCGAGACGATGGCGTCGACGTCCCCGGGCGCGAGGATCCGCAGAATCCGCTGCCCATGGCCGGGCACGCCGGGGATGACGATGTCCTCGGACGGTGCGGACGCCGCCGGGATGTAGCTCATCCCCATCGGGGTGATCTCGTCGGTCTCGCGCATCTCCAGCGCGGCGGTGACCTGTCCGCGGTTGGTGGTGACGTGCACGCCAGTGGCCTTCGACCCGGGCGCCAGCGCATCGAGCAGGAAGATCTGCTGGCTGCGCGCCGGCACCGCGACGTCCTGCGTTCCCGGCGCGTCGATCGGCCCGGCTTCGTCCCACAGCTCCACGTCGACGACCGCTGGAACGTCCGTCGGGTTGGCGAGCACCAGCCGCCCGCGCCGCCCGACTTCGCCGGAACCGCCGACGAACCAATGCTCTCGCTGTGGTGCGGTACACGGAACCGTGCTCAGCCCGCGCAGATCGGTCTCTTGGACGAGCAGGGACTGCTCGGCGGCCAGGCCGGGCGCCAGTGCACCGCTACCGGTGACGGCCATCGACACCGCCGATTCCGACTCGACCTCTTGGAGGAACGGGATCCCGCGCTCGGCGATCTCGAAGTGCGTGGCGTCCTCGTCCGGCGGGGACGGTTCCTCGTCCGAACCAGGCTCGGGGGCCTGCGCGAGCGCGTCGACGGTGATCGGCTGTTGTTCGGCGCCGTCATCGACGTCTGCGGTCGTCACGTCGGGCAGCGCGAGGACACCGATCTCGCCGACACCTTCGTCTTCACCGTCGACGTACGGGCACACCACGGACGAGCGCACGACCGGCTCCTTGACCGCAGGATGCTCGCTGACCACCGACTCGGGCGGCCCGACGAATGCGGCCACCCCCAAGACGAGGGCCACGGACGCCCCGGTGGCCAGTCCGATCAGCCCGGGTCGCATCACGAATCACCTCCGCGTCGGCGGCTGCCTCGACGTCCGGCCGCACGCTTGCCACCTGCGGCGCGGCGGCCGCGATAGGTGCTGCCGCCGTCGGTGGACTGCTCGTCGGACTTCCCCGCGGCCCGTCGACGCCCCCGGTAGGGTCCGGGCTCGCTGCTGGCGGGCTCGGCGGCGTTGCGGGCGGCGTCGGTGCCGGAACGCTCGAACGGGTTCCAGTCGGTCGGCGGGGTCACGTTCCGTTCGATCTGGGTCTCGCTCTCAGTCGGGCGCTCGGTCCGGGACTCGCTCGCGGGCTGCGTTTCGGTCGAAGGTTGCGCTTCGGGCGCAGGCGGGCGGTCGCCCTGCCGAGCCGGTCGCGCCCCACGCCGGCGACGGGTCGGTTGCCGCTGGGATTCCTCCCTGGCTGGCGTGTCCTGGGCGGCCGCCACCGGTGTGCTCACGGCGACGCCGACCGGCTCCAGCCGCAGATCCGGCGAGGACTCGTCCGGACCGATCTCAGCGGCGTCGTCGACGGCCCCGCGCTCGCGCCGCATCCCCGGCAGTGCGAGGACGATGGCCACGACCACAGCGCCGAGCTGCACCCACAGCCACACGCCCCGGTTGTTCCCCGCGTATTCGACTCTGACCTCACCGCCCTCGGCACCCAGGGTGAACGCCTGGGCCCATCCGGCGTAGGTGGTCGGTTCCAGCTCCTCCCCGTTCAGGGTGGCCTTCCAGCCCGGATCGGCCAGCTCGGCCAGGACCAGCTGTCGTCCCGGCTCGCCTTCGGGGATCAGGCCGGAGGCGTCGACGTCGCCGCTGGGTATGGTCACCGCCTCGGCGTCCTCGTCGGCCAGCGGGACGTCGGATTCGCCGTCGGCCCGCGGGTCGGCGACCCAGACCCGCGCGACCGGCTGATCGACCCGCCACATCGCCGCGCCGTCAGGAGCCGACGACCGCACCAGGCCTGGCACGGTGTCGAGGGTGTCGGCGAGCTGGGGATCATAGGGACGCGGCAGGTAGATGTAGCGCGCCGCGAACTCGGCGAGCCGCGCGCCGTCGGCCCCACCGCTCCCGGACACGATGTCAGCGACGGCCTGGTCGAGCTCTTCGTACTCCTCCGGCGGCGGCGCCGTCTCGGCATAGCCCAGGCGCGGGCCGGACTCACGCAGCAAGGCGTACGTGACCCGCCCGTCGTCGGCCCGGTCGAGCACCAGGGTGCGGACTCGTTCGGGCCGTTCGGCCTCGTCAGCGACGTAGGCGGGCAGGATCTGCTCGGCGCGACGCTCGACCGGATCACCGGCGCCGCGCCACAGCCACCAGCCCAGCGATCCCAGCGGAGCGGCCACCGCCGCCACCACGACCACGACCGCGACCGGCTGGCGCCAGCCGAACGTCGCATGCGCCAGCCGCTCGCGCGCGCCGTCGGCGCCGATGATCGCGGCCACCAGCAACGCCCCGCCGAGGACGACCGCCGGATAGCCCGGCCAGCCCGAGACCGGCGTCTCCAACGTCGGCCCGCTGACCGGCAACCGCGACAGCACGATGCCCAGCACCAGCGCCGACCCGGCCACGACCCACGCCGCGCCGATCCGCAACCGCCGATCGGTCCGGAACAGCGCCGCCCAGCCCGCGAGGACCACGCCGACACCCAGCCATACCGGCCCGGCTCCCGGACCACCGGGGTGCTGCAGCAGCACCGCCCACGGAGCGAGGTTCGCGTCGGACAAATCAGGCCCGGCGAGCCCGGCCTCGGTGAGGAACAAACCGGGATCACTCAGCACGCTGCCGGTCCAGGGGATCAACACGATCGGCGTGACCACCAGCATCACCGCGACCCGAAGCGCCGAGCGGCGATCCCGGAAGACCGTCGCGACGCCAACGCCGCCGACCACGAGGGCCAGCAGCCACGCCAGCGGCACGAAGGCGGAGACCAACGCCAGCAGGAGGCCGGCGCTCCACGCCGCCCGACCAGGGCCGGGCCGTCCGGGTGCCCCCATGGTCCGGATGACCGCGAGAACGAGCAACGGCGTGACGATCGCGGCGCACACCGTACCGAGGCGGCCGGCAGCGATCGCGCCGGTGGTGGCGGGCAGCAGCGCGTAGGTGCCTGCGGCCCAGACCCGCAGCAGTTTGGAGTTCACCAGCCGACGGACCAGCAGGTACATCGTGATGGCCGACAGCGGCACCGATCCCAGCAGCAACAGGTCGACGGTCAGTGAGGCATTACGCACGATCGACGAGATGAACGCCACGACCGCCAGGTACGGCGGGCTGGCCGACGGGCTGCCGAGCCCCGCCGTGTGCCACGCCTCGGTGTAGACCTCCCAGATCTCACCGGCCGCCGTCGGGGTGGCCAGCAGCGCCCCGCCGATGAGGCGTCCGGACCCGATCAGGCCGCGGACGGCGATCAGGGTGGCGACGACGAGCCCGGTCACCAGCAGCACCGCCGGGTGCAGCAGGACGCGCAGCACGAAGGTGTCGTCGCTGTCGGGTAGTTCGCCGACGGCTTCGTCGTCGGTACTCGCCCGCCGAGCACGCGACACGTCGTGTGCTGCGCCGCTGCCCGAGCCGGTCAGCATGCTCAAGACGTTCTCACCGGCATGGCGTACCTGCTGGCCGGGTGGCGGGAACAGCGCACGCAGGTCCTTGGGCTCCCGCGCGCGGGTGCGCCGGCGACGGGAGCGGGCTCGCACGAGCGTGTCGGGCCGGCCGATGACCGAGATCAGCGCCAGCAGTTCCTCGGCGGCGAGGGCGGGCTGTTTACCGAGCAGGAAACCGAGCGAGCGGCCGACTCCCATGACGATGACGCGCAACACCACGAGCACCAACGAGCGTGTCGGCGCATTGGCCAGCAGGACGTACAGCGCATTCCTGCGGTCGGCCAGGTGCGGGCGATCACGCGTGGCGCCGAGCCGGCGACGGCCGTGGGCGGCGGCTTCGGCGTGGTGGATGACGGCTTCAGGGCAGACGATGACCGCGTGGCCGGCTTCGTTCGCTCGCCAGCCGAAGTCGAGGTCGTCGCGGAACAGCGTCAGCCGAGGGTCGAACCCACCGAGGTCGTCCCAGACGTCGCGGCGAATCAGCATGCCCGCGCTGCCCACGGCCAGGACGTCTCGGGTGCCATCGTGCTGGCCCTGGTCGTACTCGCGCTTGTCCAGGCCGGTGTGCCGGCGTCCGCCGCCGGTGACGGTCAGGCCGATCTCGAGCAGCTGGCGGCGATCGCCCCAGTCGAGCACCTTGGGGCCGATGACTCCGGCGTCCGGACGCCGGACGGCGGCCTCGAGCAGCCGGGCGAGGGCGTCGGGCTCCGGCGCGCTGTCGTCATGGAGCAGCCAGATCCACTCGGTTCGCCGAGCGCCCCCGGCGCCGAACCCGTAGGCCGCCTTCGCCACCTCGTCAGCGGCTTGCACGCCCAGTGCCACTGCTTCGCCGAAACCGGTGGACCGGTCGGCGCGGATCACCGCGGGCGCACCGAGCGCCTCAGTCAGCATGCGCTCGCTCTCGTCCTTGCTGCCGGTGTCGACGGCGACGATGCGCTCCGGCATGCGTCGCAGCTCGGACAGAGCGCGCAGCGTCTGCGGCAGCCAGCGGCTGCCGTTGTGAGCGACCAGGACAGCCGTGACGTCGTGAGTGAGGAGTTCGGTCGGGTCGACCGGAGTCGTGTCAGCGATTTCGCCGGCGAAGGCGTCGAGAGCTGCGTCGGTGCCGAGCCCCGGATCGGAGTAGACGCCGGAGGTCGTCTGGCCGTGGTCGGCAGCGGTCAATGGGTCGGTGGCCATGCCTCGTCGTGATGGTGAGCAGGTATGGATCGGATGTGGACGCTGACGAACGGGAACGTCGTCCGGCTGGCGCTACCCGGCCGGCTCATCCCCGTGTCAACCGAGACAACACTACGCGCAGAACGGCGTTTCGGCAGACTCCACCTGCTCGGGGCGCTCGTCGCGACCACGGACGAGCACGCCTGCGCACAGGGCGCGAGTTGGTGCGTCGGTGCGGACGCCGCTCAGACCGCCCGCTTTTTCAGCTTGCGCCGCTCGCGCTCGGACAGCCCGCCCCAGATTCCGAAGCGTTCGTCATGTTCGAGCGCGTACTCCAGGCACTCGGCCCGCACGTCACAGCCCAGGCACACCCGCTTCGCCTCACGGGTGGACCCGCCTTTCTCAGGAAAAAACGCCTCCGGATCAGTCTGGGCGCACAGCGCCCGCTCCTGCCAACTCATCTCTTCGGCGTCGCCCAAGAGCAGGTCCATTTCGTCCCACTCGGTCATGGCTCGCCTCCTCCGACCTCGTCCGGCCCGTGGGCCGGCCCCCGATGTGGTTCCGCGTTGGTCGTGTACGCCGAACCACCGAACGACACGTATGAAATTACATGCTCGTAATCCCCGCTCGTCAAGCCGAACCATGCTAAAGATCTCTGTTCGCCTGTTTTTCTGGACCGGTGGGGAGCCGAGGGCGGCCCGGTTCGTGCGCGGAGCATAGGCCGGTTGCGCTCGCGAGCCAAGTTCGGTGGACAGCCCCGGTCGGCGGCGGTTCATGGGGAGCGAAACAGGCGCTGGGCAGCGTCGGGGCGACGTGCTGAAAATCACGACGGTGGCGGCGGTACCGGATGTGCGGGGTTTCGCCTGTCCGCGGCTCGCCAGCGGTCGGCGTTCGTCGGGCGGCGATCGCGAGTCCGCTCCGGCAACTGGCACGCCCCTCGCCGTGCGGCAGCCGGCACGCCGCCTCACGCCGCTGATCGTCACGGGAGCCGTTCCCGCTGCGGGCATTCGTGATGATCGTCGTGTGCCCAACAGCCGCTCCCAGGCGGTCAGAT
>JAJYTA010000189.1 GCA_021793295.1 Actinomycetes bacterium
CCCGCCGACAGCGGTACGGCTGAGACAGCGAAACTGCCCGGGTGCCACGTCGCGTGGCACCCGGGCAGTTTCGTTGCATCGCTCCTGCGCGCAGATCATGAGGCACCACCGGCGCCATCACGCCACCACCGACCCACCATCACCAGACAGTCAGCGTCAACAACACTGCAGCCAGCGGATCATGAGGCACCACCGGCGCCATAGCGCCGCCACCGGCCCACGATCGCCAGGCGGGCGTCAGCTCGTCCCGGGTCAGCGAGACCAGGGACGAGCCCGACGCACGGGTCAGTTCGAGATGGCCGTCATTTCCCGGCGATCGCCGAATATGCCCTGTGGCCGGAAGATCATCAGCAGCATCAACGCCAGACCCACGGTCGAGAGAACGACCGCGCCGGTGGCGCCACCGCTGGACATGAAGCTGGGAAGGTATCCCGCGGATGCGGCGTCACGGAGCGCAGCGCTGACCGAACTGAACAGGAACCAGAACAGGACCGACCCGACGAGCGGTCCGAACTTGGTCGCCGCGCCGCCCAGGATGAGGATCGTATAGGCGAAGAACGTCACCTGCGGTTGGTAGGTATCGGCGTTGACGGTCTGGCCACCGATCGCGAACATCGCGCCACCCAGCGCGCCGATCACGCCGCCGATCACCAAGCTCTGCAACTTGTAGCTGAACACGCTCTTGCCGAGAGCTCGGGCGACTTCCTCGTCCTCGCGGATGGACTTGATCACCCTGCCCCAGGGGCTACGCATCAGTAAGATGATCACAAAGCTCGCGAGGAACGCGAGTCCCCACGTCACCAGGAGCGACCACAACTGGTTGGACGGATAGCTCAAGCCTCCGATCCCGTATCTGCCGTCCGGGATCGGGTTGATGGAGTGGAACTCGTCGGCGATGGACTGCAGCCCGAACGGGCCGCCGGTCACACTCTCGGCGGAACCGGAACGCACGATCAGCCGCAGCACCTCGGCCACGGCGATCGTGGTGATGGCGAAGTAGTCCGCCCGTAGGCGCAGAGTCGGAATTCCGACGAGCAGCGCGAGGAGTACGGCCCCTAGGATGCCGACCAGGATGCCCAGCCACAGCGACCCGCCGAACGTCGCCACGGTGATGCCGACTCCGTAGGCGCCGACCAGCATGAAGGCGACTTGTCCGAAGTTGAGCAGGCCGGTGAAACCGAAGTGCATGTTCAAACCGATGGCGAGCAACGCATAAGCGGCGGCCTGCGGGCCGAAGCCCGACCGCAGGCCGTTGCCGATGATCGAGGGCCAATCCACGTCGCGTTCCTTCCCCTCAGCCGATCCGCTCGCGGCGCCCGAGGATGCCTCGTGGGCGGATGAGCAGCACCACGATCAGGGCCAGCAAAGCCCACATGTACTTCAACTCGGACGGGAACCACAGCACGGAGATCTCGGTGACCAGTCCGATGACCAGACCGCCGACCATCGCTCCGTACGCTGTGCCGATGCCGCCCAGAATCACTGCGGCGAACATCAGCAGGAGCAACCGGAAGCCCATGAACCAGTCCACCGACACCGCGGATCCGAACAGCACACCCCCGCTTGCGGCGAGCCCTGCGCCCAGGGTCCAGACCACCAGGATGACCCGGTCGACGTCGATGCCTGTCGCCGAGGCCAGGGCGGGGTTGTCAGCCACGGCCCTGATGGCTTTGCCCATGCGCGTGCGCTGCAGCATGGTGGCCACGCCGATCAGGATCAGCGCCGACAGCCCCATGATGAACAGGTCGCGCGGCGTCAGCGAGATCGGGCCCCACACCAGCGCCGTCTGGCCGACGTAGTCCCGATATGTGCGCGGCGAACCGCCGAAGAACAGCAACAGCAGATGCCGGAGGAGCAAGGAGAGACCGATGGTGATGATGAGCATCTGGAACAGGCCCACCCGGCGCCGGCGTAGCGGCCGGAACAGGCCGCGTTCGAGCCCCGCGCCGAAAGCGGCCGTGAACGCGATCCCGATCGCTGCGGCACCGATCAGCTGAATCTGTGGGTCGTCGACGTTGAAATACCACGTCAACATGGCACCCATGGCGACGAGCTCACCGTGGGCGAAGTTGATCAGTCCGGTGGTGCCGAAGATCAGTGACAGCCCCACCGCCGCCATCGCGATGATCAGGCCGAACTTGACGCCGTTGGCGATCGCGCGGACGGCGGCCGCGCCCTGCCCACGCCCGGCGTCGCCCTCGCCGAGCTGGAAGATCACCGGCCGGACCCGGCCGCCGGGGACCTGAACCTCCAACGGGTTGTTGTCCGGGTTCCGCAGTTCCACGCCCTCAGGCAGGCTGCCTTCGTCCAATTCGACGGTGTAGGTACCCCCGGACGGAAGCGGCACCTCCCAGCGCCCGTCCGCGTCGGACTCGCCTTCGCCGACATCGGCGCCGCTGGCATCGGTGACCACGATGGTGACACCTTCGACCGGCTCGTCGTCGTCACCGCGCAAGGTGCCCGTGACGCCCTGTTCAGTCTCTTGGGCTTCGTCATCGCCCGGTGTCGCCTCGTCGCCGGCCGGCTCGTCGGCCTGCGCGGTGGCGTCATCGCTGGGGGACGTCTCGGTGGCGGCAGCGCCGGCGGCGAACGCCGTCGTCAGCACGAACAACACACCCAGAAGCGAGGCTGCGCCGCGGAGCACCACGGCGCGGATTCGATGGGAACCGTCCGTCTGCCGAGGAGAACGCGACTCGCGCCACGCGTCCGGCGAGAAGAGCAGGCGAATCCTGCGGCCGAACAACACCCGTTTCGCTCCCATCGCCGACTGTCGAAGTGCCTCCGCACGCTTCACGGCGTCGACCGCCGCTCGCAGACCCGGCCGCGCCACGAGCCGCCCGAGTCACTCACCCGACGGAGGAAACCTAGCTCCCACAAGGGCGGCTGTGACAGGACGCGGCTCGAACCAGGATCTGTTTGTTAGGACACTGTGACATTGGCCCTCAGGTGGCCGTCAAAGCCTCCCATCGCCCGTCGCGCAGAATCCGCAGTTCCACGACGCCGCCGACCCGGTCACCGAACCGATCGAAGGCCACCTCGCCGGTGACGCCGTCGAACTCCACGTTCGCCATCTCACCGGCGCATCCTTCACGCGCCGCCGCTGCCGAGCTCGCCGGAGGCAGGCATCGCTGGAGCACCGTTGCCACCGCGGTCGCCGCATCGTAGGCGGCCGCGCCGGACGGGCCGAGATCCGCCTCAGCGTCCGTCTCGAGCGCCTGGGCCACGGATTCCGGTTCCATCCCCGCGGTCGGTTGCAGCCTCGGGGGCAGCGCCGTGACCGCGCCTTCGCCGTGGCTACCGGCGCTGTCGGCGAAGGCGTCGCCACGCATCGCCGAGGTCCCCAGCACGTCGGTGGCCAGCGCCCCGCGGGCGGCCGCGGTCGCGACGGCTCCGGCGACCTCGGGCTCGCCGGAGACGAAGACGACGTCGGCGGAGTCCGTGCGCATCTGTTTCACCAGCTGCGCCACGCCGTTCTCGTCGTCCGCCACGCCGGTCACGACGACCTCACCGCCGTCGTCTCGGAACGCCCGGTCGAAGCGCTTGGCTTCGGCGGCGTCCCCGCCGTTGATCACCGCGGCCGTCTTGGCATCCAGGCCGATGCGGGCGTAACGCGCCAGCTCGGTCTCGGGCGCCTCGTCGGTCACCGCCGTGCGGTAGTACGACTCGTAGGGCCGCAACGGGTGCTGCGGGTCCGCCCCGCGGGTGTGTGCCGGCACGACGTCGGCGGGTGAGACGAACAGCACATCGGCGTCGTCGGCCACCGGCTGGACGGCCCGCACGGCTCTCGTGGTGAGCCCGCCGATGATCGCGACACCGCCGTCCTCGACGAGCTGGGCCGCGCCCTCGGCCGCCGTCGCGGCATCGTCACCCTCGTCGATGGGCACGACGTCGACGACCCAGCCATCGATGTCGTCGGTCAGCTCGGCGATGCGCTGTTCGACGGCGGCGACGACACCGGCGCCCTCAGCTTGCTGCCACCCGGACCGCGGGACCAGGACACCGATCGTCGCCGTCTGTTCGCCGGCGTCGTCGTCGCTGAGAGTGCCCATGACGCCGCATGCGGCCAGCGACACCGCCGCAGCCAGCGCCGCGCCCGCAGCGGCGGCCCGTCGAGCTGTGCGCACGCCTCAGCCGCTCGCCTCGGCGTTTCCACTCTCGGCGAGGACGACATTGGCGACCTCTCGCATCGACGTGCGCTTGTCCATGGCGGCCTTCTGGATCCACCGGAACGCGTCGGGCTCACTCAGGCCGTAGGTGGTTTGCAGGATGCCCTTGGCGCGGTCGACCAGCTTGCGGGTCTCGAGACGCTCGTTGAGGTCGACGACCTCGGTCTCGAGCTGGGCGATCTCTTCGTGGCGCGACAACGCCATCTCGATGGCGGGCACCAGATCGGCCTTGGTGAACGGCTTGACGAGGTAGGCCATCGCTCCGGCCTCGCGGGCGCGTTCAACCAGATCGCGCTGCGAGAAAGCGGTCAGGATCAGCACCGGAGCGATGCGCTGCTCCACGATGCGCGCAGCCGCCGAGATGCCGTCGAGAACCGGCATCTTGACGTCCATGACGACGAGGTCGGGGCGGTGCTCCTCAGCCAGGCGCACGGCGCTGGCACCGTCCGCGGCTTCTCCGACGACGTCGTAGCCCTCTTCCTTCAACATCTCGATCAAGTCGAGGCGGATGAGCGACTCGTCCTCGGCAACGAGCACGCGCCGGGCAGTTGCAGTTGGCGATGGCGATGGCGAATCGGTCACCCGGGAAGCCTACTCGGAGCTTTCAACACTTGCCGGTAGGCTGGGGGCTGCGCCGCGCGGGGGCTATCCTCGAGGCGCACGGCCCGGTAGGCAAATTGGCAAAGCCGCCGCACTCAAAATGCGGTGTGTGTCGGTTCGAGTCCGACCCGGGCTACCACGGTTGACCTGTGACGATAAGTGGCGCCGAGCAGCCGTGGCGACGGTGGACACGGGCAGGCGCCGACGCCGGTGACACGTACGGCACATGTTGCCCGCAGTGTCACCGGCGTCACGACAACTCGCCGCCAGCGCCCAGCGTCAGTGATAGCCGGGCGCGACTCCACCGACCGCGTCACCGATCCGGTGCACCCGCATCGCGTTCGTGGACCCCGGGATTCCCGGCGGCGAGCCCGCCACGATGATCACGAGATCGCCGCGGCGGCACCGTGCCTGCTCGAGCAGCATCCGGTCGACTTGCTTCACCATCTCGTCGGTGTGGTCGACATGCTCGGCGGTGAACGCTTCGATGCCCCACGACAGGGCCAGCTGATGCCGCGTGGATTCGAGCGGGCTGAACGCCAGCAACGGAATCCTCGGGCGCAGCCGGGCCATGCGCCGGGCGGAGTCGCCGCTCTGCGTGAAGGCCACGAGATACTTCGCGCCGAGCAGGTTGCCCGTTTCGACCGCCGCCTTGGTGATCGCCCCACCCTTGGTTCGCGGCTGCGTACCCAGCGGCGGGATGCGCTCCAGCCCGTGTTCCTCGACGGTCTCGACGATCTTGGCCATCGTGACGACCGTCTCGATCGGATACGAGCCCACGCTGGTCTCACCGGAGAGCATGACTGCATCGGTGCCGTCCAGGACGGCGTTGGCGACGTCGGACGTCTCAGCACGAGTCGGGCGCGGATTGTTGATCATCGAGTCGAGCATCTGCGTCGCGACGATGACCGGCTTGGCCCGCCGGCGGCACAGCTCCACCGCCTGCTTCTGCACCAGCGGGACATCCCACAGGTCCAGTTCGACCCCGAGGTCACCCCGGGCGACCATCACGCCGTCGAAGGCATCGACGATCTCGGCGAGATTCACCACCGCCTGCGGCTTCTCCACCTTGGCGATCACCGGCAGCCGCACGCCTTCCTCGGCCATGATGCGGTGCACGTCGTCGACGTCGGAGGCGCTGCGCACGAACGACAACGCCACCATGTCCGCACCGATGCGCAACGCCCACCGCAGATCGTCGATGTCCTTGTCCGACAGCGCGGGAACGCTGACCGCCGTGCCGGGCAGGTTCAGGCCCTTGTGGTCGGACACCCTGCCGCCGAGTCCGACGGTCGTGACGACCTCGGAGTCACGTACTTCGGTGACCTCCAGCGACAGGCGGCCGTCGTCGACCAGCACCTGATCGCCGACCTCGACGTCGCCAGGCATGCCGGCATAGGTCGTGGACGCACGCTGCGCCGATCCTTCGACCTCGTCGGTGGTGATGGTGAAAGACTCGCCGGACTCCAGCTGAGCAGAACCGCCCGCGAACGTGCCGAGGCGGATTTTCGGCCCCTGGAGGTCAACCAGGACGCCCACGTTGCGCTCGGCCTCTGCAGCAGCCTTGCGCACTCGCAAGTACCGCTCTTCGTGTTCGGCATGGCTGCCGTGACTGAGGTTGAATCGGGCGACATCCATGCCGGCGTCGATCAACGCCCGCAATCGTTCCGGAGAATCGGTTGCCGGACCGAGGGTGCAAACTATCTTCGCTCTACGCACGTCCAGCAACACTAGACCTCCGGATGGTCAGACGGCCAATGGGCGGTCGGTTGGCGATATCGGCGCAGGCATCCGGTCCACTCCGGTCAGCCACCGATCGACCGCGGCAGCACACGATCGACCTTCGGCGATGGCCCAGACGATCAAGGACTGCCCGCGGCCGGCGTCCCCGGCGACGAAGACGCCCGGCACGCTCGTCTCGAACGACCCGTCACGACGCACGTTGCCGCGATCATCGAGGTCGACACCGAGTTGATCAAGCAATCCCGACCGCTGCGGCCCGACGAATCCCATCGCCAGCAAGACGAGGTCGGCCGGGATCTCACGTTCGGTGCCCTCGATCGGCTCGAAACCACCGGAGGAGCCACGGCGCACCTCGACCAACTCCAAGGCACGAACGCGACCGGAGTCTCCCACGAAGCGCTGCGTGGACACCGAGTAGACCCGCTGCCCGCCTTCCTCGTGCGCGCTCGAGGTCCGCAGCATCAACGGCCACATCGGCCACGGAGTCGACTCGTGACGCGTTCGTGGCGGCTCCGGCATGATCTCGAGCTGCGTCACCGACAACGCACCTTGCCGGTGTGCCGTACCCAGGCAGTCCGCACCGGTGTCGCCGCCGCCGATGATGACGACGTGCTTGCCGTCGGCCGTGATCTGGTCAGGCACGGACTCACCGGCCGCCACCCGGTTGGCCTGCGGCAGGTACTCCATGGCCTGGTGAATCCCGTCCAGCTCACGGCCCGGCACCGGAAGATCGCGCCACTGCGTCGCCCCCACTGCGAGCACGATCGCGTCGTACCGCGCCTTGAGTTCCTGGCCGGTGAGTGTCTCGCCGACGTCGACGCCCGTACGGAATATCGTCCCCTCGGCCCGCA
>JAJYTA010000024.1 GCA_021793295.1 Actinomycetes bacterium
GACTTCACCGCCGCCGAAGTCGACTGGGACGAGGTCCGTGAGCTCCTCGATGCCTCCTACCGCCAGGTCGCCCTCAAGCGGATGCTCAAGCAACTCGACCAGACCGGCTGAGCGAGCACGACAGCCCAGGGCTCACGGCGTCAGGACCGCAGCCCCATCGACGGCGTCCGCCGCGAGGTCGGCCAGGGCGGCGTCGGCACGCAGTAACGGGTAGCGCGTCGTAGTGACCTGGAGGGGATGCTCCGCGGCGACCTGAAGAAACTCACGGGCATCGGCTCTCGTGTTGGCCGTGACACTGCGCAGCTGCCGCTCCTGGAACAGGTGCCGCTGATAGTTCAACGGTGGCACGTCGGTGAGGTGAATCCCCGCGATGGCTAGCGTTCCACCCCGGTCCAGGGCCTCGAGCGCTGGCGGCACCAAGTCACCGACCGGCGCGAACAAGATCGCGGAATCGAGAGGTTCCGGCGGGCGATCAGCGCTGCCGCCGGCCGACGCGGCTCCGAGCTCGAGCGCCAAGCGCTGCGCCCGAAGGCTACGTGTCATGACGTGCACGACGGCGCCACGCGCCATGGCCACCTGCGCGGCCAGATGCGCGCTGGCCCCGAAACCATAGATGCCCACTCGCCCGCCGGGAGGCACGTCGGCACGCAGCAGCGCCCGGTACCCGATGATCCCCGCGCACAGCAGCGGCGCCAGCTCTACGTCGGAGTACCCGTCGGGCAGAGCGAGCGCATAGTCGGCCGGGACCGTCGTGTACTCGGCATATCCGCCGTCAGCGTCCCAGCCCGTGTAGACCGAGCGGGCGCACAGGTTCTCCGCCCCTCGCGCACAGAAGCGGCACGTACCGCACGTTCCGCGCAGCCACGCGATGCCGACCCGGTCACCCGGTGAGAAGCCCACCGCGTCCAGCCCCAGGGCGACCACCTCGCCGACGACCTCATGCCCAGGCACGACCCGTGGCCGATGGACCGGCAGATCACCCTCGGCGACATGCAGATCGGTCCGGCACACCCCGCACGCCATGACCCGAACGAGCAATTCGCCAGAACCCGGCGTCGGCACAGCTTCCTCGACCAGCTCCAGCGGTCCGCCGGTGATCGGTCCGGGCCGTACGACCCGCCAGGCTCGATGGCTCGTTTCAGCGTGGTTCGACATCGTCGCGGGACACCCCGGTTATCACGATACGCCCGGCGCCGGGACCAAGACGTCTGCGCGCACTGGACGGTGGTCCGACGCAGCGGTGTCGATGACCGCTGTCTCGACGACGGTGACATCGGCCGAAGCCAGGATGTAGTCGATCCGCGTCCGCGGGTCCCACGCGGGGTAGGTGGCACCGCTGCCCGTGCCACCGGTCTCCCATGTGTCCTCGAACACCTCCAGCAGTTCGGCGACTTCTGGATCGCCCGGCGCAGCGTTGAGGTCACCCATCAGGATCGTCGGCCGATCCGGGGTGCCCACCAGCTTCACGATCGCCGCGGCCTGCTCACGGCGCGTAGCAGCGTCGTCGAACTGCAGGTGGGTGTCGTAGATGTCGACCAGGACACCGTTCACGTCGATCAGTGCGGACAGCAGTCCCCGCTGCTCTTGCCCGTCGAACCTGGGCAGGTAGGTGTTGTCCCAGGTGAGAATCGGCCAGGCGCTCAGAATCGCGGTACCGAACTGCCTGCGGGGCGCGCCCGGCCGCGGCGGGTCGAGGTCCATGTTCGCCCCGTAAGCCAGGTGCATGTTCAGCTCGCTGGCCAGCCACCCCGCCTGGTCGGCGAAGCCGCTGCGCTCGGACCAGAAGCGGTCCACCTCCTGCAAGGCGATGACGTCAGCCTGTGCCGTCCGCATGACCGCAGCCAGCCGCGCCAGGTCAGCTTCACCGTCGGAACCAACGCCGAAGTGAATGTTGAAGCTCATCAGCGAGAGCCGCAGCTCACCCATGGGCGGGCGGAACGAGACGGCGAAGTCATCGGTCATGCCGGCCATCATGCCCATCCGGGGTGCCGGCAGAACAAGCCCGCGCCGAACGCGCGCGTCAGTCGATCAAGCCGGGAATCGCTTCACCCGAACGCACCCGCCACGCCGGGACCCTGAGCACCCGCGTCACTGGCCCGATGCCCGACGCGGTGTCGGGCTGGAGCCCCTCGAGCAGGTGGCACCGCTCCATCATCCGGCGCAGATGAGATGCCGCATCGGCGCCGGCGGCCGGGCCACGGTCCAGCAGCACCGCCGTGCCACCTTCGGCCGTACCCACCAGCACGTCGCAGCGGTACCCGTCCAGCAGCGCGTGGTGTTCGATCCGGTCGTAGCCGGCCTGCTCAAGACGCTGATGGAGCAGTTCGGCGAGCGAGTCGTCGACCACGTCGTCGGCCGGACGCTGTGGCGGAATCGGGTGCACATGGAACGAGCGCACCGACGACAACCGCGCCAACGTCGCCGCCGGCCCGGA
Source organism: Actinomycetes bacterium (assembly GCA_021793295.1). Lineage (GTDB taxonomy): Bacteria > Actinomycetota > Actinomycetes > Jiangellales > Jiangellaceae > Haloactinopolyspora. The sequence continues at coordinate 2,435 of JAJYTA010000024.1, forward strand.
CCGGGTCGACCAGAACGCATGCCGGCCGACGGTGACGACGTGCGCACCCGCCCGGGTCAGAGCGGCGCTCCACAACGGCGCCAGCGACTCCACCCACCGCACGGTCTGTTCGGGCATTCCCTCACCGGCGACGAGAGAGACGACCACTGCATCACTGGCAGCCAGGTCGGTGTCGCCAGGCAGGTGAACCTGGATCGGCTCGAACCGGAACAGCGAGCGCAGTTCCTCAGCCTGCGCGCGGAACGGTGTCACGACACTCACCCGCGCCCCTTCGGGCAGCTGGTCACGCAGTTCGTAGACCGCCCACACCACGCGGTCGATCTCCGCTTGGCTGCGCCACGAACCACCGTTCGGGCCCGGTTCCGGGGTGCCGTGCACGTCCTCCCACAGCAGTAGCGTCGACTCAAACGTCTCGGGATCGCGGGCCCGGCGCAGTGCACGAACGTCCGTGGTGACGGTGAGCCGACCGTCGTACAGGGCGTCGTCGAAGATCCGGGCGATGTCCGGATGGCAGCCATCGTGCTCGTCGAGCAACTCGACCTGCGGGGCCCGGACGGCGACGGCGTCATAGGCGCTGTGGGTCTGGTGGCTCAACCGGCGCTGCTCCAGCCAACCGGCGCTCAGCCCGCCATGCTCGCGAGCCCGGCGATGACGGTGATCGCTGAGCCGCACCCGGGGCTTGCTGCGAACCGGGTCCCCGAGGACCAGCGCTCGACGCGCCCGGAACAGCACCGGCAGGACGGCGGCCACGTCGATCTCGTGCGCGTCGTCGACCACCACCAGGTCGAACAGGCCCGGCTCCAGCGCCAGCTGCTCGGCATCGGCGACCGTGACCGCCCAGCCGCCGAGTTGCTGGACGAGTTCACGCTGGCTGGCCTGCCGGTCACGTCCTCCGGGTTCGAGGGCCATCCGCCGCGCGAGCATCGTGGCTTCGGCCTGCTCGACCTGCTCGCCGACGACGACATCGACCAGTTCCGCCGACAACCGACGGCACCGGTCGAACAGCGCGCGCCCTTGCTCGTCCAGCTGCGTGTCGTCGACCGTCTCGACATCGCGTCGGTCGGTGCGCATCCGCTGCTCGGCACGGGCGAACAGCAACAAGGACTCGAACGCCTCGGGTTCGGCGAACCGCCGACGCTGATCACCGGGGTCGGCGTCGCCTGCGCTCACCGCTCGCAGATACTCTCCCGCGGCTCGACGACGACGCCACCCGCGCAGGATCCGAGCGGCGTCGAGGGCACGCGCGCGCTCGATCCACTCCGCCAGCGCCGCGTCGTCGTCACGCCACGCGGAGTCGAGCGCGTGAACGTCCACATCAAGGCGGTCTGCTGCTGCCGCCCGTGCCGAGCAGGTCTTCCGTAGGGCGGTCTCGACGCCGGACCGCCTCGACAGGCCCGCGCGCCATGTCTCGACGTCCGCGCGCGCTGCGGCGAGCTCAGCAAGGACCTCCGACCGGGGCCGGCGCCGCTGCGGATCGCGCGCCGAGCGCGTGAGATCACGCAGCAACTGCTTCTCTTCGGCCCGCGCCTGTGCGTCTCCGGTTCGGATCATCATCCCGGGGGCGAGCTGCGAGCACCAGTCGACCACGTTCTGCACCGCCCGGTCGTCGGGCCCGACATACAGGACCTTCTGCCCGGCGGCCAGCGCGGTCGCGACGGCGTCGACCACCAGGGCCTGCTTGTCGGTGCCTGGCGGCGTGGTGGCGACGGTCAACGGCTGGTTCATCGCCGCGTGCAGGACGGCTTCGCCGCTCTCGCTCAGCTCGTCCGGCGTCACCGCCAGTGGAGCTGCATCGGTGAGTTGGACACCCGGTGCGCGATGTCCGGCCGGGGCGGTGAGGTGCTCCAGCACGGTGCCGGGGATCCGGTCGGCGTCGTCACCGATCGCGGCCAGTTCGGCGCTCACGGCGATGGCCGCTGCGCGAGTGGACTCCACGTAGAGCACGGCGGCGGTGTTGTGCACGCCGGTGCGCGTGGCGGAGGTGATCCCGTCGCCGGTCAGCGCGGCCGGGTCGAGTGTCTCGAGCTCACCGAGCCCGAGTCGCTTCATCAGCTGCCGCACGGCGACGAGCATCTGGTCGTGGCCGTCCGAGCGCCACAGCGGTTGCCACGATTCGAGGACGCTCGCGGCCTCCTGATCGTCGAGGCACGCCTGGAGCACGCCGGCGTGCGGCATGATCGGCCCGGTCGGCCGCAGCGCGGCCGCACCTCGAGCGTCGACGGTCACCTCCACGCGTTGGACGAGCAGCGGTGCCACCGTCACCTGCGCGAGCGGGCTCGCCGAGTGCCGTCGCCCCCCACCGGCCAGCGTGACCAGGGGGTAGCCGTACCAGAGCTCGCGCTCCTTCCAATCGAAGGTGTCGACGCCGTCGGGCGCGGTCGTCGTCGACGACTTCCCGGAGAACAGCATCTCCGGGCCCGACGTGATCGGCACGTAGGCTTCGGCGTCGTCCCTGGCCGGCAGCGCTACCGGCGAACGCGCGTCGGCGAGGCAGGCGCGGTAGTAGGCGGCCAGTTCGCGCCACCCGGCGTCGTCATCATCGGGACCGGCGGGCTGAGCCGGCCGACGCCCCGGGTGTGCGCGGTTGTCGAGCAGGCTCACCGCCCGGACGGTCGACCGGGCGATGACGTGGTTGCCGGTGACCGCCAAGGTCGACGTCACTGGCCGGGCCCGCCGCGGCACGTCGTCCCCGCCGAGCCGCTGGGCCAGATAGCCGGCCAGGTCGTCGGCGGTCACCCACGGCCCGAGCCCGCTCTTGGCCCGCCCGGCGCTGAGCCCGTCGACGATCTCGGCGGTGAACCCCGACATCGCGTCGCTGTCGGCCGGTACGCGGTGCAGCAACGCCTCGGACGCCGCGATGACGTACGTGCCTGCGGGCTCCAGCCAGGCGCTGGGCGCCGCGTGCTCGGTGGCCACCGCCCGGGCGCCGTAGTCGAGCAGGACTACCTTGCTGGTTGCGCGGCATTCTTGCAGCTGACGGCGCAGGAAATCGGCCGGGACCGCGGTGTGTTCGAGATCGTACGGGTCGGAGTCCTTGCTCACGAGGTAGAGCCGACCGTCGGTCGCGGAGACCTCGGCATAGCCGCTGACGTAGACGACGACGGTGTCGCCGTGTTCGCGTTCGCTGAGGAACGCCTCGATGCCGCGCATCATCTGCGTGTGGGTGGCATCGCCGATCACCAGGCAGGTGTCCATCATCCCCACGTCGGGGCGTTCCAGGACGTGCTTCATCTGCCGCACGCCGGCTCCCGCGCTGGGCAGGTCGGGGTAGGCCTCGTGGTCGTGGATGGCGGTACCGATCAGCAACGCCGCGCGGTCGCCTGCGGGCAGCTGACTTCGATCGACCGGGACCGGCCGGCGGTCGATGCGAGGAGCAGCGACGAGAGCGGGCTTGACCGCGACGAACCGTTGTGGTGCTTGCTCGACGTCACGGAGCATCTCGTTCATCTGGGTCAGCTCGTTCATCGGGCTCCTCGCCTACGCACCTGCCGACATCGGTCCGCTCACCAGCGGATCTCTCGCAGACTAAGTACGCATCACGCCGAATGTCGGATCTCGGTGGAAATTGGGCCGAACACCCGATGGGGCCCTCGGACGACGGGTTGCCCCGCCGCGAGGGTCAGCGATGCCGCCGGACGTGCCGGCTCATCCAGTGGTCGATGATCGGCCGCGGCCACAGCGGCAGCCGACCGTTCAGCGTCACCGCAGGCGGCGGCATCTGACCACGAGCGTGATACGCGTTCACGGTGCTGCGCGCCACGCCGAGCAATTCGGCGATGGTCGACGCCGTCAGCATTTCTGCGGCCTCGAGCTCTGGAGCCGACATCCCCACGACCACGTCGCCGCGCCGGGCGAACTCCGGGGCCGGTACGGCGAGCGTCAAACTCGGGTGAGCACCGGTGATGTGCGTCACGTAGGGCTCGCACCAGCAGAGCTCGCGCCTGGCCTCCGGGCCCCACAGCCAGCCGGAGTCGAGCAAAACGTATTCATGACCTGCACGAACGACACGCGGCGCGGCGATGTAGCGACGGTGTAGAGTGACGTCGGCTGCACCTGGCACGGGCTTTTCGGTCGCCGCGTACAGCCAGGTACCGTCGAGCCGGACGTAATTGCCCCCGCCGGCCGCGAGTTCCGCGAACGGGCTGCTCACCGGCCGTAGATGGGCAGCGAGTTCGGCGGCGGCGTTGAGCATGGCGCAACGATAGGGTTACAACCAGTGGTTGTAAATGGGACATATGTCCCCTACAGTCGTCGGCGATGACCACGCACAGGGAGAGCCCGGAGTGAAATCGAAGGCTCTGGGCGCGATCATGGCAGTCGCTGCCATTGGATGTGCCACCTGGGGGGCTCCGTCGATCACGACGGCCGCCGGGGTTGTGTTGCGCTCCGACGAAGCGCCGTCCGTCGAAGATGCCAAGAGTGATCTCGACGCCGCGCGCGAGAAGTTCGAAGCAGCCAAAGCCACTGAGTCCAAGGCTCAGGAGCGCGCGCAGAAGGCCAGCCAAGCAGCCGTAGACGCCAAGGCCGCCGCCACCGAGGCCGCCGCGCGGGCCGAACGGGCTCGAAAGGAGAGCGCGCAGGCCGAGGCCGCCTCCGCCGACGCGCAGACCGAACTCGGTCGTCTCGCCGCGCACGCCTACGCGAACAACGCTGAGCTCGGGCGGCTGGCCGAATTGAGCGCCGCCATCAACCCGCAGGACTTCCAGCAGCGCTCCACCAGCATCACCGAGCTGATGCGCGTGCAGGACACGATGATCAGCCAAGCGGCCGAGTCGCGCGCCGAGGCCACCAACGCCGCCGCGCGTGCCGGCGGACAGGCCAAGGCAGCCGCCCAAGCCTCAGCTGAGGCCGACGAGCTCGCCGCGCAGGCGAAGGCCGCACTCGACGAGGCCGCAGCGGCAGCGGAAGAGGCCGAGGACGCTCTCGCCGAGGTCAGGCAGGTCTACGAGGACGCCAAGCGCGCCGAACGGGAACGCGAGAACGCCGAGGACCAACCAGACCGGAACGACCGCGACCCTGACACCGACGACTCCGACGACGGTGGCACCAGCGATCCACCGGTCGGCGACGGCGAGTTCCAGCGTCCGTCCGACGGCCCCATCACCTCGCCCTACGGCATGCGGGTCCACCCGGTGACCGGGGTGTACAAGCTGCACAGCGGCACCGACTTCGGCGCATCGTGCGGTGCTTCCGTCGTCGCGGCCGGCGGCGGCACGGTCGAGGCGGCCACTTACGCCGGCGCCTACGGCAACCAGGTCACCATCTCGCATGGTGTCATCGACGGCATGGACGTCGAGACCACCTACAGCCACCTGTCGTCGTTCGCGGTCAGCGCGGGCGACACGGTGTCCGGCGGTGAGCAGATCGGCAGCGTGGGCACGACCGGTTCGTCGACAGGCTGCCACCTGCACTGGGAGGTCATCGTCAACGGGGAGTTCACCGACCCGATGTCCTGGCTGTCCTGATCGGTCAGGACAGGGCCTTCACGGCGTCCAGGATCCCCCGGTGGAATGTCGGGTAGGCGTAGATCATGTGCTGCAACGCCTCGACCGGCACCTGCCCATGGACGGCGACGGCCAGTGCGCCGAGCACCTCTCCGCCGGTGGGACCGGCCGACGTGGCGCCGACGAGCACACCTCGCTCGGCGTCGGCCACGAGTTTGATCATGCCGTCGTTGCCGGCCTTGTGGATCCATCCGCGAGTCGTGGACGGCACCTCGGCGACCCCGACCCGCACAGCGAGGCCTGCCTCGCGCGCTTGGGCCTCCGTCATGCCCACGGCCCCGACCTCCGGGTCGGTGAACGTGACCCGCGGCACCGCTCGGTAATCAGCCGGCGGCCCCGGCCGACCGAGGATCTCGCGGACGACGATGTCAGCTTGATAGGTCGCCACGTGCGTGAACGCGCCGTGTCCGGTCACGTCGCCCACGGCCCACACGCCGTCGACGACCCGTAGCCGGTCGTCCACCGGCAGCGACCTCGCGGACGGGTCGACGCCGATGGCGTCCACGCCCAGGTTGCTCAGGTTCGACGTGCGCCCCACCGAGACCAGCAACGCCTGAGCGCTCACCTCGATCTCGTCGTCGAGCCTCAGCGTGAAGGCCGAGCCGTCATGGCGCACCGCTTGCGCGCGGCGGCCCACACGGACGTCGATCCCGTCGGCCTGCAGAGCTCGGCGCGCCACGTCGGACGCCTCGGGCTCCTCGATGGCGATCAGCCGATCCTGCGCCTCGACCACCACGACCTTCGTGCCGAAGCGGGCGAAGCCCTGGGCGAGTTCGAGCCCGACGGCACCGCCGCCGAGCACGATCAGCGACTCCGGCGCCTCGGTGGCTTCCAGCGCCTCCCGATTGGTCCAGTAGGGCGTGCCGGCCAACCCGTCGATGGGCGGGATCGCCGGCGACGTACCGGTGCCGACGACGACGGCGCGGCCGGCCTCGTACGTCGTCCCGTCGACGTCGACGCGGTCCGGCGCGATCAGCCGGCCGCGTCCGCGCACGAGCCGGCCGCCCTTGCCGGTGAACCGGTCCGCGGCGATGCGGTCGTCCCAGTTCGTGGTGGCCTCGTCCCGGATCCGGGCAGCCACCGGTTTCCAGTCCGGCCACACCTGCGCCTGACCGGCCATGCCGTCGACGCGTGCGGCCTCGGCGAGCAGATCGGCGGCGCGGACGATCATCTTGCTGGGAATGCAGCCCCAGTACGGGCATTCCCCGCCGACCAAGCGGTCTTCGATGCCGATCACATCAAGCCCGGCCTCGGCCAAGGACCCGGCTACGGCTTCGCCACCGACCCCCATACCGACCACGATCACATCGGCGCGTTCACTCATCCACTGAGCCTACGCGCCCCCCGCTGCGGCTGTATCCTGAACTCGTGCCTACGTACGAATACCGCTGTCGAAGCTGCGGCGACACGTTCCAGTTGTCGCGCCCGATGAGCCAGTCCGGCGCACCGGCACGGTGCCCCACGGGACACGACGACACCGTCAAGCTGCTGACCACCGTGGGGCTCAGCGGCAGCGCCGGCGAGCCCGCCGCCGGTGGGTGCTGCGGCGGAGCGTGCGGCTGCAGCACCTGATCCCCGCTCGAGGCGCCTGGGGGGAGTGAGCGCCATGGCCACGTACGACACCGTCGTGGCAGTGGACGACGAGCGCGCCTGGTACGACCACGTGGCCCGCAGCCTCGTGCGGCCGACCGATCTGCTGGCTGCCGACATCGGCTGCGGTGCGGCGCACATGACCATCGCACTGAGCTCAGCCCTCCCGCGGTGCGCCTTCGTCGTCGGCGTGGACCGCGACGGTGACACCCTCGACGCTGTGCCCGGCGCCAGATGGTCGATGCAGACGTCGACGACGGGCACATCCGGCTCCTGTGCGCCGACCTCGACACCGAGTTCACGCTGCTGCCCACGGTCATCCGGGACGCCGACATCGTCTGGGCGTCGGCGTCGATTCACCACCTCGCCGACCAACAGGCGGCCCTCGACGTCCTGGCCCAGATCCTGCGACCTGGCGGCCGGCTCGCCCTCGCCGAGGGTGGCTTGTCGGCGCGCCATCTGCCGTGGGACCTGGGCATCGGCGCACCGGGACTCGAAGCTCGGCTTCTCGCCGCGGAGGAACGCTGGTTCCTCCGGATGCGCGCCAGGCTCCCGCATGCGGTCCGCATGCCGTACGGCTGGACAACCGCCCTGCGGCGGGCTGGGCTCACCGACGTGACCAGCCAAACCTTCACTTTCGACAAGCCGGCTCCCCTCACCGGCGACGACCTGTCGGCGGTCCTGGAGTGCCTCGAGCGGCGGGTGCGTCGTGTCCGCGACGACGCCGGGCTCAGCGTGGACGACGTCCGGTCCTGGAGCCGGCTGCTCGACTCCGATGATCCGGCCTGGTTGGGCCGCCGCGACGACATCTACTCGCTGCAGGCGCGGACGACCTACACCGGTGTTCGCTCAGAGCGAAACTCGACCGAGTTCCGGAATTGAGTAGCCTCGACTCAAGTTGTAGGTGGTAGACCTGGTCGTTCCAGGTCAGGCAGGAAATTCGTACGTCAACATCAACGACGACGAAGGAGGGATGTGCCATGGCCACCACGCTGATGCCGTTCCGTGACGTCGACCGCTGGCTCGACATGGACCGCTGGTTCGACGTCGACCGTTGGTTCCGCTCGTTCTTCGACGCCCCGATGACCAACGGCACCGGTTTCGCCCCGGCTGCCGACGTGGATCGCGACGGTGAAGACCTGGTGGCACGTTTTGACCTTCCCGGCATCGACCCGGACAAGGACGTGACCGTCGAGGTCGAAGGCCACAGGCTCATCGTCCATGGGGAGCGTCGAGACACCCACGAGGAGGAGGACGACGGCCGCAGGGTGCGTGAGGTCCGCTACGGCTCGTTCCGTAGGGTCGTCACACTGCCCTCCGAGGTCGAGGCCGATGCCGTCAGCGCGACGTACGACGCCGGTGTCCTGACGGTCCGGGTCGCTGGTGCGTACGCCGACTCGAAGCCGACGCGCATCGAGATCACCCGTGCGGCCTGACCGGGCCTCTGATCGACTGAGGTAGAGACAAGGGGAGACACCTCGACGGTGTCTCCCCTTGTGCTGTTCATTCAGCTGGAACGACGTCCTCCACCCGGAACGCAGTGCCCTGCTGACACGTGGTCAGGACGCCGCGCTCGACCCGTCCGGTGATCACCAGCGGCTGTCCCGATGACAGCAACTTCTCGTCCCCGCCGAGCAAGAGGTAGTCGTCGAGGAGCCAGCATCCTGATTCCACGCCCGGCTCAGGAACTCCGCGCAGCTCCATCAAGCCGGGCGTGGTCGGCATGGTGGGAGTGGGCGGCGGCGTGGTGACCTCGGCCGTCGGCGGGATCGCGGTGTGCCGTCCCCCGTCGCTCGGCTCCTCCGCGGCGTCGCCGCATCCGGCCAGCAGCACGATCACGACCGCGATCGCTGCGCTCAGAGCCGGCTTCGTCCTCACATCGGTCAGACGCGCAGCCGCGCGAACCGGTTCCCGCGTGAGTTCGACCATCGCGCCCAGCACCGCGGGCCAGTAAGGTGCCAAGCGTGATCTGGACCATTCGCACCGGCTCCGGGTCTTACGTCCTGCGCGAACAGATCGAGCCAGCGGACGAGCCCGGGCTACTGGACCTGTTCAGATCCTGCAACGACTGGTTCGAAGCCGTGACCGGCGGACCCTCCGGCAACGGTGACGTGCAGGGCCTGTTCTACTCGCTACCCGAGGGCGCACGTTTCGAAGACAAGCGCTTGTTCACCCTTCGCGACGGCGAGCGCATCGTCGGCTTCATCGACGTCGTGCTCGGCTACCCGCACCGGCGGGCCTGCTCCATCGGGACGTTCCTGCTCGCGCCGTCACACCGCCGGGCCGGCATCGGTACCGCCGTGAGCCGCGTCCTGCTGGAGGAAGCGCGCCACGCCGGCATCGACGAGGTCATCGCTTCAGCCGACGACCGGTGGCCGCAGGGCATCGCGTTCCTTCGATCCCTCGGTTTCACCACCGACGAACCTGATGGCCAGTCCGCACCGCGACGCGCGGTCCTGACTCTCAGCGCGGTGGACTGACGACGCGCGCTCGCGTGAGATCTATACCACGCAGAGTGACGAATCCGGCCAATCGGCGGGCAGAGCCGAAGCGAAGCGACCATACTCGTGCCCATGACGATGAGCGAGACCGAGACACGCACCATGGTGGGCTACGCCGACGCGCTCACCACTGTCATCCGCCGCGGTCGGCTCGTGCCGGCGCAGCGCGAGTGCTTCCTCGAACTGGACTCCTCCGGCGAGCGGTTCGAACTGCTCGGCCCGTTCGACACCGCCGCAGAACGCGGTGACGACGTCGAGATCGAAGGCGTCGTGGCACCGGGCCGGAACATGCCCGGACACGTCCCCGCCATGCTCGTCCGCCACGTGCGGCGGTTGTGACGGGCGAAGCGGTTACGACGCGTCCATCCCGCTGGCGACCGGGTGGCCGGCGCGGATCCACGCAAGGGTCCCGCCGGCCACGTTCCGGGCATCAACGCCCTGGTCACTGAGGAATTCCGCGACTTGCGCACTGCGCCCGCCGACCGCACAGATGACGTACACCGGCCGGTCGCGCGGGATCTGTTCGTGGGCCGCGACGACTTCACCCATCGGTAGCAGTTCCGCCCCGGGCACGTGCGCCTGGACGTACTCCTCCGGCTCACGCACGTCGACCAGGACCGCGCCGTCGTTCAGCTCCGCCGCCAGGTGGTCGACGGTGACGTCCTCGACACTCATGGCGCGCTGACGAAGATGTGCGAGGCGTCGGCGTCGGACAGTTCCACCGTCTCGGCGTTGCGCAGTGCGACCCCGGTCTCGGTGGAGATGGCCGTGACCGTCTGCCCCGGCGTGATCTCCGCCTGGCGCAGCGAGGCCAGCAGCTTCTCGTCCACCTGCAACGGCTCGCCGATGTGACGCAGCGTGACGCTGGTGCCGGTGGGCGTTCCCACCTGGCGCAGCTGCCGGACACCGGCGCGGAAGTCCTTGACCTCGGTGGTGATGCCAAGCTCACGCAGGCCGGGGATCGGATTGCCGTACGGGTCGGACGCCGGCTCGCGCAGCAGATCGACCAGCCGCCGCTCGACGGCCTCGGAGACCACGTGCTCCCAGCGGCACGCTTCGTTGTGCACGAGTTCCCAGTCGAGCCCGATGACGTCGACGAGCAGCCGCTCGACCAGCCGGTGCTTGCGCATGACCCGCGTGGCCAGCAGCCTGCCCTTCTCCGACAACTCCAGATGGCGGTCCTCGTCGACGTGCAGCAGCCCATCGCGCTCCATCCGGGCCACCGTCTGACTGACGGTAGGGCCGGACTGGCGCAGCCGTTCAGCGATCCGTGCCCGGAGGGGTGTGATGCCCTCTTCCTCGAGCTCGAAGATCGTCTTGAGGTACATCTCTGTCGTATCGATGAGGTCGCTCACCGGGCCGCTCTCCTTGCTCGAACTGATGAGCCGAGCTTACTCGACCGGGCCTGACCGGACCCAGGTTCCACGGTGTAGCACCGCGGCGACACGCAGGTCGGCGTCGAGCACCACGGCGTCGGCCAGCTTGCCCACGGCCAGCGTGCCCACGTGGTCGTCGATCCCCAGCACCCGGGCCGGATTCGCCGACGTCGCGGCCACCGCGTCCGGCAACGAGAACCCGGCCTGTTGGACGGCAAATCGGAACGCCGCATCCATCGTCAGGGTGCTGCCCGCGATCGAGCCGCCCTCGACCAGGCGAGCGACGCCGTCGGTCACCCGGACCTCCATGTCACCGAGCATGTAGTCGCCGTCCCCGACGCCGGCTGCGCCCATTGCGTCAGTGACCAGGGCGATCCGCTGCGGGCCAGCGCTGGCGCGCACATGCGCGGCGATCGCCGGATGCAGGTGGGCCCCGTCGAGAATGAGTTCGACGGTGACGCGCTCGTCTTCCAGCAGCGCCACGATCGGGCCCGGCGCCCGGTGATGCACCGGAGCCATGGCGTTGAACAGATGGGTCGCCACCCGCGCACCAGCCTCGATCGCCTGGCTGACCACCTCGTACGTCGCGTCGGTGTGCCCGACCGCCGCGGCGGCGCCCGCACCGACCACCGCGCGGACCGCGTCGAGGCCGTGGTCGAGTTCAGGCGCGAGCGTGACCATCCGCACGGTGCCCCGCCCGGCATGGAGCAGCTTGTCCACCACTGCCGGGTCCGGCGCGCCCAGCACCGACTCGTCGTGGGCGCCCTTGCGAACCGGGGAAATCCACGGCCCTTCCAAATGGACGCCGGCGATCAGCCCTTCGTCGACCATGTCGGCCAACGCCCGGACATCGTGGTCGATCTCGTCGATGGGGCCGGAGACGAGGCTGGCGACCAGGGACGTCGTCCCGTGCATCCGGTGGGTCGCGACGAACGTGCCGACGTCCTCGGGGTCGGCACCGGTGACCCTGGCCCCGCCGCCACCGTGGCTGTGCATGTCGACGAACCCGGGGACCAGCCAGTGCCCGTCGAAGCGGTGGTCGGGCTCTCGCGGCGGCTCGCCGGTGCCCGTCGCGGCGATCCGGCCGTGCTCGACGTCCAGCCACCCGTCCTCGACGACACCGTCGGGCATCACCATGGCGGCACCGGCGATCAACGACATGCGTGGGCTCCTCTCCTTCACCAACGACCGCAGCCGACCGTACCGCTAGTGTCGCGGCATGACGCTGACGGTGCACTCGCGCTTCCGCGGACCGGCCACCTCAGGCAACGGCGGCTACGTCGCGGGACGGCTGGCCGCCCACCTCGGCGCCGGGCCGGTGACGGTCACCTTGCGCTCGCCACCGCCCCTGGACGTCCCGCTCGAGGTGATCCCCGACGGCGACAGCATGTCACTGCTGCACGGGGACACCCTCGTCGCCACGGCGACCGAGGGTGACGCGTCGCTGCTCGACGTCGTCACGCCGGTGAGCGCCGACGAGGCACGCGCCGCCTCGGCGCACTACCCGGGGCTGAGCACGCACCCGTTCCCGGAGTGCTTCGTGTGCGGTCCGCAGCGCCGCCCCGGCGACGGGATGCGGCTGTTTCCCGGCCGCTTGGGCGACGGGCGGACCGCGTGCGTGTGGGACGTCACCGCCGAGACCGGCGGCGAGTCCGTCTTCGTCTGGGCGGCGCTGGACTGTCCGAGCGGATGGTCGGCACCCATCGAAGGCCGCCCGATGGTGTTGGGGCGGCTGACCGCGCAGGTGGACGACGCCCCCGACGCTGGCGAGTCCTGCGTGGTCATGGGGTCCTACCTGCAGACCGAAGGGCGCAAGACCTGGACCAGATCGACCGTGCACGGCCAGGACGGCCGCGTCCTGGGCCGCGCCCACGCAACGTGGATCGCCCTGCCCGACCAGCCGAGCTGAGCCCGCGTCGTTCACTGGGTGAAAACTCCGTTGCTCCGACAGGGCCTGGCCACATACCGTGAGGGCACACGGGAAAGGAGGTGGTCCAGACAGTGAATAGCTATCGGACTCGTGAGGTGGCTGCTCGCTAGCCACGCGCTCGTCGCAGGACCAGGGGTGACCCCTTGTTCGCCGGCCGTCGGCTGGCAATACCGAGCAGTCACCCGGCCCGCGGGTTCCCGGATCCAGTCCACCCGGGCCACGTCCGTCCAGGACGTGGAAGCAACCCGCGGGCCGTTCCATGTCCGGCCCGACTCACGGAGAGACTCATGATCGGCTCGTTCCAATGCTTGGTTCTCGATTGCCCGGCTCCGCTCGAGCTCGCGGCCTTCTACCAGTCGATACTCGGCGGCGAAGTCAACCGGCCCGACAAGCGATGGGTGCTCGACGACCACTGGGCCACCCTGCACACCGACACCACCGTTCTGGCCTTCCAGCGGGCCGAGGACTACCAGCCTCCGGCGTGGCCGGACCCGCAGCGGCCGCAACAGCTCCACATCGACGTCGGCGTGGACGACCTCGACACGGCCGAACGACAGGTCCTGGGTCTCGGCGCCCAGCTGCTGGACCGGGGCGAGCGCGACCGCGACTGGCGCGTGTACGCCGACCCGGCCGGCCACCCGTTCTGCCTCTGCCACGTCGGGGACTGACCCGGCGCCGCCGTGGTCACGGGGCCAGCCGCTCCACGACCCAGGCGGCGCTCTCGCGCCGGTACCGGAGCCGGTCGTGCAGCCGTGCCGGCCCGCCCTGCCAGAACTCGATCGTCTCGGGCTCCACGCGGTAACCGCCCCAGAAATCCGGCAACGGCACCTCGTCCGGGTACCTCCGCGCCACCTCGGCCGCCGCGCACTCCAGTTCGTCGCGCGTGCCGATGACCGACGACTGCCGGCTCGCCCAGGCGCTCACCTGGGAGTCCCGGGGTCGCGTCACCCAGTACGCGCGGCTGACCTCGGCCGGCACCGGCGTTGCCAGCCCGCACACCAGCACCTGCCGTTCCATCGTGATCCACGGGAAGCACAGCGACACGTGCGGGTTCTGGCTGATCTGCGCTGCCTTGCGGGAGGTCAGGTTGGTGAAGAAGACGAACGCATCGTCGTCGAACCCCTTGAGCAGCACCGTTCGCGAGCTCGGCCGACCGTCGGCACCCACGGTCGACAGAACCATCGCATTCGGTTCGGTCATGCCGGAAGTCACAGCATCGTGCAACCACGTCCGGAACTCGTCGAACGGATCGGCGGCAAGGTCACGTTCGAGCAACCGCCCCGCGGTGTAGCGGCGGCGCATCCTGGAAAGTTCTTCATCCACGCGGCCAACTGTCTCACCACCAGCGTCTGCACTGTGGGAAACCGCACATTCGAGGCATCCCAGCTTGTGGAGACCAACTACTTCGGGGGCATGATGGAAGCTCGGCCGCACAAAGGAGAGCGAATGTCAAAGGTCATGCATGGCCTTGAGGGTGTCGTAGCGTTCGAGACGCACATCGCCGAGCCGGACAAGGAAGGCGGCGCGCTGCGCTATCGCGGCGTCGACATCGACGACCTCGTCGGCCGGGTTCCGTTCGAGAACGTGTGGGGTCTGCTGGTCGACGGCGAGTTCGACCCGGGCCTGCCGAGCGAAGGACCGTTGCGGCTTCCGGCCCACACCGGCGACGTGCGGGTGGACGTCCAGAGCGCGGTCGCGACACTCGCCCCCCAGTGGGGAATGCAGCCCCTCCTCGACACCTCCGACGAGCAAGCCCGCGATCAGCTGGCCCGCACGTCGGTCACGATGCTGTCCTTCGTCGCGCAGTCCGCGCGCGGCGCGGCGGTACCCGCGGTTCCCGAGCACACGATCGACGAGGCAGGCTCCGTCGTCGAGCGGTTCATGACCCGCTGGCGCGGCGAGCCGGACCCACGGCATACGCAAGCTGTCGACGCCTATCTGACCTCAGCCGCCGAGCACGGCATGAACGCCTCCACGTTCACCGGCAGAGTTGTCGCCTCCACCGGTGCCGACGTGGCAGCGGCGATGTCGGCGGCGGTCGGCGCGATGAGCGGCCCGCTGCACGGCGGTGCGCCCTCACGGGTGCTCGCCATGATCGAGGAGATCGAGCGCACCGGGGACGCCGTCGGTTACGTGAAGAGCGTCCTCGATCGGGGCGAGCGGCTGATGGGCTTCGGCCACCGGGTGTACCGCGCCGAGGACCCGCGGGCGCGCACCCTGCGCCGGGTCGCGCGCGAGTTGGGCGCGCCCAGGTACGAGGTCGCCGAAGCATTCGAGAAGGCCGCACTGTCCGAGCTGGCCGAGCGCAAGCCGGATCGTGTCCTGGCGACGAACGTCGAGTTCTGGGCCGCCATCATCCTGGACTTCGCCGAGGTCCCGGCGCCGATGTTCACGTCGTTGTTCACCTGCGCCCGGACCGCGGGTTGGAGCGCGCACATCCTCGAGCAGAAGCGCACCGGCCGCCTCGTGCGTCCGTCGGCGAAGTACGCTGGGCCTGGGCCGCGGCGCCCGGAGACCGTGACCGGATGGAATCCTGACTGGGCCGTCTGAGCACCTGCCGTCGCGCCGTCGTCGCCCATGCGGCACAATGGCGGGGCTGACAGTGTCGTCATTCCCTTCATCGCCGACCGGACATCCACCCGGAGAGTTGATCACATGACGGATACTGTGCAGATTCCCGCCGCGCTCAAGCCCGCCGACGGCCGCTTCGGCTCCGGACCGAGCAAGGTACGCCCCGAGGCGCTCAAGGCCTTGGCCGAGCAGGGTGCTGCGGTCATGGGAACCTCGCACCGCCAGGCGCCGGTCAAGAACCTCGTGCGCCGGGTGCGCGACGGCGTCGCGGAGCTGTTCGGCCTGCCCGAAGGTTACGAGGTGGTGCTCAGCAACGGCGGCACCACCGCCTTCTGGGACGCCGCCGCGTTCGGGCTCGTGCGCAACAAGGCCCAGCACCTGTCGTTCGGTGAGTTCTCGTCGAAGTTCGCCAAGGTCACCGAGACCGCACCGTGGCTCGACGCGCCGAGCGTGGTGAAGTCCGAGCCGGGTACCCACCCGACGGCGTCGGCTGAGGACGACGTCGACGTCTACGCGTGGCCGCACAACGAGACCTCCACCGGCGTCATGGCGCCGGTCCGCCGCGTCCCCGGAGCCGGCGACGACGCCCTGGTGCTGGTCGACGCCACCAGCGGCGCCGGCGGACTGCCGGTCGACCTCGCCGAGACCGACGTCTACTACTTCGCGCCCCAGAAGAACTTCGGTGCGGACGGCGGGCTGTGGATCGCCACGTTCTCCCCCGCCGCGCTCGATCGCGTGGACGAGATCGCGGCCACCGATCGGTACGTCCCGGCCTTCTTCGACCTGAAGACCGTCGTGGACAACTCCCGCAAGGACCAGACCTACAACACCCCGGCGGTGGCCACCCTGTTCCTCATGGCCGATCAGCTGGACTGGCTGAACGGGCAGGGCGGCTTGGACTTCGCGGTCGGGCGCACCACCGCCTCCTCGCAGCACCTGTACGGCTGGGCGGAGAAGAGCTCGTACGCGACGCCGTACGTCAGCGACCCCGAGTCTCGGTCGTTGGTGGTCGGCACCATCGACATGGACGACAGCGTCGACGCCGCTGCGGTGGCCAAGACGCTGCGCGCCAACGGCATCGTCGACGTGGAGCCCTACCGCAAGCTGGGGCGTAACCAGCTGCGGGTGGCGATGTTCCCCGCGGTGGACCCAGCCGATGTGGAGGCACTGACCGCGTGCATCGACTACGTCGTGGAGCGGTTGCCGGCCTGACAGATGACGCCCGGCCGCGTCTGATCGTCAGCGGCCGGGCGCATCATCTGATTCCCCAATTGCGAGGAACCCTATTCCCCCGTCGTGTTTCTGATATAGATCATAGGCGCCTGGAACACCGCGTGTGAATCAGCCGTTCGGTCCCTTTCAGATATCCAATCCGGCCGTCATGAGTTCTCGCTTCAATCGCTGACCGAGCGCCGGACGAACCCCCCACATTTCGATCATGCGGGAATATTCAGTCACCACTTCGGCAGGTGGCTCACCACCAGTACGCACAGCTCTCAACAGTGTGTTACGCGGAGTATGAACGGAATCGACGAATTCCATCACGTCGACGCGGTAGCCGAGAATTCTCAAGATCGAAGCTCGTAGCGCATCGGTCATGACGTCGGCGAATCGCTCGCGCAGGATGCCCTGCCGGGCCAGCATGCCGTACGGGCCGGGCCAGTGCGCAGCCCCGCTGAGCTGGCGCTGCAGGTCGTGGTGGCAGCACGGGGCCGCCAGGATGACCGGGGCCTGCCACTGCACAGCGCGGGCGAGGGCGTCGTCGGTCGCGGTGTCGCAGGCGTGTAAGGCGAAGACCCCGTGCGGGCGATCGACGAGCTCCGCGGCGTCGATGGTCGAGCGGCCGAACGACATCGTCGACGCCCAGCCCAGTTGTGCCGCCAACGCCTCGTTGCGGGCCCGGGACTGCTCCTTGACATCGATTCCAGTCACCTCGACCTTGGAGTCAGGACGCTGGTCAAGCCACGCCCGGACGGCGAACGTCAGATACGCGTTGCCGCACCCGAGATCGACCAGCCGGACCGTTTCACCGGCTGCGGCACGAAGGACGTCGTCCATCGTGGGAGCGAAGGCGCGGAGGAATTCGTCCACTTGCCGGTATTTCGCCGACCGACTCGGCTTGATGCGACCCTCGGCGTCGCTGATGCCGACCGCATGCAGGAACGGGTGGGACGCATCGAGCATTCGGGCCTTGGTCCGGTCGTGCTGGCGCTCGACGTCGCGCTGCGGCGCCGGAGCGCGGTGCACCTGGGCCGCGCCCTTCTTCGTCACCCGGACTTGGACCGACTCGTCGGTGGAGTCGACGTGCCAGTTGCCGTAGGGCTGGTCGAGAACGGCGGCGACGGCCTCGGGCGCCGCGGCCGGCTCGACGTTGGTCGTGAAGCTCTGCGTGCTGTCGAAGGTGACGATCTGCAACCGCCTCCCGGCACGCAGGTCGACCCAGCGCAGCTCGGTACGCCGGTAGTGCGGGACCGCGCCACGCCGACGGCCGGACGCGACCGCGCGGACCAGACGATCGGGGTCGAGCAGGGTCGAGCGTAGGCTGTTGAGCACGGTCGGCAGACTTTCGGGAGGCACCCGGTCATTGTCCCCGACCGACACGAGGAGCGAGGCGAAGGTGCGGCCGAAGACGACGCGTCAACTCGTGGCCACGGTTCTGGCGGCCATGGTGCTCATCGTCGCTATCGCCGCCGTGCTGTGACGCCTTCCAGCCGGTACCGGCCCAACGCTTCGTACCTGGGTCCGCGGCCGGGCCGGGCGTCAGCGTGCGAGCTGAACAGGACGACCTCGGTCGCTGCCCAGGATGGCCCGGCGTAGTCAGCGAGCCGGGCGACGTACGGGCGCAGATCGACCGGCCGGCGCGCCCGCGCGAGCGTGATGTGCGGCCTGAACCGATCGTGCCGGTCCGGGCCGGCGCCCACCCGCCGACCGGCCGCGGCCATGGCGTTCGCTTGCCGGCCCAGCACGGCCACATCGCCGGTGATACCCGCCCACAGCACCGTGGACCCGAACCGCCCGGCCCCGGTCACCTGCAGCTGCGCGGGCGGGTGCCGGCGCGCGGCCCGGGCGATCCGGATGCCGAGCTCGTCGACGTCGCCGGGGTCGATGTCGCCGTAGAAGGCCAACGTGACGTGCCACGCGTGCGTGCCGGACCACCGCAACGTGTCGTCACGGATCGGCCGGACGCTCGCGTCGAGATGAGTGACGACCTCCGGCGGCGGCACCACAGCGACGAACAGCCGCAGGGGCGTGTCGTCGGTGGGTGGCATGCACCTACTGTGCCACCGGCGAGGGCTCACTGGGTCCAGGGCGGCACTCCTCGGTCGGTGCCGTCGGCCAAGCTCGCTCGCCCTCTCGGCGCCCCTGCGACGACGGCGACCAACCCGGAGTCCGACGCCGCCACCTGGCGACGGGCCCCGGTCGGCAGGACGATCGTGTCTCCCGCCTCGAGCGTCGCGGTGTGGCCGTCGACCTCGACCGAGGCCCCTCCGGCTAGGACGGTCCACACCTGCTCGGAGTCCATGATGTGCACTGGGCCCTGCTGACCAGCGTGCATGTCCACCCGCCACAGCGGCCGGGCCGCGCTGCCCTGCGTAGGCGAGGCCAGAGTGGTCATGACCGCGTTCGGCGTCTCGGTTCGGCGGGCGTCGGCGCTCTTGATGACCGATGCGCTGACAGGCATGGCGAGCCCTCCTAAGATAGACAATGTCGTTGTCGATTAATGGTTAACGAGGTTGTCTTCTATGTCAAACCGCCCACCCGGCTTCGAGCTGCCGCTGCGGCTGCTTCTCGCCTTTCGCGGACTCATCGACGCCTTGCATGCCGAACTCGCCCGCCAAGGGCACCCGCACGTACGGCCGATGCACGGCTTCGCCCTGCAGGCCCTCGCCGGCGGAGCGACCGCGGCCGAACTCGGTCGCCGGCTCGGCGTATCGAAGCAGGCGGCGGGGAAGACCATCGACGCGCTCGAGCGGCTCGGCTACGTCGAACGGGGGACGGACCCCGGCGACGCGCGGCGCAAGGTCGCCCGGGTCACCGATCGCGGCTTCGACGTCCTCACCCGATCGGCCACCGTTCTCGACGATCTGCGCGGCGAGTGGGAACGTACGCTCGGCGCCGAGCGGCTGGCTGCACTCGAGTACGATCTGCGGCGAGTGACGCCGGCCGACATCTGGCGGATCGACGTGCCCGGCTGGTTCGGAGGACCCTGACGGTTGATCCACGCGCGGTGATCAGTACGGTTCCTATGCGCCGACCGAACGAAAGGAACTGCGACCATGTGGATCGTCGGCCTTGTCGGGCTCGGGATCGCCGCGTTCTGCGGCTATGTCGTCGTCAAAGCCCGTAAGCGTCAGCATCAGATGATCACGACCGAGACCATGGCGGTCCAAGACCTGCACGCCCTGCGCGATGCGGCCGCCGAAGCGGCCGGCCCCGGCTTCTTTCGCCAGAAGTGCGAAGTGGTGGGGGTTTCGGGCAACGGGCCCGACGGGCCGTTGACCTCGGAGTTGTCGTCGACCGAATGTCTGTGGCACCGGCACGTCGTCACGCGCAAATACTGGGAGACCGAGCGGCGCCGGGACTCCGGCGGGACCTACCGGACCCGGCGCGTGGAGAAGACCGAACGCGTCGCCGAACGAGAGTCCGACCAGCCGTTCACCGTCACCGACAGTACGGGCAGCATCCTCGTGCACCCAGCTGACGGGGCGCTGCAGGACATGAGGCAGGTCCTGGACCGGTTCGAGCCGCACACCGGCTCAACTGAGCGCACCGAACTGTCCTTCGGCTCGTTCAGCTTCAAGCTGCCCAGCTCCCGCCGCGACGGCACCATCGGCTACCGCTACGAGGAGTGGGTGCTACCGGCCGGCCGTGAGCTCTACGTGCTCGGCGAAGTGAACGACGAGCGGGGTGAGCTGGCCTTCACCGCACCCGACCTGGTGTCGACCAAGGACGAGGAGACGCTGCTGGGCGAGGCGCGCCGGCGCGAGCGCTTCGGGCTCATCGGCGGTGGAGTCGCGGCCCTCGTCGGCATCGTGCTCATCGTCATCGACGTGCTCAGCTGACCTCGTCACGCGTGGACGTCGTGCTTCGCCTCGTCACGCGGCGGAGTGGAGCTCACCACCAGCCGTGGCCAGGGCCGCCATCGGGTCCGCACCACGACACCGCTGCGTGGGGCGATCAGGAGCACGGCGGCGACCGCGCCCGCGATCGTCAGGCTGCCACCACCCAGCAGTGACCAGCGCGCACCGAACAGGTCGGCGACCCAGCCGATGACCGGCGCGCCGGCGGGCGTACCACCCATGAGGATCATGATGTACAGCGCCAGCACCCGACCGCGGACATACTGCGGCACCGTGGTTTGGATGTAGGCGTTCGCCGCCGTCAGCACCGTCATGGACGCCACGCCGATGGGCACCAACGACACCGCGAACGTCGCGTAGGTCGGCATCAGCCCGGCGACCACTTCGAGGACCCCGAACAGCACTGCCCCGCCCACGATGAGCCGGCGCCTGGGCACCCGCCGGCGGGCGGCCACCAACGCACCGGACAGCGTCCCGATGGCCATGATCGAGCCGAGCAGACCGTACTCTTCCGGCCCGCGGTCATAGACCTCGGTGGCCATCAGGGCCATCGTCATCTGGAAGTTCATGCCGAACGTCCCGACACCGAACATGATGACCATGACCATGACCAGGTCGGGCCGCGAGCGGACGTAGGCCACCCCTTCGCGCAGCCGCGACAGCGCGCCGGTGGGCTCGTCTCGCCTGTCCTCCGGATCGCTCTCGGGCACGACCATGGTGCGCAGCATCAACAGCACGATGATGGGCGAGGCGAACGAGAGCCCGTTGATGACGAACACCCAGCCGGTGCCGATCAAGGCGATCGCCGCGCCGGCCACGGCCGGACCGATGAGCCGGGCGGCGTTGAACGACGCGCTGTTGAGCGCGATGGCGTTGGGGATGTCTTCGCGGACGACCAGCTCCGACACGAACGCCTGACGTGCTGGATTGTCCAACGCTGTACCGACACCGAGGAGGAAGGCCAGCACGTAGACGTGCCAGATCTCGGCCTGACCGGTGAGGACGAGGATGCCGAGGACCAAGCCCACGCAGCCCATGAACGCGTTGGTGAAGATCAGCAGGTACCGCTTGGGCAACTTGTCCGCGAGGAGGCCGCCGAACGGCGCGACCAGCAAGAACGGCAGGAACTGCAGTCCGGTCGTGATGCCGACCGCCTGGCCGCCGCCGTGCAGCACCTGCAAGACGAGCCAGTCCTGGGCGACGCGCTGCATCCACGTGCCGACGTTGGACACGAACATGCCCGACCAGTACAGGCGGTAATCACGATGGCGAAGGGAATGAAACGTAGGACTCACGAGCGGGCCAGCTTCTCGAGCACCGGCAGCGCCTCGAGCAGCTTCTCGCGCTCGGCCGGGGTGAGCTCGCGCAATCGATGCGTCAGCCAGGCATTGCGTCGTTTGCGGTCGGCCTCGGTCCGGGCCAAGCCGGCCTCGGTGATCCGGACCACCGCGAGTCGTCGGTCGACGCTGTGCGGCTCGCGAACGACCAGGCCCAACTCCTCGAGCCCGGAGACCGTGCGGGTCATGGACGGCGGCCGAACACGCTCGTACGCCGCGAGTTCGCCGACCGGAAGCGCGCCGTGGCGCTCCAGCACGCCGAGCGCGGACAGCTGGTTCAAGGTGAGCGACTCATCCTCGCGCTCGTTGCGGATGCGACGACTGAGCCGGCCGACCGCGATACGCAGGGAGCTCGCGAGCCCGGCCTGTGTGCGGGGACGAGAGCTCGACGCTGCAGGCATCGCGCCTGCTGGCGGAGGCGGGGAGGACTTCGACGTTGACATTTTCCTTAGGGTAACTCATTACCCTTGCTAAATGCCAGTCGCGTGGAACCCCCACACTCCTTTCACTGTGAAATGATCATGTTCACTAGGGATTTGCCTGCCGGACCACCCGTGCATGCCTGTTGCTGCAGCACAAGGCCTCGTGGTGTTGGCGTCAGGCGCTGTCGGAGCGGCGAGCGCGACGGCCGCGGTACTGCTCGCCACCGCCCTCGGTGACTTCGTCGATCTCGCCGGTCATGTCAGAGCGGCGAGCTCGGCGACCGCCCCCGAGGGTGGTGTCCAGCAGCGGCTCGTCGTCGTCCAGGTCCGGCGCGGGCCTGGACGGGGGCGTGGCCGGGGGCGCCGGCGACGCTGCATTGGAGCCGGGAGCGTCCTTGTCGTCGAGATCGCCGAACCACGCTGGTGCACTCGGCGCACCGTGCTGCCGTGGAGGGCTCTCCGGTGCTGGCGCCGGGGGCTCCGGCCGCGCCGGTTCGGGGCGAGGGGATTCCGGGCGGTGCGAAGGCAGCGGCCCGGTGTCGATCGGCCGGGTGATCGCCTCGGGCGAGGACCGTTCGACCGGCGGCGGCTCGACAACCGGCTGGGCCTCCACCGGCCGGACGTGTTCCGGCCGGGCCTCCACCGGCCGGACGTGTTCCGGCTGGGCCTCCACCGGCTGCGCGTCCACCGGCTGCACAGCCATCGGCTGCACGTCCACCGGCTCCGCGGCCGCAGGCTCGGCGGGGGTCTCCTCGTCCTCATCCGCGGCCTCGGCCCGCGCCTCCGCGGCGGCCTCGATGGCGTCACGGCGCTTGCGGGTGTACTCCAGCCCGAGCAGGCCGAGCCCGACACCGGCCAAGCACGTCCAGAGCCACCAGTTGCGGCCCTCGGCACTGAGATCGTCGATGCGCAAGGCCAGCACCACGAACGCGACGGCCCACAAGACGGTGATGACCGCGACGGTACGCACGCCGTCGACGTCGGCCGGTTCGATGACGTCCGGAGCCTGCGCCGAAGAGGCATCGGTTCGCTCCGCCGCGTCGCGTCCCATGCCGGGCGCTTCGCGATGCCGCCGTCGCCCCTTGCTCATGTGCTCAGGCTAGCCCTGCCAGACTCCCCGCCGCTAACGCACCACCGGGACTGGGGCACCATGCCTATCGGTGACACAGTTCCGCCGGTCTGGCATCGTCGACGCCGGACCATTCCCCGCCCGGCCATGATCGGAGAGACGCATGACGTCCACGCCCACCTCTACCTCGGCACTCGACCGGTTCTTCCGGATCACCGAGCGCGGCTCGACGGTGGGCCGCGAAGTACGTGGCGGCGTCGTGACGTTCTTCACGATGGCCTACATCATCGTGCTGAATCCGCTGATCATCGGCACGGTGCCCGACGTCGAAGGCGCTTTCCTCGGTGGCGGCGACGCTCCTGACCTCGCCGCGGTGGCCGCGGTCACCGCGTTGGTGGCCGGCGTGCTGACCCTCGCGATGGGCCTGTTCGCCAACTACCCGATGGCGCTGGCCGCCGGCTTGGGCCTCAATGCGTTCGTCGCATTCAGCCTCGCCGGACAGATGACCTGGGCCGACGCGATGGGTTTGGTGGTGATCGAGGGCCTGGTGATCCTCGCACTCGTCCTCACCGGATTTCGCCAGGCAGTCTTCGCCGCGGTCCCGCGGCAGCTCAAGACCGCCATCAGCGTCGGGATCGGGTTGCTCATCGCCCTCGTGGGCTTCGTGAACGCCGGGTTCGTGCAGTCGACCGGCAACCCGTCGCCCCCGATCGGCCTCGGCATCGACGACCGTCTGCGCACCTGGCCGGTCGCCGTGTTCGCGGTGGGTCTGCTCGCCGTGGTGGTGCTGTACTCGCTGAAGGTGCGCGGCGCCATCCTGTGGACGATCATCGGTACGGCTGTGCTCGCCGTCGTCGTCGAGACCATCGGCGGCATCGGCACCACCGCTGACAACCCGAACGGGTGGAACCTCAACGCCCCGGAGGTGCCGGACCGCGTCGTCGAGGTCCCCGACTTCTCCCTGATCGGCCAGTTCAATCTGCTCGGTTCGTGGGAATCCGTCGGTGTGGTCGCGGTCCTGCTGTTCGTGTTCACGCTGATGCTCGCCGACTTCTTCGACACGATGGGCACCATGGTCGCCGTCGGTGCCGAGGGCGGCCTGCTCGACGCCGACGGCAACCCGCCGAAGACGACGCAGATCCTCGTCGTCGACTCGCTGGCCGCCGCGGCCGGTGGCGCGGCCAGCGTCTCGAGCAACACGTCGTACATCGAGTCCGCCTCCGGCGTCGGCGAGGGCGCGCGGACCGGCCTGGCCAGCGTCGTCACCGGCGTGTGCTTCCTGTTGTCGACGTTGTTCGCCCCGGTGGTGGCGATGGTGCCGAACGAGGCGGCCGCGCCCGCCCTGGTGCTCGTCGGCTTCCTGATGATGTCGCAGGTCCGGGACATCCCGTGGGACGACGTCGAGTTCGCGTTGCCGGCGTTCCTGACGATGGTGCTGATGCCGTACACCTACTCCATCAGCACCGGCATCGGCGCTGGTTTCCTGGCCTTCGTGGCGATCAAGCTGGCGCGGGGCAAGGCTCGGCAGGTCCATCCGCTGTTGTGGATCGTCTCGGCGCTGTTCGTCGTCTACTTCGCGATCTCGCCGATCGAAGACCTGCTCGGGGTGGCGTGAGGACCGGTTCACGGCTCGGGCACTCGGACCAGCGCCGGGTCAGCTCCAGTCCGTCCAATCGGGGCATCCGGAAGTCGGGCCAGCACGACGTCCGGGGCAGCTGCGCGGCGTGTGGAGGCGGTCAGGTGAAGACGTCCTCGGTGAGCAACGCTCCAGCCGCGGCCGGGTCACGCAGGATCTCGCCGAGCAGCCAGCGTTTGTCCCACTGACCGCACACCCAGGCCAGCGCGCGGGCGAGTCCGTCGAGCGTGCATGCGTGGATGGTGTCGTCGTCGATCCACCAGGCCAGCGGGACGTCGCCGGCGTACAGGTCGTCGTGCTCGACGTAGCGTTGCGGCGCCTCGGGGACCACAGCACGGGCGGCCGCCGGTACGTCCCGTACGTGGCCACCCGGCGAGAGGTGCACGTCAACGGTCTCGGCGGCGAGGTCGACGTCCAGGAGGTCGGCCAGCTCGGCCGAGCCCGGGAGCGCACCAGGCAGGCCGAGCTGCAGCCAGTACGGCGCGGCGCACACGACGACATCGGCGGCGGGGACCACGCGCGTGCCCACGCCGTCCGGGATCCGGACGAACGACGGCGGGTCCACGGCGGCCGGATCCCGCTCGGCCAGTGCCGCGTACACCTGCCCCAACCGGGCGGCACCGAGGTCGACCGTGTCGTCGGCCAGCCGCTCGAGCAGGACCCCGGCGTCGGCGTCGCCGATGGAGCGCACGATCCCGATGGTGGCAGCGAACGCGTCGTCCACCGGCAGCGCGACCGGATGCAGCAGGGCGCGCACGACAGGGTCAGCGTCGGCGGCGCACACGTACGGCGGGGCGTGCCCGTCTAGCCGCGCGTGCTGCTTCAGCCACCATGCCGCGTACGACGGCACCGCCCGCCGGGCACCGTCACCGGTCAGCACGAACACCGGCTCGACGACGGCGGAACGAGTCTGCGGGTCGGCCGCCAGGGCCGCGAGCACCTGCGGCCACGCGTCAGCGCGTACGAGGTCGAGGTCGCGGACGGCGACGAAGTCGCTGATCACCGGCGGCACGTCAGCGGACGGGACCAGCCGTTGCACCTCCGCGACCCAGCCGTCCTCGTCGTCGAGGTCGTGCCACAGGTCCGCATCCAGCACGACGTCGGCGTCGCGCACCGTGTCGAGGCTCGATCGCACGCCCACGGCGGCCAGCGTGGACGGGCCGAACCGGTCGACGAGCTCGGCGTCGACGGTGTACTCGTCCGGATCGGCGTCGAGCGCGGCGAGGACCGGCGAGCCGGGCAGGAACAGCTCGCGGGCCTGCGCATCGGCACCCGTGGCGTCCCGCAGCGGCAGCTCGGCCAGCCACGGTTCGTCGTCGACGGTCACCCCGGCCTCGGCGACGAGGCCGAGCACGGCGTCGGCGACCGGACCGGCCTCGCCGTCAGCCGCCGCCACCTCGGCCACACCGGCACGTACCAGGGGGTCGCGCAAGACCGACGCCGCCGACGCCGTCGTCGCGCCCAACCGGCGCAGCAGCGGGTGTGCGGCAGCGGGCGCGACCACCCGCAGCGCGAACGGCTCGAGCAGAGCCGGGTCCACGTCTCCGGGCAGCAGCAGCCCCCGTGGCCCGCGCACCGTACGCCCGTCAGCCAGCGGAACCGGCAGCGCACCCAGCGACTCGAGGTCGGCGCCGTCCAAGGCCGTGTACAGCGTGTGCCACTGCTCAGCGTCGAGATCCAGCCGCGTCAGGTCGTCGACGACCTCAGCCAACGGCCGCACCGTCGCGCCCAGCCCGGCGAGCACGTCCGCGTGCAGCCACCCGGTGACCGGTAACCCCGCGACCACCGTGGCCAGGGCCGACGGGTCGGCCGCAGCCGTCAAACCTTCGACCAGCACGGTGTCGCGGGGACGCAGTCGTGCGCCGTCGGGGGCCGGGACGAACGGCGTCGCGCCGAGGGCGTCGCGCACCGCTCGGTGCAGCGCCACGTCCAGGGGCTCGGTGCCGAGCGGTCCGGGGATCAGCTCGAGCACGGCCGGGTCGGTGAACGAGGCCACCAGTGCCGCATACGCGGCAGCGACGCGCTCGGTCAGGAACTCGGTGAGCGGGTCATCGGCCACGCGCCGGCGAGTGGAGTCCAGCGGGAACGAGGCGATCACGAGCGCCGCCAGGTCGGTGCGGTCGTCGGTGGGCGTCGGGGCGTGGATCACCGCCGGCCGGACGACGGGCTGCGGCTTGTCGCCGTCGACGGGCACGGCCACCGTCACCGACCACCCGGGGCGAATGCGCTCCTCGAACGGGCGGGCAGCGAGCACGTCGCCGGCTGCTTCGCCGGACGACGTCGCGAGCCGCCACCGCTGCTCGCCGAGCCGGCGCTCCAACACCGCCGCGTCCCCGTGTTCGTCGAGGACGTCGACCGCGCCGGCGTCCAGCGTGCGGGCGGCTCCGTCGACGTCGACGATCACCTCGGTCAAGGCGGGCAGCGCCAGCAACAGCCCCGCATCGACCTCGCCCAGCAGACGGTGGACCAGACGCACCGCGTCGTCGTCACGAAGCGGCAGGTGTACCGCGGTGTCGTAGCCGTCCGGGACGTCGACGGACTCGGCGGGCACCGCGAACGGCAACCGCAGCACCGGGACCGCCGCGCCGCGTGTCTGCACCTCCGCGGCCAGCGACGCGATGCCTGCGGCCGCCGCGCGTGTCTCGTCCCGTGACCATCGCACCCCACCGGTCCGCGAGAGCACGGCCGGGGCGTCGCTGACGCCCAGGACGGCGGCGAACCCGACGCCGAAGCGGCCCACGGCCGCGCCGGTTCGCTTGGTCGAGGCTCGCAGCGTGGACAGTCCTTCGACCCCGGCGGCATCCAGCGGCGCGCCGGTGTTCGCGGCGATCAGGCTGGAGCCGTGCAGCCGCAGCAACAGCCGAGCAGCCACGCCCGCGCGGGCCGCGGCGTCGGCGGCGTTCTGCGCCAGCTCGATGATCACGCGGTCGCGGTAGGCACCGCGGACCAGCTCCTCCTCGGCGTTGGCGTCCTCGCGGAACCGCGCCGGCGAGGCTGACCAGGCCGCCAGCACCCGCTGCCGCAGCGACGCGGTATCGAAGACGTCCACGCCGCGCAGTTTAGGCGCGCGGCGAATCAGGCATGGTCGAGTTCCATCGGGACGAGCTCGTGGGCCAACGTGTCGACGACCGGTTCGCCGGCGTCGTCGGCCGGAGCCGGCAGCCGGACGTCGCTGTGCCCGCCACAGCCGTGGTCGTGAGCGACGACCTTGCCGTCGAACGGGGTGCGCTCGTTGGTGCACACACCGAACGCCTGGCCGAGCGAGCCGGCGAGGGGCACGGCGAACCCGCAGGTGGCGCACGAGCCGGGCGCAGCCTTGGCGATCTCGGTGTGCGGTCCGCCGTCACCCTCGAACCAGCGGGCCGCGGCGTCGCTGCGGCCTTCGCGCGAGAGCACCCAGACCCGACCGAGTCCGAGTTCGTCGACCACGTCAGCGGTGTCGGCATCGGCGAACCCGGTGTACCCGGGTTCGAGCCGAGGGTCCTCGTCGGTGACGGGCAGCAGGTCGCCCGGGCCGAGGTCGTCCGGGGTGACCCGGTCCTCCCACGGCACCCACGGCGGCGCCAGCACCGCGTCCGAGCCCGGCAGGAGAACGCATTCGTTCACCGTCACCGACCGCGCGCGGGCCGCGCGAACGAGCGTGACCGCCCACCGCCAGCCCACGTATCCCGGCTGCAAGCATTCGAAGTAGTGCGTGACCACGCGTTCGGCCTCGGCGACGTGACCGAGGTGGTCGCCGACGGCGTCGGGCCCGCCGACCTCGACGGCGCCCGCGCGAGCTTCGTCGACTGCGTTGGCGGCGACGGCATCGACCTTGGGTGCCCTGGTGCGGGTGGATGTGCGGCTCACGACGACCGATTCTTTCAAACTCCGTCCATGATCGACACTTGGGCGTAGGGCTGCGTCCCGAAGCGGGGCGCCGCATGCGATTGGATGGTGCCTGTGGCACAGACAGATCCGCCGCCCGGCCAAGACGTCCCCGGTCCGGGCACCGAGGGCGCCGGTGGCGGACGCGCGGAGCGGATGCGTCGCGCCGCCAGCGCGTCGGCTCGTGCTGCGCGCACCGCGGCGTCGGGCACCTCCCGTGCTGCCAAGGCGAGCGCGGAGCGCCTGCATCGTGCCGCGGAGGCCAAGGGTGCCGACCAGACGGGCCTGTCGCGGCTGATCGAGCTCAACGCCGCCAGCGCGTTCGCCGACGCACTGGTGACGGTGGCGCTGGCGGGCACGTTGTTCTTCTCCGTTCCCACCGCCGAGGCGCGGGGCAACGTCGCGCTGTACCTGGCGCTGACCATGGCGCCGTTCGCGGTGGTGGCGCCGGTCATCGGCCCGTTCCTGGACCGGTTCGCCCATGGGCGGCGATGGGCCATCGGCTTGACCGCCGCGATTCGGGGCTTCCTGGCCTGGGTGGCCGCCGACGCCGTCCTCGACGGCGGGGTGTGGCTGTATCCGGCGGCGCTGGGTGTGCTGGTGGGGCAGAAGGCATACGCGGTCACCAGGGCTGCCGCCGTCCCCCGGGTCCTGCCGGAGGGGTGGACGCTGGTCAGCGCGAACTCGCGCCTGCAGCTGGCCGCGACGTTGGGCACGGCGCTGGGCGCCCCGATCGGCATCGGCCTGGCCCAGATCGGCGACGACTGGCCGCTGCGCGCGGCGTTCTTCGCCTACTGCGGCACGACCGTTCTGGCCATCCTGCTGTCCAAGCGAGTCGACTCCGCCGCAGGTGAGGCGCCGGCGTCCATACGCGACGGCGCCAAGGGCCGGTTCCGCGTCGGCGCGGCCGTGGTGCGAGCGTTGCGCGCGAACGCTGCGCTGCGCTGGTTCTCCGGCTTCATGACGATGTTTCTGGCGTTCGTCCTGCGAGAAGAGCCGGTCGCGGGGCTGTCCGGCCTGGTGCTGTTGGGCATCGTGGCGGCCTCGGCGTGGCTGGGGAGCACGGCCGGCTCGTCAGTCGGCGCGCTGGTGCGCTCGCGCAGCCCGGATCGCACCGTGCTCGTGCTGATCGTTCTCACCGTCGTCTGCTCGGTCGTGGCGGCGGTGTTCTGGAACCTGCTGACGGTGGTGTTGGTGGGACTGGCGGCCGGGTTCGCCCAGCAGCTCGGCCGGCTGTCGCTCGACGCGATCGTGCAACGCGACGTCCCCGAGCAGAACCGCTCCAACGCGTTCGCGCGTTCGGAGACGCTGCTTCAGCTGGGCTGGGTGGTCGGTGGCGGCATCGGCATCGTGCTGCCCCTGATCCCGTGGCTGGGCATGGTCGTCGCCGCGGTGATCATGGCCGGTGGACTCGCCGCGGCGCTGCGCATGCGCCCCGATCCGGCTGCCCCACCCCCGACCCAGTCGGCCAAATGATCATGATCATTTCGACGGCGGTGGCGGTCAGACCTCGAGGTCGTCGGCGACGGCGCGCAACACGCTGGCGACCTTGCGCGCGGCCTTCGGATCCGGGTGACGGCCGCGGCGGTACGTGTTCGACAAGCCGTCGAGCAGCTTGATGAGGTCTTCGGTGATCGTGACCATCTCGTCGGGCTTCTTCCGCGTCGCCGCCGACACCGACGGCAGCGGATCGAGGACCCGTACTGACAAGGCCTGTTCGCCGCGTCGGCCTTCGGCCACGCCGAACTCCACGCGCTGCCCGGGTTTCAGTGCGGTCACACCAGCAGGAAGGGCGGAACTGTGGACGAACACGTCGCCCCCTTCGTCCTTGGAGAGGAAACCGAAGCCCTTCTCCGCATCGAAAAACTTGACCTTGCCCGTTGGCACGGCAGACCCTCGTTCGTCGTCGGTGTAATCGGACTGTCCCCGCAGGCTTGGGGACGTCACAAGCCTACGGCTGATCGTGGGCCCGCGACATCCCCGGCCGTCCTCAGGTGGGCGTCCCCACGAAATCGGCCAGCCAGTACGGGAAGTCGAGCAGATCGGAGAAGACGACGTCGGCGCCGGCCTCGCGCAGCGCCACTGAATCGTGCGGTCCGGTGGTCACACCCATCGCGTACGCCCCGGCCCACCTCGCACCGATCATGTCGCCGGGATGATCGCCCACGAACACGTCGGCGCCCAACTCACGCAGCACCGCGCCCTTGGTCTCGGCGAACCGCTCGCCGTAGACGTCGTCGGCGGCCAGTCCGACGTGGTCGAGCACCTCGCGCACCGCGGACTCGATCTTCGCGCTCACGACGACGACGCGGCCGCGGAAGTCGTGGATGGCTTCGACGGCTTCCTTCGCCCCTGGGAGAAGTTTCGTCGCCGGGACGCCGATGGAGGGGTAGAGGGCGCGGTACAGCCCCTTCAATTCTTCGACGCGCGTTTCGTCCACGAAATGGCGCAGCGTGTCTTCCAGTGGCAGCCCCAGCAACGGCTCGAGCCGCTCGGGGTCGACCTCGACGCCGATACGACGCCCGGCCTCGGCAAGTGAGGCGGTGATGCCGTCAGCGGAGTCCACGAGTGTCAGGTCGAGATCGAATCCGATGACTAGGCCCACGACTGTCACCATACGCGGCTGAAAGTGACAATCGTGTAACCGAGATCACCCCGCGCCCAACGCGAGAAATGCCCACGCGGTCGCGATCGCCACCGGGGTACTCGCCTTCTGCCGAGCCGACAGCAGTGCGGCGCTCATGTCGTCGCCCGCTCGCAGGCGCTCGTGCACGACGAGGCTGACCTCGACACTTCCGGCGTCGCTGACTGGAACGACGGTGGCCAGCAACCCGGCCGTGCCCAACGCCGACAGCGACGTCGTCAGGCCGAGGAGCTCGTCGGCACCAGTCGGTGAGCCGACGCCGGACTCGCAGGCGGTCAGCACCATCCGGAACGGCGGCGACGTGAGCCGTTCGAAGTCGTAGACGGTCAGCGGCCCGTCGGCGAGCTCCAGCGCAGAGAACATCGGATTGTCGCCGCGGTACCGGCAGTGCGCGCCGACGTGCGCCAGCCACGAGCCGTCCATCGCGCGCAAAGCCTCGTCGGCGACCGCGTCCGCGCCGGTCAGCAGCGTCGCGTCCGGGTACGTCCCGGCCAGCACGTCCACCTCGGCGGCCGTCGTGGACAATCCGCTACCGGCGATCAACGCGACCCGTCGACGCGACGGCGGCGTACGGCAGCGCGCCCGGATCCAGGCCGACGCCGACGGCGCCACGGAGACGTCTCGATCACGCAGGGCTGGAAGTGCCCCCCACGGAACGGCCTGCAGCGTCGACGGAGGCACCACGACGACGGGACCGCTGCCGAGTTCGTCCACCGCCGGGCCGAGCAGCGTCGCCTGCAACCGGGCCAGCCCCGGCTCGGCGGCGCGCAGCAGCGCCTCGGCGACGTCGGCACCAGCCAGCGCCGCGCCGCGGAGCGCGAAGCGCGCGTACTCGATCTCGCTGCGGATATCGGCCACGGAACCGGCGACGACGTGTTTCACCCGCCCGCGCCGGACGATCACGACGTGGAACCGCTCGCCCTTGATGCCGACGATGCTGACCATGGTGCGTTCGCTACCGAGCTGGTCGAACAGCGCCGGCAGCTCGAAGCGGACCCGGCGCCGGCTGGTGTCACCGTAGCGGCCGTGCACGTGCCGGCGGATGCGCTCCTCGATGCGTCGGCGTTCGGCCTCCGCCGCCGCGCTGGCCCCGGCGGTCAGGACGTTCTCGGCTGCGCGCAGCCGCCCGAGCTCGGCGACCAAGACGGGATCGTGCCCGGCCGCCGGCCACGGCAGCGCGTGCAGGCTGGCTCGCCACCGCTCGGTCCAGCGCAGCAGGTCACGAGCGGTCCCGTCGGCGGCGACGCGGCGGGTCGCCAGAATCGCGAGATCGGTGCCGTGCACGGTCGCGCGGGCGCGCAGCTCGGTCGCGCCCAGTGACAGCGCATGTGTGTCCAGCACGTCGAGGCCTCTGGCACAGGCGCGCAGCATGCCCGCGCGGTCCCCGTCGGCTTGGGCGAGCAGGGCGCGGGCGTACCACGCGGTAGCCCGGCGCAGGGCGGAGCCGCGGTGGCGCTGCTCCGCGGCTTCACGCAGGTTCTGGGCCGCGAGCTCGGGCAAGCCGGTCGCCAACGCCATCCGCCCAGCCAGCACCAGTGAGTCGAGGCGCTCGGATGAGTACCGGTCGGTCATCTCCGCGGCCAGTTCGGCCGCAGCTCTGGCGTGCCGCTTGGTGACGGCCCCGGTCGCGTCCTGGGCGCGAAGCAAGACCACGCGGGCGTGCCGCTCGACGTCGACGTGGCCCTGCCGCTTGCTGGACCGCGCGGCTTTGCGGGCAAGGTCGACGGCGCGCTCCGGATGGCCCGCGGCGAGGTGAACCATGGCCGCGGCGATGAACCCGTCCGCCCGGCGGAGCGCGGCGTCGCGCGCGTCCTGCAGCATCGCGACCATCTCGTCGGCTGACTTCGCCGCGTCGTCGGGCAACCCGGCAGCGAGCTGGACGACGGCGAGGTCGCGCACCACCTCCGGTGGCACGACGCCGAGTGCGTCGTAGCGACGGCGAGCCTCGTACAGCAAGTCCAGCGCTGTCGCCAGGTCCCCCAAGCGGTGGGCACAATCGGCCCGCGCGTGGAGGGTGACCGTTGCACTGAAGTGACCTTCGTTTCCGCTCGCCAGCCGCTCGACGAGGACGAACTGCTCGGCTGCATCGTGGAATCGCCCAATCCCCATGAGTGCCACGCCTGCGTTGTGCCGAGCATTGGCCTCCCACTTGGTGTCACGTCCCTTGGCAAGAATGCGTGCGGCGTGAATGCAGTCCTCATAACCGCCGACGTGATCATCGATGTGCACCTTCGCACCGCCTCGGCGGACAAGAACGCGCGCTTTCTCCAGCTCGGAACCTGCTTCCAGAGCCTCGGCGAAGGCTGCGGCCATTGCTGTGCGTCTTCCCGCCATGGCTAGCGCCGTGCCCAGGCTGGCGGCAAGGTCACTTGCCCGGCTCGGCAGAACGGCAGACTTGCTCAGAGCCATGCCCTGACGAAACATGCGAATGGCACCACCGACGTTCCCTGAATCACGTTCGACGATGCCTAGAGCCTGAAAAGCATATGTGCGCTCGAGAGCAGAGCGACGTTGCATCAGCACGGTGCGCGCGTGCCGGCGCGCATCATCGGGACGTTCCATCGCCAAGTTAGGCAGTCTCGCCGCCGACACGAATCCGTCCGGCTTTCCGTTCGCCACTCGATGATGCTAGACATTGGTCCGGATTTGCCGCGATCGAACAGGGGGAAGACATGCCGGACGGGCCCGCGGGACCTCATGTGACCGAGCTTGCGAGTGAAGTCGAGCGCCTACGGCGCAACGCTGAAGCGCGTAGTCAAGGGCGAAACTTTCCGCTGGCGGCGCGATGGGACCCTACCGGCACAGTGGTCCAGTACCTTTACCGCAGCAACCAACTCATCTGCGATGAGCGTGACCTGCCGGCGACGCTCGAGGCGTTCGACCTTGCCGAGGTGGCTCGGCCAGAAGAAATCTCCGACGGGCCGATCGGGCTCAAAGTACTTGACGTCGGAGACCGGGACGCCGCCGACATCGCCGACGCGCTCGCTGACATAGCTGGTGACGACATCGTCACGCCAAACCACATCCTTGACTCTCAAGGTTATACGCGGCTGTGTCCAGCGACAGAGCCGCTGCCTCACCCGGGCCCGGTTACTGCGTTGG
>JAJYTA010000190.1 GCA_021793295.1 Actinomycetes bacterium
GTTCCGGCTGGCCGGTGGAACCGGGCCGATACCGCCTGGTGGTGAGTCTGGCTTGTCCGTGGGCCAGTCGGGTGGTGATCGTGCGGCGCCTGCTCGGACTCGAAGACGTGTTGTCGCT
The DNA here is from genome assembly GCA_021793295.1 of Actinomycetes bacterium. Lineage (GTDB taxonomy): Bacteria > Actinomycetota > Actinomycetes > Jiangellales > Jiangellaceae > Haloactinopolyspora. The sequence continues at coordinate 119 of JAJYTA010000190.1, forward strand.
GGCCGTCGCCGACCCGATCCAGGACGAACGCAGTTGGCGGTTCACGCTCGATCCCGACGGTCGCGACCCGGTGCTCGGTATCGAGTTCCTCGCTGAGGCCTATCAGGCCGCCGACCCGGGTTACGACGGCGGCGTGAGTGTGCCGGCCATCGTCGACGTCCCGTCCGGTGCCGTGGTCACCAACGACTACCAGCAGATGACGCTCGACCTGAGTACCGAATGGCGCGCCTATCACCGCGATGGAGCCCCGGACTTGTATCCCGAGCGGTGGCGCGACGAGATCGACGAGATCAACGACCGGGTGTTCCACGACGTGAACAACGGTGTGTACCGGGCGGGTTTCGCGGCGTCTCAGGCGGCCTACGAGGCGGCCTACGAAGGCCTGTTCGCCCGGCTCGACGAGTTGACCGAGCACTTGAGCACGCGTCGCTACCTGGTGGGTGACCACATCACCGAGGCAGACATCCGCCTGTTCACCACCCTGGTGCGCTTCGACCCCGTGTACCACGGGCACTTCAAGTGCAACCGAGAGAAGCTCAGCGAGAATCCGGTCCTGTGGGCTTATGCCCGTGACCTCTACCAGACCCCGGGATTCGCCGGCACGGTCAACTTCGACCACATCAAGCGCCACTACTACCAGGTGCTTCACCAACTCAACCCGTCGCGGATCGTGCCGGCCGGCCCGGACTTGTCCGGGTGGTCGCAGCCGCACGGACGCGAAGCACTGGGTGGCACGCCATTCGGTGTGGGAACCCCGCCGCCGGTGACCGCGGCGATCACGTGATCGTGCCCGAATCCGGGGTGACGCGGACGACACCGTAGGCCCGCTTCGGGTTATGCTGAGATCGAGCCGTCGAATCTGGCCGGGAGAGTCCTCGTACGCAGGTATGGGGCGCCGAAGGGGCAAATCCCCGTCAACCTCTCAGGCATCAAGGACCGGTCAGCCGAGGCCGCTCTGGAGCCGCCCAACGGTGGGTGACGACAGAGGGGGAGCACTCGCACCTAGACCGAGGAGCTCCGTCTATGTTCCAGCCGTTGTCCCAGACCTCCAGCGAGGCACCGTTCGTCGAGCGTCATATCGGCCCGCGCGACGACGAGATCGCCAAGATGCTCGACGCCGTGGGCTACGAGTCGCTCGACGCGCTGACCGACGCGGCGGTGCCACAAGCGATCCGGACCATCGACGACTTGGATCTGCCGGCTGCGAGCACGGAGATCGAAGCTCTGGGGGAGCTGCGTGAGCTCGCGCGCCGTAACCAGCGCCGCACGCAGATGATCGGCTTGGGGTACTACGACACCGTCACCCCCGCGGTGGTGCTGCGCCGGGTGCTCGAAAGCCCCGCCTGGTACACCGCCTACACGCCGTACCAGCCGGAGATCTCGCAGGGCCGCCTCGAGGCGCTGCTGAACTTCCAGACGATGGTCTCCGACCTCGCCGGGTTGCCGACGGCCAATGCGAGCCTGCTCGACGAAGCCACGGCCGCGGCCGAGGCCATGACGCTGATGCGCCGGTCGGTGCGTGGTGAGCACGGCGTCCTGGTGGTGGATGACGACTGCCTGCCGCAGACCATCGCCGTCATCCGGACGAGGGCTGAGCCTCTCGGCATCACGGTACGGGTGGCCGACCTGAGCGACGGACTACCGGACGGTGAGTTGTTCGGCGTCGTCGTGCAGTACCCGGGGGCGTCCGGGCAGGTTCGCGACCTGCGGGGCGTCATCGAGGCGGCGCACGAGCGCGGCGCGCTCGCCACGGTGGCCGCGGATCTGCTGGCCTTGACGCTGCTGAGGTCGCCGGGAGAGCTCGGCGCCGACGTCGTGGTCGGCTCGTCGCAGCGGTTCGGCGTTCCGCTGGGCTACGGCGGCCCTCATGCCGGATTCATGGCGGTACGTACCGGCCTCGAGCGCGCCTTGCCGGGCCGGCTGGTGGGGGTGTCGAAGGACGCCGACGGCGCGCCCGCCTACCGCCTCGCGCTGCAGACTCGTGAGCAGCACATCCGCCGCGAGAAGGCGACGTCGAACATCTGCACCGCTCAGGTGCTCCTCGCGGTCGTCGCGTCGATGTATGCCGTCTGGCACGGCCCGGACGGGTTGCGCGAGATCGCCACGCGGGTACACCGGCAGGCCTCCGGCCTGGCCGCGGAGCTTCGGGCCGGAGGCGTCGAGGTCGTCCACGACGCCTTCTTCGACACCGTCCTGGCGCGGGTGCCTGACCGCGCGGAGGCCGTGGTCGCAGCAGCCGCCGAGCTCGGCATCAACCTCGGGCTGGCCGACGGCGACACCGTACGCATCGCCTGCGACGAGGTGACGACCGAGACCGACCTGCATCGAGTGCTCTCGGCGTTCGGCGTCAACACGCAGACCCCGGTCGCTGGCCCGGACGTGATCCCCGCCGACCTGCGACGCACCAGCGCGTACTTGACGCACCCGGTGTTCAACTCGCACCGCTCCGAGACGTCCATGCTGCGCTACCTGCGGCGACTGTCCGACAAGGACTACGCACTCGACCGCGGCATGATCCCGCTGGGCTCGTGCACCATGAAGCTCAACGCCGCCACCGAGATGGAGCCCATCACGTGGCCGGGCTTCGCGAACATCCATCCGTTCGCGCCGGTGGAGCAAGCCGAGGGCTACCTCGAGCTGATTCGCCAGCTCGAGGCTTGGCTGGCGACCATCACCGGTTACGACGCGGTGTCGATTCAGCCGAACGCCGGTTCGCAGGGCGAGCTGGCGGGTCTGCTCGCCATTCGTGCCTACCACCGGGCCAACGGCGACGATCAGCGCGAGGTGTGCATCATCCCGTCCAGCGCGCACGGCACCAACGCAGCTTCGGCGGTCATGGCCGGGATGCGGGTCGTCGTGGTGGCCGCCGCCGACGACGGCACCGTCGACCTCGACGACTTGCGCGCCAAGATCGACAAGCATGGTGAGCAACTGGCGGCGATCATGGTCACCTACCCGTCCACCCACGGTGTCTACGAGGAAGGGATCACTGAGATCGCCCGCCTCGTGCACGAGGCCGGTGGCCAGGTGTATGTCGACGGCGCCAACCTCAACGCTCTGGTGGGTCTGGCCAAGCCCGGTGAGTTCGGCGCCGACGTCAGCCATCTGAACCTGCACAAGACGTTCTGCATCCCGCACGGCGGCGGCGGTCCGGGCGTCGGCCCGATCGGTGTGCGCGCTCACCTGGCGCCGTACCTGCCCAACCACCCGATGCTGCCCGAGGCAGGCCCGACAAGCGGGGTGGGGCCGATCTCGGCCGCGCCGTTCGGGTCGGCGTCCATCCTGCCGATCCCGTGGGCCTACATCCGGATGATGGGCCCGGACGGGCTGAAGCTGGCGACGCAGACCGCTGTGCTGGCAGCGAACTACGTCGCCGCCCGGCTGGGCGGGCACTTCCCGGTGTTGTACTCCGGCCGCAACGGCCTGGTGGCGCACGAATGCATCATCGACCTGCGGCCGTTGACGAAGGCCAGCGGCATCACCGTGGACGACGTCGCCAAGCGCCTCATCGACTACGGCTTCCACGCGCCGACGATGTCGTTCCCCGTCGCCGGCACGCTGATGATCGAGCCGACGGAATCCGAGGACAAAGCCGAGCTGGACCGGTTCTGCGACGCGATGATCGCGATTCGTGCCGAGGCGGACAAGGTCGTCGCCGGTGAGTGGCCGGCCGACGACAACCCGCTGGTGAACGCGCCGCACACGGCCGAGTCGCTGGTCCGTGCGTGGGAGCATCCCTACGATCGCGAAACCGCCGTGTACCCGGCGCGCTCGGTCCGCGCTGACAAGTACTGGCCGCCGGTGGCGCGGATCGACGGTGCCTACGGCGATCGTCACCTGGTCTGCTCGTGCCCCTCCCCGGAGGCCTTCGAGTCCTGACATGATCGAATGATCATGTTCACTTGGCATTTGCCTGCCGCACCACCTATGCACGGGTGGTGCGGCAGCACAACGCCTCGTGGTGCGACGGTGCGGCACGATCCCGGCTGGGCCTAGGGGAGAACCCCGACCAAAGTCGATGGCAGATTCCGACTTCGGTGGCATGTGCCGGTGTCGGAGCCCGCGTATCGTCAGTGGTGACATCGGCTGGGACGGAAGGCACGCACGGCATGAGCGATGCAATACTCGAGACGGCGCGCGACATCATGGGATCGCCGTGGGTGTATGCGATCTTGTTCGCCATCGCCGCCATCGACGCCTTCTTCCCGGCTGTCCCCAGCGAGAGTCTCGTCATCACCGCGGGTGTGTTCGCCGCCAGCGGCGAGCCGAACCTCCTCTTCGTGATCTTGGCCGGAGCCGCCGGGGCCTTCGTGGGCGACCACATCTCGTACGCCATCGGGCGGACGGCCGGCACCCGGTTCCGCCATCGTCTCGAGCGCGGCAAGCGCGCGGGCGCCAGTTTCGGCTGGGCGGCGCGGATGCTCGAGCAGCGAGGCGGTCTCATCCTCGTGGTCGCGCGCTACATCCCCGGCGGGCGGACGGCGGTGACGCTGACCGCCGGAACGGTCGAATACCCGCTGCGCAAGTTCTCGAGCTTCGACGCCATCGCGGCGCTGTCCTGGGGCACCTACTCCGGCATGATCGGCTACCTGGGCGGCAAGGCGTTCGAGGAGAATCCGCTGCTGGGACTGGCGGTCGGTCTCGGGGTGGCGCTGAGCATCACCGGCATCGTGGAGCTGACCCGGCACCAGGTCGCCAAGCGGCGCCGAGAGTCGACGCCGTCGGAAGGCCATCCCGAAGAGCTGGTCTGACCGGTCTCAGGCGGTGATCACCCTGCCGGAGTGATCACCGCGAATTCCGTCCGGCGCGGCGACGCGGTGCGGCACGGTGCTGCGCGTCGTGACGATCACGGTTCCACCGGACGATCCCGAAGACGATCGCGGCGACGACGGCGAGCGCCACCACGACGATCACGATCTTCTGGAACACGTCGGCATACTCTTCGACGCGGTGCCAGCTTTCCCCGAGCTGATACCCGGCCAGCACGAACACGGTGTTCCAGATGGCGCTGCCCAGCGTGGTGAACGCGAGGAACACCGTCAGCGACATGCGAGAGACCCCGGCGGGCACCGAGATGAAGCTGCGGAAGATGGGGATCATCCGGCCGAAGAAGACGGTCTTGACGCCGTGCTTGTCGAACCAGGCCTCTGCGCGGTCGACATCTTTGAGTTTGATCAGCGGCAACCCCGCGAGAATCGCGCGCGTGCGGTCTCGCCCGACCGCCGCACCCACCGCATACCAGAACATGGCGCCGACAACGGAGCCGAGCGTGGTCAGCACGAGCGCGCCGATGAGGCTCATGTCGCCGCGGCTGGCGGTGAATCCGGCCAGTGGCAAAATGATCTCGCTGGGCAGCGGCGGGAAGACGTTCTCGAGAGCGATCGCGAGGCCGGCGCCCAGCGCACCCATCGACTCCATGAGGCCGACGGCCCACCCGGCCAGCCCGGTCAGTTCGCTCGTGGTTTCAGTGGCAGAAAGGATCGTCACAGCAGCGACCCTACGAAGCCACGTTCGGACGAGCGAACACGGCTGCCGCCGGATCGCATGGTGGTAGTCCGCGCCGTGGCGCTGAAGTCGATCGCATCACCTGCAGTTTACGCGGCTCTCGGCGCGCCTGGCGGAGTGTGGCGGTGTCACACAGTAGCGTGATTTGTCCAGGTCCGACGCGTTCTGCCCCACGGGGTGCCGGAGGTGAGCACGTTGTCCAGCCGGGTCAGGTCGGCTGTCATCGTCTTGCTGGCGGCCGTGGCGGTGATCGTGGGAGCCGCGCACCGGGGAACGCCGGAGGCCGCCCAAGCCGGTGAGGCAGCGGCGACGGACGTGAAGGCCGGCGCGCGACTGCTGCCGGGCGTGCCCACGTCGGCCACGGCGCCGGTGCCCGAGGTGAACTCCGCGGGCACGCGCAGCCTGACCGGCCGCGAAGGCAATACGGTCGCGCTCACCTTCGACGACGGGCCGCATCCGGACTACACCCCCGCGGTCTTGGACATCCTGCGCGAGTACGACGTCGTGGCCACGTTCTGCCTGGTGGGGCCGAACGCGAAGCAGTGGCCCGACCTGGTGCGCGACATCGTCGCCGACGGGCATGTGCTGTGCAACCACACCGTCAACCACGATGTCCACCTGCCGGGACGCGATCGGGGGCGAATCGACGACGAGCTCGGCGGTGCGTTGGACGCGATCCTGGCCGCCGTGCCGGAGGCCACGGTGCCCTTCTACCGCGCACCCGGCGGAAACTTCGCCGAGAACGTCAACGACGTCGCCCGCTCGCTCGGTCACACCCCGTTGGGTTGGAGCATCGACCCGGGGGACTGGAAGCAGCCCGGGGCGAGCCGGATCCGCGATGACGTGATCACCTCCATGCACCCGGGCGCGGTGGTGCTGTTCCATGACGGCGGCGGTGACCGCAGCGGCACGGTAGCCGCGTTGCCGGCGATCATCGAGGCGCTACGCGACGCCGGTTACGAGTTCGTCGTGCCTGCCGCCTGACATGCTGCATGGCCGGCGTGTGGCACCCTTTCGGACATGGCCGGGACACGAGGAACGATCTCGAGCGTCGCCACCACCGCAGTGCGTGCCGTCGGGCAACTGCTGTGGGTGTTGCTCCCGGCCATCAGCCTGAACTTTCTCGCGTGGGTGCCGGCCAACCAGACGTTCTGGCGCGCACGGAGCGCCGGCTGGTTGATCGTGACGATTTTGCTCGTCCTGTGTTCGGCTGGCACGGTGACGGGTGTGGCGCTGGACATCGACAGCGGCGCGATCGGCGCGATGGTCATCGTGGGCGGGATCGGCGGTACGGTAGCGGCGCTCAACGGTCGGCGTATCGTCTTCGGGCCGCACGAGGAGCCCGTTGATCCGGCCGTGCAGGCCGTACTTGACGCGCGTGCGCGCCGGGCCGAAGCACGCGAGATCGCCTCGAGCGACGTGGAGATGGCCGTTGAACTCGGCATCGGCCGACCGGACGTGCCGAGTGACTTCGACGACGGCGGGCTCGTCGACCTGAACAATGCCCCCGCCGACGTGATCGCCCGCACGCTTGACTGGCCGCCCAAGGTCGCGGCGAAGCTGGTCAGCCAGCGCGATGCGATGCTGGGGTACGCGTCGATGGCCGAGGCCTTGGCGCTGTCGTCCATCAGTCACCGTTGGCTCGACCGCGACGCGGAGCGCAT
>JAJYTA010000191.1 GCA_021793295.1 Actinomycetes bacterium
TGGGCGTCCACCCCTCCGACGTGGTGGTCGTCCGGGTCGAGGAGGTCACCTGGCGCGACGGCAGCCTGGGCTGCCCGCAGCCCGGCATGGCCTACCCGCAAGTTCTCACTCCGGGCCACCGATTCGTCCTGGAACATGCCGGTCGCCGCTACGAGTACCACTCCGGCGGGCGCCGCGGCCCGTTTTTGTGCGCGAGTCAGCCGCTCTAGTGCACGCGATGCGACAGCGCCGAGATGTCGCTGCGCGCCTTGCCTGCGCGGACCTTCGCCGCACGCTTGGCGGACTTGCCGGTGCGACGCGCATCGCGCGCGGCCCGCCGGGCCCGCCACGACATGCCGGGCTTGCCCTCGGTGTCGACACTGGCCAGCAGGAGGCCACCGGCCATACCGGCGTTCTTCATGGCCTGGATGCGCTGCGTCTTGCGTTCAGCAGGATCCTCGGCCTCCCAGAACGGATGCCCGGCCAGTGTGGTCGGCACCAGCGACGCGAGGAGGGCGAGCGAGGCGAGGCGCGGGAACTTTCCGGTGGCCAGGGCCAGTCCGGCACCCAACTGCACACCGGCGTTGATGCGCACGAGAGTCTTCGGGTCGGTGGGCATCGACGGTATTCGGCGCTCGAGAGTGGGGCCGAAGCGTTCGGCGAACTCCGTGGCGACCGGAAGCACGGGCTCCGGGTCGCGCAGGTTGTTCGCACCCTGAACAACGAAGATCGTTGCCAGCATCGGTCGGGCGATCAGTCGGACCAGGCTCATGACTCCTGCCTACCATGAAAATCGACCGAACCGATGGGTGACCGGCCGAGTTCTGCGTCAGAGCGCGGCGTGGTGCGAGGATGAAGTCATGTGCGGACGATATGTCGTGAGCCAGACGGTGGACGACCTGGTTGACGAGTTCGACGTCGAGCACGTCGAGGTACGTGAGCGCCTGGAGCCGGACTGGAACGTCGCCCCGAGCAAGCAGGTGTACGGCGTGCTGACCCGCCGCCGGCGCGACGAGCCCGACGCGCAACCGCAACGGCGCCTACGCACCTTGAAATGGGGCTTGGTGCCCTCGTGGGCTGACGACCCCGCCATCGGGAACCGCCTGATCAACGCCCGAGTCGAGACGGCGGCCCAGAAGCCGTCGTTCCGGCGTGCCTTCGCCAAGCGCCGGTGCCTGCTGCCGGCGGACGGGTTCTACGAATGGCGGGGCGAAACCAAGGGCAAGAAGCAGCCGTTCTTCATCCACCCCCGGGACGGGATGCTGGCCATGGCCGGGCTGTACGAGATCTGGCGCGACCCGTCCCGGCCCGAGGACGATCCCGACGCGTTCTTGTGGTCGGCGGTGATCCTCACCACCGATGCCACCGACGACGTGGGCCAGATCCATCCCCGGATGCCGATGCTGGTCGACCCCGGCAAATGGTCGGACTGGCTCGATCCCGACCACACCGACACCGACGAGCTGACGGCGATGCTGTCGCCGGCGACGCCGGGCACGCTGGCGGCCTACCCGGTGTCCACGGAGGTGAATCGCGTCGCCAACAACGGGCCGCACCTTCTGGACCCGGTGACACTGTGACGACCTACACCACCGTGGCCACGCCGGTCGGCGACGCGCGGCTGTGGGTGGACGACGCCGAGCGGCCGTGGGCCCGGTGCGTGCTGGGGCACGGCGCGGGCGGCGGCCCTGACGCCAGAGATCTCAGCGCCCTGGCACGGCGGCTGCCGAGTGCCGGCGTGAGCGTGATCCGGGTCGAGCAGCCGTGGCGGCTGGCCGGACGCAAGGTCGCACCCCGCCCACCCGTTCTGGACGAAGCCTGGGTCGCTGCACTGGAAGAGATCCCCGGCGACGTGCCCCTGGTGGTCGGCGGGCGCAGCGCCGGGGCGCGGGTGGCCTGCCGGACGGGCGCGGCCACCGGCGCCGTCGGTGTGGTGGCGTTGTCGTTCCCGCTGCATCCGCCCGGCAAGCCCGAGCGCTCCCGCCAGGACGAGCTGCTCGGCGCCGCCGCGGTACTGCCGTGCCTGGTGGTTCAGGGCGAGCGCGACACGTTCGGCCGGCCCGAGGAGTTCCCGGCCGGTGGGTACGAGCTGGTGCGAGTTCCGGGCGCCGACCACGGCATGAAGGTGGGGAAGGGTCACGACCACCAGGAAGCGATGACCACCGTGGTCGATGCGGTCGAGACGTTCCTGTCCGGCGTCATCACCCGGGCGGCGGGATAGCCCGTTGGATAGCCCTCGGGAGGTCCGCCTCGGGCACCGTCCACGGCGCCGTGTCACAGCCGCACGGGCTGTCTCGTCTTCGGTAGTGAGAACCGAGGACGAAACCTACCGAGGGGTGATGGGCTGTGCGCGTGTTCGTAGCAGGCGGGACCGGTGTGGTCGGACGGCGACTGGTGCGGCTGCTCGTCGATCGAGGTCATCAGGTGACCGCGACCACGACGAGCCCCGCGAAGCTGGACATGTTGGCGCAATCCGGCGCTGAGGCGGTCGTGATGGACGGGCTCGACGCGGTGTCGGTGGGCGAGGCGGTGGCCGGCGCCCGGCCGGACGTGATCGTCCACCAGATGACCGCGATCGCGGGTGCGCCGGACCTGAAGCACATGGACCGTTGGTTCGCCAGGACGAACCGGCTGCGCACCGAGGGGACCGACCACCTGATGGCCGCGGCTGAAGGCATCGGGGGAGCGCACATCGTCGCGCAGAGTTACGCCGGGTGGAACGGCATCCGCACCGGCGGCTGGGTGAAGACGGAAGACGATCCCCTCGACCGGCATGCGGGTACCCCGGCGCAACCGGTCATGGATGCCGTCCGGCACGTCGAGGACACCGTCGTCAAGGCCGACGGTGCCGTGGTGCGCTATGGCTGGCTCTACGGCCCCGGCGTCCTGGACGACCTGGTCGCCCCGCTGCGGAAGCGACAGTTTCCGCTGGTGGGTTCTGGTGCGGGTCACACTTCGTGGGTTCATCTGGACGACGCGGCCAACGCGACGGCGCTGGTGGTCGAACAGCTCGCCTCCGGGGTGTTCAACATCGTCGACGACGAGCCGGCCGCGGCCCGCGAGTGGCTGCCGTACCTGGCCGCGTGCGCCGGTGCGAAGCCGCCGATGCGCGTGCCGGCCTGGTTGGCCCGGCCATTGGCGGGACAGGTCGCCGTGGCCGTGATGACCGAAGGGCGCGGGTTCTCCAACGCCAAGGCCAAGCGGGAGCTGGGCTGGCAGTTGCGCTACCCCTCGTGGCGCCAGGGCTTCGCGGCAGTGCTGACATGACCCGCACGGAGGAATTCGAGGCGGTTCGGTCGTTGCTGTTCTCCATCGCCTACCGGATTCTCGGCAGTGTGAGCGAGGCCGAGGACGCGGTGCAAGAGACGTGGCTGAGGTATGAGACCTCGACGACGCGGCCGGTGTCGCCCAAGGCGTTCCTGTCCGCGACGGTGACCCGCATCTCGATCGATGTGCTGCGCTCCGCACGAGCGCGACGGGAGGAGTACGTCGGGAACTGGTTTCCCGAGCCGTTGCTCACCGACCCGTACGACGATCCGGCCCGGGCGGCCGAGCTGGCCGACTCGCTGTCGACGGCGTCCCTGCTCCTGCTCGAGCGGCTCAGCCCGCTGGAGCGGGCGGTGTTCGTGCTGCGTGAGGTGTTCGGGTTCGGCTTCGCCGACGTCGCGTCCGCCGTGGGTCGTTCGGAGGCGGCGTGCCGCCAGCTTTCGGTGCGGGCCAAGCAGCACATGGAGGCCGGGCGGCCCCGGTTCGAGGCGGACCGCCGCGAGCGAGAACGACTGGCGGCGCGCTTCTACGCAGCCATGCGGTCAGGTGACGTCGACGGCCTGCGCGCGTTGCTCGCTGCCGACGTGCAGATGGTCGGTGACAGCGGTGGGAAGGCGCCACAATGGGGCACCGGCGTGTTCGGCGCGCCGAACGTCGCCCGCGTGCTCGCCGCGACGGTCCCGTACCTCATGGAGGTCGGCGCGGTCGTGGAGGAGGGCCTGGTGAACGGGCAACCGGGCGCGGTGTTCCGCGACCGGGACGGCCGGGTGGTCAACACCATGGCACTGGACATCGCGGATGGGCAGATCCAGACGATCCGGGCGGTGATCAACCCGGACAAGCTCGCCCACCTGGGACCGGTGGCCGACGCTTGGGCGGTGCTCCGCGATGCGACGCGGGCGCGAGGAATGCGTTGACGCCGCGCGGTGTTGACATGTGGGTAAGCCGCCGTGGGGCCTACGCGACCCACGGCGCATCGCAGTCAACTGCTGGGAGGCTCGACGCATCGTGGGTGGTAGTAGCGCTGCGTGCTTGGAACGCCCGTCGTTGTCCTTGGCTGAACCGGAGGGAGGGCAAGCATGGAACCCGCTGGCACCGGTACCATCGGAGGTAATGGTTGACCAGGAGAGCGACGAAGAGCGCACCGAGCGTTTCGAACGCGATGCGCTCCCGTTCCTCGACCAGCTCTACTCCGCCGCGCTTCGGATGACCCGAAACTCCAGCGATGCCGAAGACTTGGTCCAGGAGACCTTCGCCAAGGCCTACGCTTCGTTCCACCAGTTCAAGGAGGGGACGAACCTCAAGGCCTGGCTGTACCGAATCCTGACCAACACCTTCATCAACACCTATCGCAAGAAGCAGCGCGAGCCGCAGCAGAGCGCCGCGGAAGACATCGAGGACTGGCAGATGGCGCGGGCCGAGGCGCACATGTCCACGGGTCTGCGCTCGGCCGAGGCTGAAGCTCTGGCGCACCTGCCCGACTCCGATGTCAAGAGCGCGCTACAGGAGATCCCCGAAGAGTTCCGCATCGCAGTGTACCTGGCCGACGTCGAGGGTTTCCCGTACAAGGAGATCGCCGAGATCATGGGGACGCCCATCGGTACGGTGATGTCCAGGCTGCACCGTGGGCGCCGACAGCTTCGGGAACTGCTCGAGGACTACGCCCGCGAGCGTGGCCTCGTGCCGAAGGTCACTCAGGAGGTCGGGCGATGAGCTGCGACGACAACGACGTCGACTGCGCTGAGGTCCTGGACCGCGTGTACGCGTTTCTCGATCACGAGCTCGGCGAGGATCGCTCGCTGACGTATACCGAGATCCGCGCCCACTTGGACGAATGCAGCCCGTGCATGTCCACCTACGACATCGAGCGAGTCATCCGCGAGGCTGTGGCCCGCTCGTGTGGGTGTGAGCACGCCCCCGACGAACTGCGTAGCAAGATCCGTGCCCGGATCCGCGAAGTCCGGGTCCAGATCTCCCAGACTCCGTGACCCCGTACGACGGCCCCGGTCCGAATCGCTCGGACCGGGGCCGTCGTACGTTCTGGGCGGACAGCCTCAGGTGTTGGGGCGCTTGCCGTGGTTCGCCTTGTTCTTGCGGCGACCCTTGCGCTTACGTGCTCGCTTACCCATGGTGAGCTGCTCCTTGTCCGTCGATGTCACCTACGTGGACGTGGGCCGAGGTCGTCAGTCGTGGGGTGCGTGGCACTCATACGACGGCGCGGGGAGGCGGCTGCTCGCTCTCGACGTCGACGTCCGGTTCCATTCTCGCACGACCAGGCGGCGCGGGTTCCTCAGGACCGGCGGGTACCGCGGCGCGGACCGGACGAGCCGGGCTGATCATTCGCCGAACCATACCGGTGGCCAGAACCGTCGCGGCGCCGGCTGCCACCGCGACGTCGCCTGGGCTGACCACTTCTGGGCTCGGCGGGAACGCCACCGGGATGTTCTTGCCCAGCCACGGCAAGGTTGTGGAGTCGTCGGCGATCGTGACGCGCCCGGACGTCGGCTCGGTGAGCTGCGCTCCGGCGCGCGCCTGCGCGGTCGTCGAGATCGGCATGGCGCCGTTGAGCAGGATCACCAAGGCGTTGAGCCCCAGCCCGAACGCGATGAGTCGCGCCCCGTGCCGTCGCCGGTTCAGCCAGGCGTAAAAGGCCAGCACGGCCCAGAACGCGGCCGTCGAGCCCGCGAGAAGCGGCTGCCAGGCCCAACTGCCCGCGACTCCCAGGACATAGAGACCCAGCGCGGTGAGGATCAGCCGGCTGCGTATCGGCGGAGCGTCGCGGAGGTGGCGAAGGCGTCCGCCGCTCACGTAGCCGGCGACCACGCCGACAGCGAGCGCAAGCAGAACCAGGACCACGACTATCATCCTGACCCCGACCTCGGCGATCACGTAGCCGCCACGCCCGGCCGAGGCCGACGAGGCCTGGATTCGCGGCGTTGCGTGGTGAAATGCTCCAGGAGGCATCGAGAGGAGAGGGCACGTGGCCGAGTTGGTGTCCGCAGAGATGGTGGCGAACGTGCACTCCGTGGAGGTTTCCGCGGGCCAGCGGGTCGATGCCGGCGCCACGTTGGTCGTTCTCGAGTCGATGAAGATGGAGATCCCGGTGCTCAGTGAGGCCGACGGCGTCGTCGCCGAGATTCGTGTGGCTCCCGGAGACGTCGTTCAAGAAGGTGACGTCCTGGTGGTCCTCGGATGAGCGGGCTGGCTGCGGGGCTGTGGGCGCGCCGCCGCCACCCGGTGACCGACGCCGACACCGCGACCGCGCTCGGCTCCGGTGACGTCGCCGTGCTGGCCACGCCGCGGCTGCTGGCGTGGATGGAGGCGGCGACGACGGCGGCGATCGCCGACGAGCTCACCCCCGGCCGGACCACGGTCGGTACCCGGGTCGAGGTGGATCATCTGGCCGCCAGCCCCGTGGGCGCGGTGGTGTGGGTCCGGGCCGATCTGCTCGCCGTCGACGGGCGCGCGCTGACCTTCGCCGTGACGGCCGAGGACGGCTCGGGCCGCCGCGTGGGCGAGGGTCGGGTGGTGCGCGCGATCGTCGACCGGGAGCGGTTCCTCGATCGGGCCGCTCAACTGCTGTAGGGGTGGCTGGGCAGGTCTGGCGACCACTCGTCGGTGGGGTCGAGCGGCGCCGAGTGTGTGGTCGGTCGCTCGAGCTCGATCCTGCGGATCAGGGTCAGGACCGCGGCTACGGCGACGATCACCAGGGTTGCGATGAACAGGTCCATGGCAGAAAGTCTGCTGCAGCTCACTTCCTGCCAACAGTGGCAGGAAGGACTAACATCGTGGATTTACTGCCAAATCTGTGGCAGGCTGCCGGAATGATCCGGAATGTGGCCACGGTGGCGCTCGACGGCGTTGCCCCGTTCGAGCTCGGACTGCTGTGTGAGGCCTTCGGCCTGGATCGCAGCGCTCAAGGACTACCCACGTTCGACTTCGACCTGTGTACGGTGTCGCCGGGCGAGGTCGCGACGTCGGCAGGCTTCAGCATCACCGTGCAGCACGGTCTAGAGCGTCTAGAGGCGGCAG